>NZ_HG966617.1:2168220-2468220 GCF_000689395.1 Candidatus Phaeomarinobacter ectocarpi
TCCAAAGAAGGCGGTTTGCTTTCTGTGGCACTTTCCCTGGGGTCGCCCCCGCCGGACGTTATCCGGCACCGTGCTTCCGTGGAGCCCGGACTTTCCTCCAGTCTGCAAGCAGACCAGCGACCATCCGGCCATCTGACGCGTTGGTTATAAGCCTTAAGGGCGCAGCACTGGTCAAGCTGATTGGCATCTTGCACCCTGACGTGAAGCCACCATGTGACCCAACGTCAGACATTCAAAACCAAGGAAACGCCCATCATGAAAGCTGCGGTCTATTACGAAAACGGCCCCCCCTCCGTCCTCAAATATGAAGACGTGCCGGACCCTGACATGTTCGATGACGGCATTCTTGTCGAGAACAAGGTCATTTCCATTGAAGGCGGCGACACGCTGAACCGCCTGCGCGGAGATCTTGCCGCCAACCCGCATATTGTCGGCTACCAGTCCGCTGGCGTGGTGCTCGAAGTCGGCAAGAACGTCTCAGGCTTTGCCCCCGGCGACGAAGTTGTGTGCATCAACTTCCACGGCAGCCATGCAGAAAAACGCCTCACCCTGCCGCAGACCGCCTGGAAAATTCCAAAGGGCATGGACATGAAGCAGGCATCGGCTGTGCCCATCCCGTTTGGCACGGCGGATGACTGCCTGTTTGAGTTCGGGCGTCTCAAGTCCGGAGAGACAGCGCTAATTCAGGCCGGTGCCAGTGCCGTTGGCATTGCCGCCATCCAGCTGGCCAAGCGCGCGGGCGCAACGGTGATCGCCACAGCATCCTCTGAAGCCAAGCTCGAAAAGCTGAAGGCGCTCGGACTTGATCACGGCATCAACTATGTCGAGCAGGACCTCGTGGAAGAATCCAAGAAGCTGACCGGCGGCAAAGGTATTGATGTGGTGGTGGACCCTGTCGGTGGCCCCACATTGCAGCAGAGCATTTATGCGCTGGGCTATCGCGGGCGCGTCTCAACCGTTGGTGACGCTGGTCGCGAGTTCATCAAGTTTGATCTATCGACGCTGCGTGAAGGCAACCGCTCCATCACCGGCGTATTCCAGGGCGCTGAAATCTTCACCGACCGGATGCACAACCTTGTGGCAACGCATCTTGATGCTGTTGCCAAGGGCGAACTGAAAGTCGTGATCGATAGCGAATACGCGCTCAAGGATGCCGCAGGCGCCCACGAACACATCGAAAGCCGCAAGGCCTTCGGTCGCGTGCTTCTTATTCCGTAGACGGACTTTTCAGGACAGCCAGAAAAGCAGCCAGCGTCTTGAGGGTGGATAGATCGGCAATGCCATCGACACTCTCGGGCCGCTGGCGGCGCTGGAAGGCTGTGACAGTCTCCAGCGTTGTTTCGCCGTAAATGCCATCCACCTCAATGCTATACCCGGCCAGTGCCAGCGCGGACTGCAGGTCGCGCACGCCATCGCCACTGTCCCCGGGCCCAAGTGTGGGACCGGCTGCGAGCGGTGCGGGCTCGACCCAAAGCGCAAAGCCTGCATCCGCTAGTGTTTTCCAGGGGAACTTTTCGCCTGGATCAGCCTTGCGGCCGGGCGCCACGTCGGAGTGTCCAACCACCCTGCCCGGCTCCATCGGCCACCGGCTGAATATCTCCGCCATCAGATCCACAAGCGTCGCGATCTGGGCGGCGGGAAAATCCGGATAGCCGAATTCGTGACCAGTGTTGGCCAGCTCAATGCCGATGGAGAGTGAGTTGACGTCCGTCTCCCCCTCCCATGACGACACGCCCGCATGCCAGGCCCTCTCGAACTCGGGCACAAGCGCGTAGGCTCGCCCTGCTTCGTCGATGAGATAGTGCGCAGAGACTTTGGCTTCGGGATCTTGCAGACGCTCAAGTGCTGCTTCCGCCGTGTCCATGCCAGTGTAATGGATCACCACCATGTCCGGTGCCCGATTATCAGCACGCGTATCAAAATTCGGCGACCAGTGTCCGGCGATATCCATTGATCTTACCCTCTGAGCCCAACCCTAGGCTCCGCGCGTCACGCGCTCCGTGAACTTTTTCTCCCGCAGGGAGATAATGAGCACACCTGCGAGTGTGATCAAACCACCAAAGATCATACGCTCGGTTAACATGTCTCCCAGCAGCCAGACACCGAAGGTCACTGTGAACAGCGGCGCAAGCAGGGTATAGGGCGCCGTTTGCGACACTTCATAGCGCTGCAACAGCCAATAGATGCCCGCATGCCCTACAAGGCTGGAGGCAAAGGCGACATAGATGATGCCCCCCCACTCAATCCAGTCAGCACTTGCCATCAGGGCAACAGGGTCTGCGGTCTCAAACAGGAATGTGGCCGCAAGTGAAAACGGCAGTGCGACAGTCGCGACCCATGCCTGCAGCTCAAACGTGCCGACACCCTTGATCCGCCGCTGCAAAATTGTGCCGAACGAGCCGACAATGGCCGAGCACAGAACAAAAATCAGACCTTCGATGTAGCTGAACACCCGTGGGTCAAAGCTGATGACCATGACGCCCAGGAAGGCGAGCGTGATGCCAAGCCACCGCCGCCACCGTATTCTCTCACCCAGAAACATGACCGAGAAGATAGTCGAAATCGGAACCGCCATTTGAGACGCAATGGCGACCACCGAGGCCTCAGCAATGGCGAGACCGGCAAAGAAGAACCCAAAGCCGATGGGTCCCGCGCACAGGGCAATCAGCATGACGTCGCGCATCCGCCCCCAGTGAATGGAGAGGAACGGCAGCAGCACGAGCGCCACCAGACCAAAGCGGATGGCCATGAACAAGAATGGTGGAAAATGCTCAAGCGAGCCCTTGCCCGCGACAAGCGCGAACCCCCAGATCAGATTGATCAGGACCATGAAGGCTAGATGCGGCGTCGTCATACGCTCAGGCCTCCTGCGCTGACGCAGGATCCGGCGGTTTGCGCAGAGCAATCGCCAGCACACCGGCCAGCGTCATGATCCCGCCCACAACCATGCGCCACGACAACTCATCACCCCACAGGGTGACGCCGAAAAAGACACCAATGACCGGCGCCAGCAACGTGATCGGTGAGATCAACGACACTTCATAGCGCTGCAGCAGGTAGAACATGGCCGCGTGGCCGAACAGGCTCGCGCCAACGGCGGTGTAGAGAATGGCACTCCACGCCAACCAGCTCGCATTCAGCGTAGCGGCAAACTCGTGCGGCTCGATCAGCGCCGTGAGCAGGAACATGGGCGGCCAAGAGAAAATGGCAATCCACGCCTGAAGGGTAAAGACACCCACGCCCGCAAGCTGCCGCATGGTGACCATGCCGACGGCTGCCATAAAGGCAGCCGTAATCACCAGCGCCATACCGCCAAGTGAATTGAAAACCGCCGGATCAAAGCTGATGAGGACAACGCCGGAAAACGCAATACCCATCCCCAGCCAGCGCCGCCACCCGACGGCCTCGTGCAGAATGAAAACAGAGAGCAGTGTCGCAAAGGGCACATTGAGTTGCACGCCAATGGCAACCACAGAAACCGTGTCAGAGATATCAAGAGCCGCGAACATCAGCGCGAAGTGAATCCCGCCCATGGTCATCGCCACAACAAAGATGCGCCACATCTGGCCGGGCACGATCTTGAGGAACGGAATGAGCGCCAGCGACAGGAGCGCGAAGCGCGAGCCCGTCAGCATCATCGGCGATACCTCGACGACTCCGAACTTCGCGACAACGAAGTTGAAGCCCCAGGCAAGGCAGATCGCCAGAATAAGGATGAGATGCGGCAGGGTCATAATACCCAGCGCTCTAACACGTGGACCCGCAAACCGGCGAGCGACACTTTCGCAACGCAGCCGTGCTCCATGTCCCCTTGAAGCCCGGTCAGGTGATGTCGCGCTGCTTTTTCAGCTCCGCCCACGCCGTATTGATGGCGGCCAGTTTGTCGTTCGCAAGTGCAACAAATTCTTCCGGCACGCCACGCGCCATCATCCTGTCAGGATGATTTTCCGACACCGCCCGGCGATAGGCTTTTTTGAGATCGGCGTTGCTTGCATCCGGCGTCACACCCAGTACCAGGAAGGGATCAGCCACAGCCTTGCCCGTATTGGAGGCCTGGATACGGGCAAACTCGAAATCTGAGAACCCGAAGATCGCCGAGACCTTTTTCAGAAACGCCAGTTCATCGTCATGGACGACGCCGTCAGCCAGCGCGATGTGAAACAGGCCGTCGACCACATCTTCAAGCACGCCGGGGCGGTCCTTGAACATGCCGGCCACCTGCCGGGCATAGCTTTCAAATCCCGCCACGTCCTGTCGGGCCAGATTGAAGACGCGGGCTACATGCGCTTCGTCGCCGGGTTCTACGGTGAAAACCTGTGAGAAGGCCTCGACCTCATCCGGTGTCACGATGCCGTCCGCCTTGGCCATCTTGGCGGAGAGCGCAATTACCGCAATGGTGAAGGCAACACCAGACGCACCTTCGCCGCTACCGACGAGGCTCTTCAGTGTTTCAAGGACGGACTGCGCCGTCCCCGCGATGCGATCCCACAGACTCATGGGGGCACTGTATAGAGGCATGGGCGGCGATGCGACATTGCACACGGCGCCGCATCCCCTAAATGCAGAGCACCCATCTCGCCCTGAGCCTCAAAACGCAGTATCACCGTCTCCAATGACACAGCACAGCAGTTCAAAATGGGATTTCTGGATCGACCGTGGGGGCACCTTCACGGATGTGGTTGCACGCGATCCACATGGCCAGCTGCAAACGGCCAAACTGCTGTCCGAAAATCCCGACAACTATGAAGATGCTGCGCTGGAGGCCATCCGGCGTTTTCTTGGCGTTGAGTCAGACGCAGCTCTGCCTGCTGGCGAAATCGGTGCAGTAAAGATGGGCACGACTGTCGCCACCAATGCCCTGCTCGAGCGCAAAGGCGAGCGCACCCTGTTTGTCACCACCAAAGGCTTCAAGGATGCGTTGCGCATTGGCTATCAGGCGCGCCCGGACATCTTCAAACTCGCCATTGAACTCCCGGAGCTTCTGTATGCCCATGTGGTGGAAGCAACAGAACGCTACTCCGCCAGCGGCGAAGTTCTCATTCCCCTGGATGAAGCCCGCGCCCGCTCGGACATGCAGGCTGTGTTCGACGAGGGTACACGCGTAGTCGCGATCTGCCTGATGCATGGCTACCGCTATCAGGCCCACGAGCAGCGGCTTGCCGACATCGCCCGGGAGATCGGCTTCACGCAGATATCCACCAGCCATGGCACCAGCCCGCTGATGAAGTTCGTCAGCCGTGGCGACACGACCGTGGTGGACGCCTATCTCTCTCCCATCCTGCGGCGTTACGTGGACCGGGTAGCAACAGCACTGGATCGCGAAGCCACCGGCACCAGGCTGATGTTCATGCAGTCATCTGGTGGCCTGACCGACGCTGATCTGTTTCACGGCAAGGACGCCATTTTGTCGGGGCCGGCAGGTGGCGTGGTTGGCGCAGTAGAGACAAGTCACCTCGCAGGTCATGACAAGATCATCGGCTTCGACATGGGCGGCACCTCAACCGATGTGTGCCACTACGACGGCACATTTGAACGCGCCTTTGAGACCGAAGTGGCCGGCGTACGCATGCGGGCCCCCATGATGCGCATTCACACGGTCGCCGCCGGTGGTGGGTCACTGTTGCAGTTTGATGGCAGCCGCATGCGCGTTGGGCCTGACAGCGCCGGCGCAGACCCCGGCCCCACAGCCTATCGGCGCGGCGGCCCCCTGACGGTGACGGACGCCAACGTGATGACCGGCAAACTGATGCCGCATCACTTCCCCAAGATATTTGGTCCCAATGCGGATGAAGCACTGGACCTTGATGCGGTGACGCAAAAATTCAAACACCTCGCGTCGGAGATTTCGTCTGCCACCGACACACAATCGACACCGGAGGAAATCGCTCAGGGCTTCTTGATGATCGCCGTGGAGAACATGGCGCAGGCCATCAAGAAGATTTCTGTGCAGCGCGGGTATGACGTAACCCGTTATGCCCTCACAAGCTTCGGCGGCGCTGGCGGTCAACACGCATGCCTCGTTGCTGATGCGCTGGGCATGGAAACCTGCATCATCCACCCCATGTCCGGGCTGCTGTCAGCCTATGGCATGGGCCTGGCGGACATTCGCGCTACCCGGGCCGAAGCCTTGAACGAACGGCTCGACGAAGAAGGTCATGCAAAGCTATCCGCCCTGCTGGACCGCCTGGGCCAGACCTCTGCAGCTGAAGTTGAAGCGCAGGGCGTCTCCACCGATCACATCTCCCTGCAGCCAACCGTGCATGCACGCTACGAGGGCACCGACACAGCGCTTGAAATCCCCTTTGGCAGCATCAGCGCTATCACCACATCTTTGGAAGACGCCCACCGCGCTCGCTTCGGGTTCTTTTCACCGGACCATGCCATCACACTTGAAGCAGCGGCACAGGAAGCAATCGGCGCTGAGCCACGCCCGGCGGAAGAACAAGCCGCAGAAATGTCTTCGCAGGTCGCAGCGCCTGCGAGAGAGACCGCGCGCGTGTACATGGAAAGTGCCTGGCACGATGCCCCCATCGTTGATCGCGCGGACGCAACGCCGGGTACATTTGTGTCGGGACCAGCCATCCTGATTGAGCCTCACCAGACAATCGTCATCGAACCCGGCTGGCGCGCGGATGTGACACCGCTCAATCATGTGATCCTCACGCGCACACAGAAAAAACAACGCGCGGAAGCATTGGGCACAACAGCTGACCCGGTGATGCTGGAAGTGTTCAACAATCTCTACATGTCCGTTGCCGAACAGATGGGCTTCACCCTCGAAAAGACGGCCCATTCGGTGAACATCAAGGAGCGGCTGGATTTCTCCTGCGCGATATTCGACCGAGATGGCCAGTTGGTTGCCAATGCTCCGCACATTCCCGTGCACTTAGGGTCCATGGGCGCGACGGTTGAAAGCGTCATCGAGCAACACCCTGACATGCAACCCGGCGACGTGTTTGTTTTGAACGCCCCCTACAATGGCGGCACCCACCTGCCAGACATTACGGTTGTGACGCCGGTCTTTGATGATACCGGGTCCAAACGCCTGTTCTTCACCGCCGCACGCGGCCACCACGCAGACATTGGCGGCCTGACCCCCGGCTCCATGCCGTCCAACTCCCGGACAGTAGAAGAAGAAGGCATCCTCATCGACGGCTTCAAACTGGTCGATGCCGATGTCTTCCAGGAGGACGCCATGCGCGCACTCCTGACATCAGGCCCCTACCCGGCCCGCAATCCGGATCAGAACATCGCCGACCTGCGCGCCCAAATTGCGGCCTGTGAAAAAGGCGCTCAGGAGCTGCGCAAAATGGTTGCCCAATTCGGCCTCGAAGCGGTGCGGGCCTATATGGGTCATGTGCAGGACAACGCGGAAGAGGCCGTGCGCCGGGTCATCACGACACTCAAGCCGAGCACGTTTGAGCTGACGATGGACAACGGCGCCACCATCAAACTCGCAGTTGAGATTGACGTAGACGCACGCGCCGCCACGATTGATTTCACGGGCACCAGCGCGCAGGTAGCAAGCAATTTCAATGCACCCGACGCAGTTGCACGTGCAGCGGTGCTCTACGTTTTCCGGTGCCTCGTTGACGACGCCATTCCGCTCAATGCCGGTTGCCTCAAACCGATTACGCTCATTATTCCCGATGGGTGTTTCCTCAAGCCGCAGCACCCAGCCGCCGTGGTCGCGGGCAATGTGGAAACCAGCCAGGCCATCACCGATGCGCTCTTCGGGGCATTGGGTGTCATGTCAGCAGCACAGGGCACCATGAACAACCTGACATTCGGCAATGATACCTATCAGTACTACGAGACGATAGCGGGTGGCTCCGGGGCCGGGGCAACTTTCGATGGCGCAAGTGCCGTCCAGTCCCACATGACAAACTCCCGCCTGACCGACCCTGAAGTGCTGGAGGGGCGTTTCCCGGTTCTGCTGCGTCGCTTTGATATCCGCGAGGCGTCAGGCGGCGATGGTCAACACAAAGGCGGCAACGGCGTCATACGCGAAATCACCTTCCGGGAAAAAATGTCTGTCTCCATTCTGTCCGGCAGACGCAGCACGCGCCCCTTTGGACTAAAAGGCGGCAGCGCGGCTTTGCCGGGAAGCAATGCAGTCGAGCGCGCTGACGGGCATCGTGAGACATTGGCCGCATGCGACGCCGCAGACATGGACACAAATGACACCATCATCATCGAGACGCCCGGCGGCGGCGGGTTCGGCCATCCATCAGGAGACTAGCGCATGACGACCATCGTCATCACCGGAGCAAGCCGCGGCATTGGTCGCGAACTGGCGAGCCAGTATGCAGCGCAGGGCGCACGGGTCATCGGCACCTGCCGGACCCAGGACGCGGCGGATGCTCTCAAGGCGGAATTGGGATCAGATGCGGTTACCACCCCGATCCTTGATGTGTCGGATGGTGCGTCTGTGTCCGCGTTTGCAAGTGCCTTGGGTGATACGCCCATAGATGTGCTCATCAACAATGCGGGCGTCCTGGGCGACCAGTTCTCGTTCGGCAACATGGATTATGACGCGTGGACCAATGCCTTTGCGATCAACACCCTTGGCCCCATGCGCGTGACGGAAGCACTTGCCGGCAATCTGGTGGAGGGCGCCAAGGTCATAACCATCTCCAGCCAGATGGGCTCTCTCCTTCGTGATACCCAGGGGTCCTACCCCTACCGAAGCACCAAGGCCGCCGTGAACAAGGTGGTCCAGCTGATGGCGCACGATCTCAAACCCCGCAGCATCACCTGCATCACCATGCATCCAGGCTGGGTGCAAACCGATATGGGTGGCCCCAGCGCATCCATCACGCCCGAAGAAAGCGCGAGCGGCATCCGGAACGTCATTGATGGGCTGACTTTGGCGCAGACCGGCAGTTTCATCCAATGGAATGGCGAAACGCACCCCTGGTAGGTTTTTTGCCCCCTGCCGACGGAAACTCGGGGCCCCCGCGTTCAACTTGATTGCATCAGAGCTTTCTGGGGGAAAACGTGACCTTTTTGAACCTGTCGAAGATTTCCATTGTTCTGCTCAGCGCGACTGTTCTCGCAGCCTGCGGCGGTCCCGGCGGAAAACGGGATGATCGCCGCAGTCAGGGCAACAGCGATCCAAGCCTCCAGCATGGCGCAATCGTGGTAAAGCCGACCGGGTTGCTGTTGGCGGATATGGATACCAATCGTGATCTGGAAACAGACCGTGATGAGCTGACCCAGGCCACCTCAATTCTGTTTGCCCAGATCGATCGCGACAATGGCGGCATCGTCAGCGGCGTTGAGTTTGCGGACTGGGCCCAGACAGCCCTTGGCGCCCGCTACCCGGTGCAGGGCCTTGCCAGCTTCGATACAGACAACTCGCTGGCCATCGAGGCGGACGAGTTTTCAAACGGCCTGAACATGCTGTTCGCAAGCTTTGACAAGGACAACAATGGCCGCGTCACGCGGGACGAACTGTTTACCCAGCTCAATATCGATGCTCGCACCAGCGGCCGCGGCAGACAGGGCGGCGGTTCGGGTGGCGGTCCCGGTGGCGGCCAAGGCGGCAAACCGGGTGGCGGAGGTGGCCGTCCGGCGGCATAGGCCTTCTTCGCACCTGCACTGTAAGGGTGCGCCGCAGCGACGAATCCTGCTTCCCAAGCTGCAATCGGACTGTCACGCTTTGAGTCCAAAGAGGCTAATGCGGGAGGCCCCTCACATGACTGCACGCGCTTCGAGACATGCGGCACTCTGGTTCTTCACAAGCGCAAGTTTTGCGTTTGTCGGTGCTGTCATCTTCGGCTTGATCTAAGCCCGATCCACACATTCAGCGACCCCGGACAGGTCTCCTGCTGCGACTGGGTTTCCACCTAGGCAGCGAGAGATTTGTCCGGACGCACGCCGAGAATGTGGCACAGCGCGAACGCCGTCTCTGCCCGGTTGAGGGTATAGAGGTGGAATTGCTGAATGCCCTGATCCGCCAGCTTCTGAACCTGTTCAGCAGCCACCGACAACGCCACCAGCTGGCGCGTTTCCGGGTCATCATCCAACCCGTCAAACCGTTCCTTGAACCAGTCCGGCACGCTTGTGCCTGTCGCAGCCGACATGCGCAGATATCCCGCAACATTCCCCACCGGCATGATGCCCGGCACGATAGGAATATCGATGCCCGCGCTACGGGCGCGATCAACAAAGCGCAGGAAATTGTCGGTCTCGACAAAGAACTGGCTGATGGCACGCGTCGCGCCCCCGTCAATCTTGGCTTTCAGCAGATCAATATCCGCATCAAACGAGGCGCTCTCGGGGTGCTTTTCAGGATAGCAGCCGACTGAAATCTCAAAGGGCGCGATCTTGCTGATGCCCGCCGCAAGCTCCGCTGCATTCGCGTAGCCCCCTTCAAACGGGACGTATTTTTCCCCAATGCCGGAGGGCGGATCCCCGCGGAGGGCCACAATGTGCCGAATGCCCGCGTCCCAGTAGTCCTGAATGACACCGTCAATCTCTTCACGCGTCGCTTCAACACAGGTGAGATGGGCCGCAGGCTTCAAGGAGGTCTCATCCACAATGCGCTTCACTGTGGAATGCGTACGCTCCCGCGTGGAGCCGCCTGCCCCATAGGTGACCGACACAAATCGGGGGTTCAGCGGTGCAAGCTTCTCAATCGAAGCCCACAGGGTCTGTTCCATCTTTTCCGTCTTTGGCGGAAAGAACTCGAAAGAGACCTCAATAGGATTTTCAGAAGACTGGTCGTCGGTACGCGTCGCCATCAGGCGCTCTCCTTCACGGACTGTTTGGTCCCTGGCCGGGACGGAGTTGCAAGGGCATCTCCTGCCGCGCCTTTCGCGGCCAGCCAGATTGATACGGTAAGTTGTGCTGTGTCGTCTTCGCCTGGCGCCAGATCGCGCACCGCTGCCATTTCAAGGCCCGCCGCGCTGACAAAGTCAGCCATTTCGGACCGCGGAAAGCCAAGCCGGCGATGCGCATGCCGCTCACGCAGCGCTTCGATTTCGTGCGGAGCAAAATCCACAATCAAAAGTCGGCCCCCGGGCTTGAGCAGGCGGGCGGCTTCCTGGACGGCAGAGCGCGGATCATCAAGATAGTGCAGGACCTGGTGGATGATCACGATATCGGCTGACCCGGCAGGCTCGGGCATGGACAGAATGTCGCCATAACGCACATGGCAATGGGACAGCCCCTTCTGCTCCAGATTGGCGCGGGCAATGTTGAGCATGTCGTGGTTGGTGTCGTAGCCGATCGCCGTATCGGCTACACCAGCGAGCAGCTCCAGCATCTGTGCTGTCCCGGTTCCAAGATCGACCAGGACGGATACCTTTTCATCACCCACCATGGCGGTAACCGCCGCTTCCACGTCCTTCTCAGACACATAAAGTGCACGGACCTGCCCCCACTCGGCTGCATTGCGCTTGAAATACTCAGCAGCAAGCTCGGACCGTTCCGCGCGAACATCTGCAAGGCGCTCACGGTCGCGCATCACCACCGGGTCATCCGGTGGCAGGAAATCCATCAAGGTATGGGCCAGTTGACCGAAAGGTCCGCGTGTCTCCAGCCGGTAGAACACCCAGCTGCCTTCGCGGAACCGGGTAATCAGTCCCGCATCTGACAACAGCTTGAGATGCCGGCTGACGCGCGGCTGGCTCTGACGCAGAACATGGGTGATTTCAGAGACTGAAAGTTCGCTCTCACTCAGGATGGCGAGCAGACGCAGGCGGGTCGTTTCCCCCGCCGCGCGCAGCACCTGCAACAATGTTTCCATGGTTTGCTCCTGATCAGCCGACCGGTTCGGCTTACCGCAGACTATATAAAGATATGTGCATGTCCAATAGCAATGAATATGCCTTACGGCACGTAAATGCATCACCGGTGGGCAAGTGGCTGGAAATCAAGCTGTTTTGCAGGCAAAGACCACCCGGATGGGCTCAAGAACGCGACATTTCCGCCACATTTTGGAGGGTCTCTCAGAGCACACTATTTCGTTTATGGCGGGCTGCCCCCCCATATGATAGCTAAGAATCGGCGATAATGATGAACACACTCAATGTTGCTCGGGTAAGGCAGGTCGCTAAGCCCATAGTCCAAACGGCCCATTGAAAACAGCACGTGATCCCCTTGCTATACCCACGTGCGCTTCGCAGGGTCCCAAGACGCAGCAACCTTAGGTGACGATGTACATAAATTGAGCCGCGGGCGGGAAAAATCCTGCAAGAAACCGCAGCCACGTACACCATTGCGTAAGCCAGGGTGGAACAGAATTGAGCCTAATGCGCGGATGAATTCATTACCGCGCAACTCGGAGGCGGATCGGCGTGACGAAGATGGCGGCAGACAAGATTTTTGGCGGAAGTGCATTCCATTCCGCAGGTGGCAAGTCCGGACGGACTTTGGCCATTGGCCTGATTGCGACCCTGGCATTGACGCTGGGCGCGTGCGCAACACGGCCTGACCCTGGCAACCAGGCCGCAGTAGCGGCCTATCAGGAAGCAAACGACCCTGTTGAGCCCCTGAACCGCTACTTTTTCGCCGTCAACGACCAGCTTCTTGATGGCCTCATCCTGAAGCCGGCAGCTCAGGGCTACGATGCCGTCCTGCCGGGCTTTGCAAAGGACTCGATCCGCCACTTCCTCGACAACCTGCGCACACCGGTCATTCTGGTGAATGACATGCTGCAGGGTGAATGGGATCGTGCGGGCACAACCATCACCCGCTTCGGCATCAACTCTACGGTAGGTGTTGGCGGTCTGCTCGACCCGGCGACCGGCTGGGGCTATGAGCGCCATGGCGAAGACTTCGGCCAGACCCTTGCCGTTTGGGGCAGCGGTGAAGGCCCCTATGTCTTCCTGCCGTTGCTTGGTCCAGCACCACCCCGCGACCTTGCGGGTTTTGTCGTCGATCAGGCATTTGATCCACTGACATATGTGTTCTGGAACCGCGACAGCATCATTCCGCCGACACGCTTCGTCGTGAACGGACTGGACCTGCGCGCGCGCAATCTGGACACGCTCGACGAGATCGAACGCACATCTGTTGACTACTACGCCGCCCTGCGCAGCCTCTATCGCCAGAGCCGCAACAACGAAATAGCCAATGGCGAGATTAACCCGGACAACCTCCCGGACATTTCCGACATTGATTACGAGTTCGACTACGAAGATGGCAGCGACGCAATCGAGACAGAACCCGCGCCTGCTTCCGGCAGTAACACGGGCATATAGCAACACGACGGAACTTGTCAGAGCCTTACGGGTTGCACTGTGCACCATCGGCGCACGCACAAGTGTGCGTTGCCACCTTCATGAACGGTTCATTTGGAGCATGATCTAAGCGATCCTGCATCTGAGTTGGATATCACGCGTTTCGACCCACCCGGGAAATGGCACCATGTACGTGACACAGACACTTACCCTTCCAAACTTGCGTATCTCCGCAGCCTTTGCAGCTGCGTTTGCTCTGGCCCTCATGGCCTTCTCCCCGTCTGCCAATGCGGATGAGGCTGCTGAGGCTTTTGTGGCAGAGCTGGGTGGCAAGGCCATCGAGATCCTGGGTGATGAGGACATGACACCGCAGGAAACGGAAGCGAATTTCCGCACCCTGCTGCTGGACGCTATGGACATCCGCCGGGTCGGCTTGTTTGCCCTTGGCCAGTACGCCAGGCTTCCGTCAAAGGAACAGCGCGAAGACTATTTCGACCTTCTCGGTGAGTTCATTGTGAAGGTCTATCTTGGCCGTCTGACAGGCTATTCCGATCAGGAATTCATCGTCACGTCATCCAAGGAAAAGGGCAAGAAGGGTCGCGAAGTCATCGTCGACAGCCGCATCGAGTTTGCTGACGGCCGCGAACCGCTGACCGTGGACTGGTGGCTGCTCCGCAACAAGGACGGCAGCTTCAAGGTCTTTGACGTGAACGTCGCCGGCATCTGGATGGCACAGGAACAGCGCGGCGCGTTCTCCTCACACATCCGCAACAATGGTGGCAAGTTCGAAGCCCTGTTGACTCACCTTCGCGCGCAGGCGGGCGCGGCAGCCGACAACGTGTCGGCCGATGCCTCTGACAATGAAGTAGAAGAAACAGAGGCCGCAACCTCCGCAGAAGACACAGCCGGCTAGCAAGCGCCCTTAGGCGCGTGCAAACCGTTTGTACTTGATACGCGTTGGCACAGCGGCCTTTTCGCCCAGACGACGCTTGCGGTCTTCTTCATAGTCTTCGTAGTTACCCTCGAACCACTCCACATGGCTGTCGCCTTCAAAGGCGAGGATGTGCGTGCAGATGCGGTCGAGGAACCAGCGATCATGGCTGATGATAACAGCGCAGCCGGCGAAATTCGCCAGTGCGTCTTCAAGGGCACGCAAGGTATCCACATCAAGGTCATTGGTCGGCTCATCGAGCAGCAGCAGATTGGCACCGGATTTGAGCATCTTGGACAGATGCACCCGGTTGCGCTCACCACCTGACAGCAGGCCAACCTTGCGCTGCTGGTCCGTGCCCTTGAAGTTGAAGGCACTGACATAGGCACGGCTGTTCATTTCACGCTCGCCGAGCTTCACAATGTCCAGCCCGTCCGACACTTCTTCCCAGACAGTCTTTTCAGGGTCCAGGGCATCGCGGCTTTGGTCCACATAGCCAAGCACAACCGTGTCACCAATCGTCAGTTCACCTGCGTCAGGCGTCTCCTGATCTGTCAGCATACGGAACAGCGTGGTCTTGCCCGCGCCGTTGGGACCGATAACACCCACAATGCCGCCGGGCGGCAGCGTGAACGACAGATCATCGATCAGCAGGCGCTCGCCAAAGCCTTTGGTTAGGCCCTTGGCTTCAATCACATTGCCCCCCAGACGCGGCCCTGCGGGAATGACGATCTGACCCTTCTTCTCCATGTCGCGCGTATCCGCGTTGAGGAGTTCGTCATAGGCCTGAATACGTGCCTTCGACTTGGCCTGCCGTGCCTTGGGGCTGGACCGCACCCACTCCACTTCGCGGGCAAGTGTGCGCTGGCGCGCCACATCTTCGCGTGCTTCCTGTTCCAGGCGCTTCTGCTTCTGCTCAAGCCAGGAGGAATAATTGCCTTCGTAGGGAATGCCGCTGCCCCGGTCGATTTCCAGGATCCAGCCGGTGATGTTGTCGAGGAAATAGCGGTCATGGGTAACGAGCACGACGGTGCCTGCATATTCCTTGAGGTAGTTCTCAAGCCACGCGACGGACTCCGCATCCAGATGGTTGGTCGGCTCATCGAGCAGCAGCAGGTCTGGTTTGGCGAGCAGCAACTTGCACAGCGCGACACGCCGACGCTCACCACCTGAAAGCTTGGTGACGTCAGCATCCGGTTCCGGGCACCGCAGGGCGTCCATGGCCATCTCGACCTGACTGTCCAGATCCCAGAGGTTCTTGGCGTCGATTTCGTCTTGAAGCTGCGACATCTCCTCGGCGGTTTCTTCCGAGTAGTTCATCGCTAGCTCGTTGTAGCGCTCAAGCTTGGCAGTCTGCTCGGCCACGCCTTCCATGACATTTTCACGGGCATTCTTGGCCGGGTCCAGTTCGGGTTCCTGCTGCAGGTAGCCGACCTTGACGCCCTCAGCCGCCCACGCTTCACCCTGATATTCCTTATCCGTGCCCGCCATGATGCGCAGCAGGGTGGATTTACCGGCACCGTTGAGGCCGACAACACCAATCTTCACACCCGGCAGAAACGACAGGCGGATATTGTCCAGCACCTGCTTACCGCCGGGATAGGTCTTGGACAGACCATCCATCACATAGACGTACTGATAAGAAGCCATGGTGCGGAACCTTGTATTGGATACGCGGCAGGTCCGCGGATTTGCGGATCAAAGTGCCGGAATGAGTGCCTGAGTTGGCTGGTTTCTAGCCGAATGAGGCCGCCGCTTCAATGCGGGGTATCAAACACCCGGGAACCAATTCCGCCCTCAAGGGTTCTATGGCTCAGGAGTGCAATGAGAGCACGCTGAAACAAGAAGGGAACACCTCATGGAATATGGAATTCTCGGCCTGCTCTGGACGATTGTCGTCATCTGGGCCGTCATCAAGATCGTTCAGTCCGGCGCCAGCCCCGTTGCAAAAATCATCTGGGCACTCGTCGTCATCGCCTTCCCGCTCATCGGTCTGATTGCCTGGCTCGTCGCCGGCCCCCGATAGACGCACCAGACATCAAGTCCGGTTTTGTGACGCGGTGCCTGCTTACAGCAGGTGCCGCGTCAAAAACTGTGTCTGCTGGCCTACGACATCATCGAACAATGGCGGCAGGTAGACCTCAAAATGGCCCGCATCAAAGGATGAGACTTCTGCAGCCGGCATGGTTGCAGCAGCCGCGTGCGCCAGATCCGGTGGCGTGGTTTCATCCGTCTCACCAACGACAATCAGCGCAGGACAAGTGACCTGCGGCGCCACATCGCGCGGCTGATAGCTGCCAAGCGTCAGCAATGCGCGTGCGGGCACGCGGTTGTTCCACGCCGAGCTGTCATCGACAATATCCAGAAACTGCATCGCCTCAGATGAGGCCATGCAGGCAAAGGCTCCCTCCGGCCCGACGATAGGTATGGTCACCGCACCCCCGAACATCGCAGCAATTTTGTCTGCCAGAATGCTGGCGCCTGCCTTCAGCGTGTTGCCGATAGACAAACTCACTTCCAGCCCCCCCACATAAGGCACCTGCGCCACGATTGCTTTTATGGCGTGGTCCTCTGCCGCGAGGGTGATGACATGTCCTCCGGAAAAAGAGGACCCCCACAAGGCAATCCGGTCATTGTCCACATCCGGCAGCGAGCGCGCATAGGCCAGGGCCTGACGCCAGTCTTCGACATGCCGGTCAGGATCGACCAGAAAACGCGGGCTGCCGTCGCTGTCACCAAAATTGCGATAGTCGAACAGCAACACCGCAATTCCTGCCGCTGCGAACTTCTCTGCATAGGCGGGCAGCCGGAACGTGCGCTCCGCCGAAAACCCGTGCGCCATGACGACAACCGGCGTCGGCGTTGTCCCATCCGGCTGGTAGAACCAGCCGCGACAAATGTCCCCATCGCTTGCAAAAGATATATCTCGCCGCTGGTGACCCATGCCCCCACTCCCCACATATGGTATTCACGAACGACAGCCGTGATGCCCTCAAAGCATACCGGCACAGGGGAAAAACGAAAGGGACACCACATGCTCGGACTTGAAGTCACCGGCATCTTCACCCTCATCTGGTTCATCGTTCTGCTATGGGCGATCATCAAGGTCTTTCAGTCCGGTGCCGGTGCGCTGGCAAAGGCCATCTGGGTTGCAGCCCTGTTGTTCCTGCCTATTCTTGGCCTCATCGCATGGCTGATATTCGGCCCTCGCGGATAAGGCAGCGCGCCGGTTTGCATCGTCCGCCACGCTGTCATGCCAACCGCTACCCATGAGGTAATTGGTCGAAGGCCCAGGCTTGCGGACATACGCCGCCCAAACCGGATACATGCAGGAGCATACAATGCAGACCGATCGACAGGGTCTCTCCCTCAACACTGCCAACGCCAGCGCCGCGCAGTTTTTCATCGACGCGCTCGATGATTTCAACCGATATGCCGGTGACCCCATATCCAAGGTAGATGCTGCCATCGAGGCCGCGCCGGATTTTGCAATGGCGCATCTGTTCAAGGCGCACATGTATGCAACAGCAACAGAGCCCGGCGCGACCAGGGAGGCTGCGTCTATCCTCAATCATGTGTCGACGCTCTCACTGGATGAGCGCGAGGCAAGCCATGCCGCTGCCGCAACTCACGTGGTGGCTGGCGACTGGACCAAGGCTGCCCTTCAGCTTGATCGCCATTCAATGGACTGGCCCCACGACATGGTGGCTGTGCAAACCGGCCATCTGATTGATTTCTTCAGGGCAAATGCCCGCGATCTGCGCGACCGCATTTCCCGTGTCTTGCCTCAGTGGCCCCAAGACATGCACGGACGCTCTTTCCTGCTCGGCATGCACGCCTTTGGCCTGGAAGAATCCGGTGACTATGAAGCTGCGGAAGCCTCGGGCCGCGAAGCCATTGCGCAGGATCCAGCGGACGCTTGGGCCCATCATGCCGTCGCCCATGTCATGGAAATGCAGGGCCGTGCCGAGGATGGCATCGGCTGGATGATCGCCCGTGAGCCGCACTGGGCGGATGAGGGCAACTTCTTTCAGGTCCACAACTGGTGGCACCGGGCGTTATTTCATCTGGATCTCGAACAGAATGCCGAGGCCCTGAAGCTCTATGACGACCACGTGCGCGGCGAGCCAAGCAGCATTGCCGTCGACCTCGTTGATGCCGCCGCCCTACTTTGGCGGTTTGACCTGCAGCGGATTGATACAGGCGCGCGATGGGCAGAAGTCGCCGACGCCTGGAAAGCACATGCCGATGGTGCGCTATATCCGTTCAACGATCTGCATGCGGCCATGGCCTATCTGGGCGCAGACAGAATGACCGATGTTGAAGAACTGCTTGCGGACTACAGATCCAACGCCACAGATGTCAGCGAGGTCGGTCGCTGGTGGCTCGCCTATGGCGCACCTTTGATCGAAGGGTTCGTGGCCTTCAAGAAGGGCGACTACGCGTCTGCTGTCGAGTTGCTCCACCCTGCCCGCTACATCGCAAACGCCTATGGCGGCAGCCATGCCCAGCGGGACGTCATCGACTGGACGTTGATGGAAGCCGCCTTGCGCGGCAACATGCAAAGCACGGCTGAGGCATTGGCGAATGAGCGGTTGACGCAAAAGCCCCTGAGCCCGGTCAACCGGTCATTCATCACCCGTGCACAGTCAATTGGTTGAGTGCCGGGCGGTTAAGTGACCCGACGGTTAAGCGACCCGGATTGGTGTCTAGTTGCCTGTCAAGTTATCCGTACTCGGCGCTTCAAAGCCTTGGTTGGGGGCAACGCCCCCGCTTTGCTGGGCATACCAGATGCCGGTGATAAGCCCCATGAGCAGGACAAACCAGCTGATCGCGTTAATGTAACGGGCTGGCCGGGACGCCTGCTTTTGGGCCCAGGTGCGTGGACCAATGCCTTTCACGACAAACACCAGCTGCGCCACCAGATTGACACAGACGATGTTGACCGCGAGCAGCAAAGCCGCACTGCCGGCGGCAAAATAGTTCCCCGCCCCCAGCATGATTCCCAAGGTCGCGGCGGGCGGCAGCAACGCCACAGCAACCATCACGCCCACAAGGGTGGACGACAGACCTGTGGTGAGCGACAGAACAGCCGCAGCGCCCGCAGCTAGAGCCAGAGCGATGCTTTCATAGCCAACCACTGTGCGGCTCACCAACTCAGGTGAATCCAGAGGTCCTGTCCACAAGGCGCCGATCGCATATGACAGCGCCAACGATATAGCTATGCCCAGCACATTCGTGCCGAACGCACGGACCATGAGGCCGCGGTCACCAAGGGCGGTACCAAAGGCAAAGGCCAGATTTGGGCCCAGCAATGGCGCGATCACCATGGCCCCGATGACCACCGCCACATTGTCCGTCAACAAACCAATGGCGGCCGTGATGGTGGACAACACACTGAGGATAATAAAATTGAGGTCCAGGCGCGCGCCCTTGTTGATCTCATTCCAGATCGCCTCGCGGCTGACGGTAATGGACGCGAACGAGAACTTGCGCGGCTCATCATCCGATACCGCTTTCACCGACGGTCCCGGCGACGGCACGCTGGCCTGAATGGGAAGAACCACCGCCCGCCAGTCCGCCTGCGCCCCGATGGCGGCCTGAATGCCGTCAAGCAGTTCCTGTACGCGCTTGGTTGAGATCACGATGCGAACGAGGCAGCGGTCCATATCGGAGCGCTCATCGGCATAGACATCAATCGCGCCCTTGTGTTCGCCCAAAGCGACCAGCGTATCTACGTGTCCATGATCAGCGGTCACTTCAACCAGCTGCAAAGCCATCTCAAACTGCCTGTTCCAGAAATTCCTGAACCTTAGGAATGGCAGCTTCGGGGTTGGACAGCAAGAACAAGTGCCCACCCTCGATGATTTCCATCTGGCTGTTGGGAATGAGCCTCGCCAGGAGCCGCCCGTTGACCGCAGGCACGATGCTGTCGCGATCACCAGACATCACGAGTGTCGGCTGCTTCAGGAAGGGCAGAAACGGCACACTCGTCCAGCCTGCACCTGCCGTCAGCTGATAGAGATAACTGCGCAGCGTCGGCGCTGTAAGACGGCTCGTGTGATCATCCGCAATGCGCATGTCATCGCCATACAGCTTGGTGAAATTCTTGAGCATAAAGCTGGGGTCCACATAGCGACGCGGGTTGACCATCTTGGCGATGGACCCCAGACGTCCCGGCACCATTAGAACACCGGCACTGGTGGCGACCAGCACCAGCCGGCGCGCGCGCTTTGGGTACTGAAACGCAAATTGCTGCGCCATGGCTCCGCCCCACGAGATACCCATGGCATCCACCATCTCGATATCCAGGTCGTCCAGAATGTTGCGGACATGCCGGGCCAGCATCCAAGGACGGTACGGCAAAGACGAATCTTCCGAGCCACCAACACCCGGTGCATCAAACGCGATAATCGTCCGGCCAGGGAGGTGGTCTGCCAAAGGTGCCAGCAGCTCCAGGTTGGCGCCGATGCCATTGAAGACAAGCAGAGGCACACTCTCGCCAGCATCCTCGTCCGCGCCATGCCATATGGCCGTCTTGAAGCGGATGCGGCCGGACGTGACGTGGCGTATCTCTGGCACAGTGTCGGTCAATGGAACCCTGCCCTTCTGGGTTGGTCGTGTGTTTCCTGCATTGACGGGTAGCTAGTCAAACACATAACTGCCCGGCGCCGCTTCAATCACACGGTATTTGCGGTCACCGGTCTTCTTGGGCGCGGGCACCTGTTCGCCTGACCGCTCATTCAGCCAGCCAAGCCAACGCACCCACCAGGACTCATTCACCGCTTCTGCACCTTCCAGCCACTCATCCGCATCACCAGACAGGTCAGGGTTGGTGAAGTACTTCGCCTTGGGGTTTTCCGGTGGATTGAGGATCGACTGAATGTGTCCGCTATTGGACAACACAAACTCAATGTTGCCGGGCAGCATTGTCGTTGTGCGGTAGCAGGCCTTCCACGGCGTGATGTGGTCCGTCGTGCCCGCCACAATGAAGGCATCCATGTCCACCTGGCTGATATCAAGCGGCTCATCGAGTAGATCCATGGACCCAGGGTTCACGAACGGACGCTTGATGTAGAGATCAAGATAATCCGAATGCAGCTGCGCGCTGAGATTGGTGGAATCCTGATTCCAGAACAGCACGTCAAACGCCGGTGGCTTGCGCCCCATGAGGTAATTGTTGACCACATAGTTCCAGATCAAGTCGTTGGGCCGAAGCCACGCAAAGATCGTCGACAGATCACGGCCCGTAAGCACGCCCTTCGATTTGGATCGATTGCGGGCGATCTCGATACTGGATGGCGAAATCAGCGACCCAAGATCACTGTCATCAGGTTGTGGATCCAGCACACACACCCAGAACGTGGCGGAGTTCACCCGCTTGTCATTCTTGGTGGCCAGATGGCTAAGGAATGCTGCCTGCGTGATACCGCCGGAACACCCGCCCGACACATTCAGGCTGTCGGACTTCGTGATCTTGAGAATGGCATCAACCGCCTGATCCAGTTCGGTGACATAATCACCAAGACCCCAGTCGCGATGTTCAGGCTGCGGGTTGCGCCAGCTCGCCACAAATATTTGATGCCCCTGCGACACCAGATATTTGACCAGGCTCTTTTCAGGCGAGAGATCCAGCACGTAGAACTTGTTGATCTGCGGTGGAATAAAAAGCAAGGGCCGCGCATATACCTTCGGCGTTTGCGGCGTGTACTGAATAAGCTCCAGCATGTCGGTGCGGTAAACAACAGATCCCGGAGTGCACGCGACATTCTCGCCGACCTTGAAGGGTTCGGTATCGACCATGCGCGGCAGCATGCCATTGGTGCGAACATCCGACACCAGATTGCTCGCTCCATTGAGGAGCGACGCACCGCCGGTATCAATCGCCTGTTTCAAGGCGGCCGGATTGAGAAGCGTGTTGGAGGGTGCCAGTGCATCCGTGAAGATGCGCGTGACGATCTGCGTGCGCGTCTTCTCAGACCCTTCAAACCCGAAATCATCCACCAGCGCATCGGCCTGGTCCGCCAGCGTTTCCCATGCCTGAAAGAGACGCCGATGGAGAGGACTGCCGGTCCATGCAGGATCCGCAAAACGTCTGTCCTTGGGATTTGGTGTCTTTTTATCCAGACCAAGCAATACGTCAGCCATCCCCCGACCAAGAGCACCACCATGCTTCATGACCGTAAAGGGATGTCGGATGGCACCACTCAGAATAGACCCGGCCGCAGCCATCAGATCCTGCTGGTTTATGCCCACAAGCGGGCTGAGGGCACTTGGACTTTCTGAGGCAGTACTGGCGATTTCGCTCTTCTTGACCATTGGTATCCCCTGAGACTCCCTGATGTCCGGGCGCTTCTTTTATCTTGGCGTTTGAGCACTCCCGACACGGCCCGGAGGTCTGTTTTCCAAACTATACGGAAGCGCCGGAGCTTCTCCAAATGGCGGCGCAGCAAGGAAATTTGCCACTCTGACGAATTTAGCGACGACCCACCGAGCAGCACACGAATGGTTCGGATCAGATCAATCTCCTTTAACGCACATTAACCATCAACACACACCGCACTGTGCTCATTCAGCAGGCGTTCAGAAATCTGGACTCATCATTCACGCACACGCACATACCAAGCGTGAATCAGATCCGAACAGCGACGGGGCGTTCTGTTCATACACGTGATGCAGTCGAAGGGACGTGGTGATGACCGAATTTGCAAACTGGATGAAGAACGCAGGCGCTGCTCTATCGCTGGCAACGTCGATATTTCTTGCTGGAACCGCCGGAGCGACAGCGCAGGAAGAAACACCCGAATTGCTGTCTGCCGATGTAAATCGGCTTGAGCAAATGATGAAGGACTGCACCGACAAGCGTAAGGCCGGCATGAGCATTGAACAGTGCTCCTGCTTCTTCGAAGAAGCGGTCGACCATGATATATCAAACGTGGATATCGGCTACTACGTTGGCGGACGCTCTGAATGGAGCAACATCAGCGACAACAGCACCAAGATGGACATGGCTGGATTGCAGATCGAGTGCCTGGGCTCCGCCACGACAGCGTTCTACGACCGCACTGTCGCCGACTACAAGGCACGGCTTGAAGTGCACGAGCGCGAGCGCGAAGCCGCCCGCGGCGGCTCCGGCGGCGGCAGCACACAAATTGAACCCCTTGACCCTCCGGTCGTGTACAAGGCAAGCGCCATTCAGGGCTATCTATCCCAGTGCCCGATCATCTATTGGCGCGAACCGTCCTATTGCACCTGCATCATTGACGAGAGCCAGCGCTACTTCCACCAGCCTGAGTTCGAGGTGATGTTCAACCGTCACGGCCTGGCTCTTGGCGAACTGAAGACCGGCCTTTGGGAGCATTTCGAAGGTATCCGCGGACAGTGTGAAGCCGATTACACCGGCAAGAAGATCACGACGACAGAACGCGCGGCCGCAATCGATGCCTACACCGATGGGTATGTGCGCAAATACGAGCCGATCGGCAATTAGGGAGCAGACTTATGGTCGTGTTTAATCTTTACGATGCTGCAAAGCTCTTTGCCATTATTGGCGGACTAATCGTGGTGCTGGCGATTGTCACAGCGCCGCTTCAAGCGCTGCTTTATGTGATCGCAAGTTTCGGGCATTTGACCGACAATGGCATGGGTTACCTCAAATACATCGCCTACGCGTCGATCGCCGTTGCCTTAGTCTTGCTGGTTACCCGCCAATGGGTTTTCATGAGTATGGCCATAGCTGTCTTGCTGGCTCTGAGCGGATACGTGGCATTCACAAGCTCCGCGATGCGTGGCGATGTGGTCGCTTACGGGTCAGAGCGCAATGAGCAATGGGCTGCGGCACTCGCCAACGAACCACGTTGGGTAGATGTTGCGTGGGTAGAACCGGAGCAGATCCGGCAACTGCGCGACGAAGTGGCTGTCAGCTGCTGCACCAGTGAACTGGTCTTGAGGGAAGAAGGCAGTTACCCAAGGGACACCAGTATCGGTATGCGTGTCGGCAAGTACCGCATCGCCAAAAGAGGTGAATTGGCAACGACCACATTCCTGACCAAATACATTGAAGTGGCGACGTCTGGCGCAGGCGACTGGCTTGCCTACTACAATTCCTGCCTCGCGCCTGCCCAATGGGATATGGAAGGTTTCGCCACACGCTATGGCGCCGGCGCTGCAGAACGCGTTGCCCATGAAAACACCATGAAGCTGGCCAATCGCCCGGCAGCCTGCAAGACGATGGAAGGTGTGGACGAGGCCTATGCCCTCAACCTCGCTGACACCATCAAGGCAGCGATCACCCGCGACGGTGGCGCACCCGCGGCCTTGCTTGAATCCAAAGGTCTTGATGCCGCCTGCGCTGCTCACCAGCAATGTCAGGCATTCGAGGCGGATTTCGCCATCGATGTGAAATGAACACCTCAAGATGACAATGGCAAAAGTGGTGGGCCGGGCAGGACTTGAACCTGCGACCAATCCGTTATGAGCGGACCGCTCTAACCAACTGAGCTACCGGCCCCACCGTCATATGGCGGGGCCTGCACACACCAGTGCGGGCTGCGCCATACCAAGGGGCCTATAGCAGATCACAAGGGGGGCGCGAAACCGTCATGATGCGGGCATATTTTCATCCGCATTATTGACATGATCAGGCATGATAGTGACTGCCAGTTCGCCGGTGCCCGGCACATGACAAGAAGCGTTCACGACTTAACAGGAGGCCGCCCATGCGCGCCCGTATTTCCCCAAAATTCATTGCTCATCCAGCCTCTTTGGCCGCAGCCTTTGCCGCTGCCTTGATGCTCGCCGCTCCTGCTGCACTTGCGCAGACGGTGGAGCCAAAACGCACCATTACAGTGCAGGGCGAAGGCTCCGTCTCCGCCAAGCCGGATACCGCAAGCGTCAACGCAGGTGTGCTGGCAGAAGCCAAGACAGCCCGCGAAGCTCTGACAGCGAACACCGAGAAAATGACCAAGGTGTTTGAAGCGATCAAGAATGCCGGCATCAAGGAAGAAGACATCCGCACATCAGGCTTCTCGATCAATGCCAAATACTCACACTCTCCGCGCAAGCCTGACGGCACGCACGAAGACCCCAAGATCGTCGGCTACCGTGCCTCCAACAATGTGACCGTCATCATCCGTGACCTCGACAATGTCGGCGGCGTACTGGATGAGCTGGTGACCGCAGGTGCCAACAACGTCAATGGCGTCAATTTCTTCATCGAGAATCCACAGTCCTTGATGGATGACGCCCGCCGCATCGCCGTTGAGGATGCCCTGCGCCGCGCGACCATTCTGGCCGGTACGGCTGGTGCCAATCTCGGCCCGGTCATGACCATCAGCGAGAATGGCGGCTACCGCCCGCAGCCGATGATGATGCGCTCCATGGCCATGGAAGATGCAGGCGCCGCAGTACCGGTCGCTGCCGGAACGCAGGAAATCCGCTCCAACGTGAACATCGTCATCGAACTCGAGTAGGTCGCTGGCGAACCCCGTCACAACAAGGATCTGGCTGATCCGCCATGCAAAGGCGGGGCAGCCAACGGGCGTTCCAGAGCCTGACTGGCCCCTCACCGATGAGGGCGAACGGCAGGCAGAAGCATTGGCTTCTTTTCTGGCAGCCCAGGGCATTGATCATATCTACGCCAGTCCGTTCCTAAGGGTGCAGCAAACCGTTGCGCCGACAGCAAACCGGACCGGCGATCACGTACACATTCTTGAAGACCTGAAAGAACGGAGGCTCGCCGAAACCCCCATCGACGACTTCGTTTCAGCATTACGGGACAGCTTCACCGATGACACCTTGCGTCTGCCCGGCGGTGAAACCCTGATTGAGTGCCGCACTCGTGTGAGACGTGTCATCGACCACATCAGCGCACGGCACGCGGGCCAGACCATTGCCGTGTGCTCCCACGGCGCAGCCATCGCCTCCCTCATCAGCGACCTAGACGATGTGGATGGTTTTGATCTCTGGCAAAGCCTCACGAACCCGCATGTGATCGAACTCACCGTCCATGACGGCACCTATGGGTGGCGCAACATTGGCGGAGAAGATGCCTACGTCTGATCGGCGTCCTTGGCCCACTGCTCAGCCCATGCGTGCAACGGCAGAATGCTGTTGAGAAGATTGTCCCCCTCGCCTGTCAGGCTGTAGCCCTGATCACCAAGGGTCACGATGCGCGCGCCGCGTAAGTCCTTGAGGCGCGCATTCAGGGTGGATGGGTTCAGGTCCGCCGCCTCCTGCAACGCGCGGAATGTCAGGGCGTCCTGCCGCAATTCCCAGATCAGTCGCAACGCACCACGACGGCCCAGCAGATCCAGCAGGGCCATGATCGGCCTGCCGGTGTTGGACCCCCGCACGGGTATGCCGGGCTTTGGCGACAGTGTTTTCGACGGCGCCACGATTTTTTTCCTTGCAAAAAGACGCAGTGCTATTATTTTCATAGCACGCTACAAAATACATAGCATCCTACAGGGAGACACCCGATGGCTCAACATACTCACGGTCCACGCATCGCAGCCGCGCAGCCACCCCATGACCCGGACATCCAAAAGAGACTGGATGCAGTCATGCCCGACGGCGTGCCCCCACTCACTCTTTTTACGACACTGGCCCGCAACCCGCGGGTGTTTGAGCGCATGATGTCCGGCGGTCTGCTCGACAAGGGCACCCTCTCCCTGCGGCAGCGCGAACTGATGATAGATCGCACGACAGCGCGCTGCGGTGCTGAATATGAGTGGGGCGTGCACATGACATTCTTCGGCGAACGCGTCGCGATCACCAAAGCGCAGTCCGCCTCCATCGTGCGTGGGACACCGCAGGATAGCTGCTGGGACACCGAAAACGATCGACTGATCCTGCGCATGGCGGACAGCCTGCATGACACCAACACGATTGATGACGCGCTATGGGCAGAGCTTGCCGCGGAATTTTCAGAGGAGCAGCTCATCGAGCTGGTGGTGCTGGCGGGCTACTACCACACCATTTCGTTCTGCTGCCGGGCGTTCAACCTGGACATGGAAGAGTTCGGCGCACGGTTTGAAGCCGCCTGATTGCCCTTAGGGTTGCAGCACGCTCTCAGCCGTCCAGCTGATCTCGACGGCTTCGGCCTTGGCCTCATGCAGCGGGATCAGCTCGGACACCCAGCACTCCTGCATGTAGGGCAGATGGCCTGCACACCGGGCCTTGAGTTCAGCCAGCACGGCCTCCCGGCTCGGTGCGCCGCAGGTCACGGTGGTGAAGTGGATTTCCGTCATCAATACGCCCATCACACCGACCCAGCCGCCGGCATCGCAGGCTGCAAGGATGTAGCAATCCTCAGGATACCCACTCGCCTTTGCACAGGCCTTGAGCGCGCAGTCCACTGCCTCGGACGCACGGGTACCGCGGCAGGATTCAAACGCCGATTCCGGCGCGTAGGCTGCCGCATAGGCTGGCTGAACCTGCGCTGCATCCTCTGCTGCCTGAGCTTGGGGCATCAAGGCAGCAATGCTGATTGAAATCGTAAGAGCAAACAGAGCGAGCAGCGGGCGCATGGGCGTTCTCCAGTAAAGGAAACGAATCTACGCCGCAGTCTGAACCTCGTTACCGTCACCGAGCAACACCACCGCCGGGTTGTAATTGCGGGCTTCTTCCGCATCCACCTGGGCGTAGGAGGCAATAATCACCTTGTCGCCCACGCAGACCTTGCGGGCGGCCGCACCATTGAGCGCAATCACCTTGCTGCCGCGCGCGCCTTCAATGATGTAGGTCGTGAACCGCTCGCCATTGTCGATGTTGTAGATATCGACCTGCTCATTGGGCAGAAGGCCCGCGAGATCCATGAGATCGCGGTCAATGGCAATGGAGCCTTCATAGTGAAGGTCCGCACCCGTAACCGTGGCACGGTGCAGCTTGGCCTTCAGCATGGTCAGCAGCATGGGAAACTCCCGGATTTTCATCTCGCACCTGCGAGACAACCGCCCGGGTTTTACCCCTGTCGGGCTGCCAAGTCCACTCATCGCAGATGTGCGATTTTGGGCCCCAAAACCGCCATTCCTTGTGCAGTCCCGCCCGGTAACGCGCACCTCACGCCGACTTCACGGCCTGTTTCATCGCGTGTGATCCAGCCACCCCCTATCTCCTGACCACAGACAAGACACCAAGGGATGCCGCGCACCGCGCAGACCGGACACCACCAACCATCAACACGTCAGGACACATCATGACCTTCAAGACTTTCTTCGCCGCTGCGGCCATTGCCGTCTCCAGCCTCTTCGCCGTTGTCCTGCCTGCGTCCGCAGACACCCACAACGCCGCCCGCGCCTTCGACGTCGCCGAAAAGCCGCTCGACGGCTCCTGGTCCATCGAGACCCGTGAAGACGGTGCCTACATCGTGCTCAGCGACGACTTCCGCACCAGCAACGCCCCCGACCTCAAGATCTTCCTGTCCCAGCAGGACGTGAACGACGTACGCGACAACACCGCCACCAACAACGCCGTCCTCGTCTCCAAGCTCGACAGCACATCAGGTGCCCAGGAATACAAGCTGCCTGCAGACTTCAGCACCGATGCCTACACCTCCGTGCTCATCCACTGCGAGCAGTTCTCTGTCTTCTGGGGCGGCGCCAACCTCTAAGATCACAAAGCTCAACCCATTGAGCCCGGCAGTGGTTTGGCACTGTCGGGCTTTTTTGTCCGCGTAATTGTCTGATTGCGCTACGACATCAAACAAGCGACCATCTTTCCAATCGCCGATACACCATCGGCCCATGATTCCATTTGAAGGATGGTCGATGCAGGACGGTATTTTCGCTTGGGCAAGCGCATTGCAGGACGCAACACGCGATGTGCTGACACAGGTCATCGCTTACATACCCCAGCTGGCAGGGGCTTTGTTGCTGTTGTTGCTGGGCTGGCTGGCGGCAAGATTCACACGCATGATTCTGGTGCGCGGCACAGGAGCTGTCACCGCCGGGATCAACCGACTGGTCCCCAAAAACTTCGCCCTTCGGCTGACACCTTCGGAGCAAGCGATGGGAGTCGTCGGACAGGTCGGATTCTGGGCAGTCCTGTTGCTCTTTGTAACCGCAGCGGCTGAAGCAGCGGCCCTGCCCATTCTCTCCGCCTGGCTAGACCAGATCGTCGCATTCATGCCTCGTGCCCTGGCCGCTGGCGTCGTGCTCCTTGTCGGGTACGTGCTCTCCAGCGTGGCCCGTGACGCTGTCACCGCCCCCCTGAGTGCTGCAGGTATTTCTCAGGCACGGTTTGTTGGGGTGGTAGTCCAGGCGACAGTTCTGGCCGCCAGCGTCATCATCGGCGTCGCGCAGATTGGCGTCGACGTTACTTTCCTCACCATTGTGACGGCCATTGCTCTTGGATCCGTCCTCGTCAGCTTCGCCATCGCCTTCGCCCTGGGAGCCCGCGATCTGGTGGCTAACCTCATTGGCATACAGCAGATGCGGGGGCGCTTCGTCATCGGGCAGGCCATTCGCCTGGATGGCACAGAAGGCGAAATTCTCGAGTTCTCCGCAGCTGCCGTCGTGCTTGATACCCCTGACGGGACCATGACCATACCCGGCCAGCGCTACAGTGCTGTCAGCACTCTCCTCCTGCCGCCAAGATCAGCAGGCGATGCGCCGACCACCGGAGAGAGCTCATGAGCATCAATCCATCTATCGCCATCAACTTTGCAGACCGCCACCCAACAGATGCGGCCCGGGTTCTCGAAACACTTCAGATTGAAGACGTGACGGCATTCTTTGACGATGTGCCCGCAACCCGTGCAGCGCCTATTCTTGCTGAAATGCCGGTGCAGGTTGCCGCCGCCGCAGTCGCCGGGTTCACCCGCGATCATGCAGCGGCCATTATCCGTGTGATCCCCTTTCAGAACGCCGTGCGCATTTTGCGGCTGGTCGCCTCTGCAGTGCGGACAGAGGTGATGGCAGAGCTTCCCGCCACCCGTGCACGGCAGATCAGCCACGCCTTGCAACTTCCACCCACATCCGTCGGGGCGTGGACCGATGGATCACAGCCCGCGTTTGCCAAGTCACGACGCGTAAGCGAGTGCTTGGACATTCTGAAATCCAGCCGCGCGAGGGCACCACAAACGATCTATGTGGTGGATGACGCGCGGCGCGTGCTTGGGGAACTCCACCTGATGGACCTGGTCCGGGCGCCGCGCGACACCCATGTCGCCGACCTGAAACTGGGCAGCGCCGCATCGATTCCCGCCACCATGCCCGTGGCAAGTGCCGCACTGGATGACCGATGGGTCCAAAAAGACGTACTGGCCGTCACCGCCCGGTCCGGCGAGCTGATCGGTGGGTTCAGCCACCGCGACATGCTGCGCGCCATGGCCAGCCTGAGCGGCGCCACCCAGACCTCCACCGGCGGCGAGCCCGTATTGGCAGGTCTGGTCGGGGCCTATCTCACAACCGTGGAAGGCCTCACCGGGACGCTCTTTGCGGACACAGGATCACCCTCAGCCCCGACAAAAGGGGGGCCCCGCTCATGACCGATCAGGCCAAAAATGCCGCTGGCCGAAACCAGGCCATCAGCCAGCTCACCAAGCGCTACATGCTGGATTACCCCGTTGAAGCCGCGCGCGAATTTGAGGCCCTCCAGCCCCTTGAAGCTGCAGCAACCCTTGACGGCCAGACCGCAGAAACACTGGCACCGGTTTTCGGGTTTCTGACACCACATTACGCGGCCGACCTTCTGCTGGAGCTGACGCCGTCCATCCAGCGCGGCTTGCTCAGTGAGCTGTCGCCCGGCGAAGCGTCCACCATTGCCGGACAGCTCGATGACGAAGAGCGCACGCAGCTGTTCAGCAACCTCGATGACGGCATTCGCGAGGACCTGCAGCGCACAATGTCGTATCCCGCGGATTCAGCAGGCCGGATGATGGACACCCACTTTGCCGTCTTCCGCCAGACAGACACGGTTGAGCAGGCCCTGGAAACCATTCGCCACAAACGCCTGCGGACAACCCGCAGCCTGTTTCTCGTGGATGACAATAACCGGCTTGTCTCCCGCGTGACCCTGCAGGACCTCGCCGTCGCCCGCCCCTCGGTCCCGCTTGAAGATCTGGCCGTCCCTACAATTGCAAGCGTGGACGTGCTGATGCCCCGCGAGCAGGTGGTGGACATTGTGGACACCACCCATGCCGCCGACCTGCCTGTGGTGGATTTTGATCGCCGCGTTATCGGCATGATCTACCATGACAAGCTGGTGCAGAGCGTCGCCGAAGACGCCAGCGTGGACCTGCAGACCATGGTGGGTGCCAGCGCCGACGAGCGCGCCCTGTCGCCCCCCATGTTCGCCGTGCGCAAGCGCCTGCCCTGGCTGCAGATCAATCTGATCACAGCCTTCATGGCCGCAGCCGTTGTTGGCGTGTTTGAGGAAACCATTGCGGCCTTTACAGCCCTTGCAGTGCTGCTGCCGGTGGTTGCCGGTCAGTCCGGCAATACCGGCGCCCAGGCCCTTGCCGTCACCATGCGCGGTCTGGCCCTGCGGGAGATCAGCCTGCGCCAATGGCAGCGCGTCATGACCAAGGAAGCCATCGCGGGCTTCATCAATGGTCTTGCGGTGGCTGTCACCTGCGGCATCGGCGTTTATCTGTGGAGCGGGTCGTTCGGTCTCGTCGCGGTCATCATGTCTTCCATGGTGATGGCCATGGTCATGGCGGGCCTTGCGGGGGCCGTCGTCCCCATTGTTCTGACACGCCTGGGACAGGACCCAGCCACCGCGTCGAGCATCATCCTCACCACCGTCACAGACATTGCCGGGTTCTTCTCGTTCCTGGGCATTGCGACGCTGTTGATGGCCTTTCTTTAGGACACATCGGGGGACTAGCGATGGATATTTTTGAGATGAACTACGTGCCCATGTGGGAGGCTGTACTGCGCATCGTGCTGGCCACCGCGGCAGCTTTGTTGATCGGCCTTGAGCGCCAGTACAAACACAAGCCGCTGGATTTGCGGCCCTACGCCCTTGTGGCTCTGGGCAGCTGCCTTGCCGTCATCACCATCATGGAGCTGTCGTTCCACGTGGGCGAAGCTGACCTCAACATCGACCCCGCAAAAGTCATCGGCGGCATTCTGGGTGGCATCGGTTTTATCGGTGCCGGTGCCCTCTTCCGGTCCGATGGCGAAGTTCATGGCGGCGCAACCGCCGCATCGGTCTGGGTCATGGGCACCATCGGTGTCGCGTTTGGCCTGGGTGCCTACGCCCTGGCCACCCTCGCCACCGCCCTTGCCTTCGGCACCCTGATGCTGGGGAGCTTCATTTCCTACAGAGCGGGCGAAGGCGTTGAAGACAGTCCCGATACGGAGTGACACCCGCTCCGGTTAAAATACAAAAGCCCCGCGCAATGACTTGCGCGGGGCTTTTCATTTTTAAAATCGGCAGCAGCCTAATTGTCGAGGAACGACCGCAGCTTGCGGGACCGGCTCGGGTGCTTGAGCTTGCGCAGCGCTTTCGCTTCGATCTGGCGGATACGTTCGCGGGTGACTGAGAACTGCTGGCCCACTTCTTCAAGCGTGTGGTCCGTGTTCATGCCGATGCCAAAGCGCATCCGCAGGACGCGTTCTTCGCGCGGCGTGAGCGAGGCGAGAACCCGTGTCGTGGTCTCACGCAGGTTGGACTGGATCGCTGCATCAATCGGCAGGACAGCGTTCTTGTCCTCGATGAAGTCACCCAGATGGCTGTCTTCTTCGTCACCGATCGGTGTTTCAAGCGAGATCGGCTCTTTGGCGATCTTCAGAACCTTGCGCACTTTTTCAAGCGGCATGGAGAGCTTCTCGGCCAGCTCTTCCGGCGTCGGCTCGCGGCCGATTTCGTGCAGCATCTGGCGGGACGTGCGTACCAGCTTGTTGATCGTCTCGATCATGTGCACCGGAATACGGATCGTGCGGGCCTGGTCAGCAATCGAGCGCGTGATGGCCTGACGGATCCACCAGGTGGCATAGGTCGAGAACTTGTACCCGCGGCGATATTCAAACTTATCCACCGCCTTCATCAGGCCGATATTGCCTTCCTGAATGAGGTCGAGGAACTGCAGCCCACGGTTGGTGTATTTCTTGGCGATGGAAATCACGAGACGCAGATTGGCCTCGACCATTTCCTTCTTGGCGATCGCGGCTTCGCGCTCGCCCTTCTGCACGGTGTTGACGATGCGGCGGAACTCGGTGATTTCCACACCAGTTTCCTGCGCCAGTCCCTGAATTTCCGTGCGGATTTCTTTGACGCTGTCGCGCTCTTCGCCGACGAAGTCTTTCCAGCCCTTGCCCTTTAGACGGCCCACACGGCGCGCCCAGTTGGGATCAAGCTCGTTTTCGAAATACTGCTTGAGGAACTCAGCACGCGGCACGCCGTGGCTTTCAGCCAGACGCATCAGGCCGCCTTCAAGGCTGACCAGACGCTTGTTGATGGCGTAGAGCTGCTCGACCAGCGCTTCAATACGCGCATTGTTGAGCTGCAGGTTCTTCACCTGCTCCACGATGTCAGCGGTGAGCTTCTTCAGACGCTTCTGCTGGCTGGTGGACAGGTCGTCGCTGTTGAGGCGGGCCTCAACCAACTGGTCCTGCAGACGGCGCAGCTTCTTGTAGTCGCTGGCGATGCCGTCAAAAATTTCCATGACCTGCGGACGAAGCTCGGCTTCCATGGCCGCGAGGGACAGATTGGCGCCCTCGTCTTCATCTTCTTCGTCATCATCATCCGGCGCGACGGTGGCATTGCCGTTTTCGTCCGGCTTGCGGGCGTCGTCCTTGTTGTCATTGACCGCAGGGGCGCCGGGCGCAGACGGATCACCGGGAATGCCGGGCGATCCGGGAGGCACGGTCTTCTTGGCGTCAGGACCCGCAAAGGTCGCATCAAGATCAATGATGTCGCGCAGCAGAACCTTGCCTTCGTTCAGTTCCTCACGCCACATGATGATGGCCTGGAAAGTCAGCGGGCTTTCGCACAGGCCCGCGATCATTGTCTCGCGGCCAGCCTCGATGCGCTTGGCAATGGCGATTTCGCCTTCGCGCGACAGCAGCTCTACCGAGCCCATTTCACGCAGATACATCCGGACCGGATCGTCCGTACGCTCAAGGGTGGAGCCGGTACGGCCACCTGTTGTGACAGCGGAGCTTTTCTTGGGCGCTGCTTCAACAGCGCTGCCGGTGGCGGGCTTGTCGCCATCCTCGGCTTCGTCGCCGTCTTCGGTTTCTTCGTTCTCGACCACCGTGATGCCCATTTCAGAGAGCATCGACAGGGTGTCTTCGATCTGTTCGGAGGAGACTTCCTCGGACGGCATCACTTTGTTGAGCTCGTCATAGGTGACAAAGCCGCGCGACTTGGCGGCCTTGATCATCTTCTTAACGGCTGCGTCCGACATGTCGAGGAGCGGTCCGTCTGCTCCGTCTGCCGGTGTCTCGGTTTCTGCTTCTGCTGCTGCCGCTTTACTCGCCATGTGGTCGTGCCACTCCGTATATGCGTCCTAAAACGGGGCATCGCCATGCCGCCGCGTCAGGTAAATTGTGTTGCGTTCGACGCCTTGCGCCCTGCAATCGCCAAAGATTGCCGGGTAAAGCGCCTGATTTCACGGTGTCAGCGCGCAAAGCCAAGCGCCTGACAGACAAATCGCGAGCAATCCGCGTGCCGGTTGGAGCTATTCGCTTCCTGCAACCGGTACCTGCGCTGCCCGCGCTTGAATTTCGTGCCAGTTAACTGGCGGTATCCTTCAGGTCCTGCTCAAGCATCATCCGCTTGATCTGCTCAAGCCGGGACCAGTTTTCCTCGCTCGGATCCAACTCGAAATCAGCCTGTGCGCGTTGCAGATCAGCTTCAAAACCGCCTGCCGCGCACTCTTTCAACGTAGCGTCAAAGCCCTCCTCGGCAACTGCCGGGTCCGCTTCACCGCTCGAAAAAGCGACTGTTTTCAAGGCTTGATCAGACAAAAGCCGATGCGCCACGTGGCTCAATCCATGAGATTCCAAGTGGGTGTGCAGCGCCGTCCTGTCAAGATGGTCCCCTTGCGTCGATACATCTATGATTTCATTAAGCAAACTGTCAAGCGACGGGTCTGAAATGCTGACCCCCGCCAGAGCCTCCGCATGGTCCGCCACAAGCCAGGGATGGTTGAGCACGGTCAGGACCAGCAACTCATGCGCGCGGCTGGTGACAGGGGCGCCACCGCGCCCCAGAGAACTGCGCATAAGTGACGGTGTGGCGCCAAGCGCCGCACGATTGAATCCACCACGGCTGCCCCCAAATCCGCCGCCCTGGCCCTGGCGTCGCCCGCCGGAAGAGCCGCTGCGCCCGTCACGGGACCGTAGGTTGCCCTGCTGGCCGCCAAAGAAGGTTTGCAACTGCTGCTCGAAGGTCTGCGCATAATGCTCGCGCACGGCCTCGTCGCGGATGACACGCGGCATCGCCCGAATGGACTTTTGAAACTCGGCACGTTGCTCGGGCGTGTCGATGCGCCGGTCGGTGACTTCCTTTTCCCACAGCACTTTGTAAAGCGGCTGCGCCTGCGCAATTACATCGCGCATGGCATCCGGCCCTGCTGTCTTGATGAGATCGTCCGGGTCCTTGCCGTCAGGCAGAAACGCAAAGCGGACCGAGTGCCCCGCCTTGAGCACCGGCAAGGCACGCTCGGCAGCGCGATAGGCTGCTGCCTGTCCTGCCCGGTCACCGTCGAAGCACAGCACGGGTTCAGGCGCCAACCGCCACAGCAGACCAATCTGGTCTTCCGTCAATGCAGTGCCGAGCGGCGCAACGGCATGCGCAAGCCCGGCCTGCGCCAGCGCGATGACATCCATGTACCCCTCCGCCACCAGCACGGCCTGCGCATCAAAGGCAGGCTTACGGGCGCGGGCGAAGTTGTAGACAATGCTGCCTTTGTGAAAAAGCGGCGTGTCCGGACTATTCAGATATTTTGCCGGCACATCAGCAGAGAGCGCCCGCCCGCCAAAGGCAATGGTGCGACCACGCGCATCGCCAATGGGAAACATGATGCGGTCACGGAAGCGATCATACGGCTCGCGAATGTCTTCCCCATGGATGATGAGGCCTGCTTCGGCCATCTGCGCATCCGTGATGTTGCGCGCAGACAGATGCCCTCGCAGAGCCTGCCGGTCACCGGGCGCATAGCCAATGCCAAACTCGGCAATGGTCTTGGGTGTGAGCCCGCGTCGCTCAATATAGGCGCGCGCTTCTTTTGCCCGTCCGCCTTTGAACTGATCGCGAAAAAACGCATCCGCCATTTCCATGACGTCAATGAGCCCGGCGCGCTTCTTTTCGCGCTCCATGTCCTGAGGTGTTGCCTTGGGAAGCTCGACCCCCGCCTCGTCCGCCAGCCGCTCAACGGCTTCGGGAAAGGACAGGCCTTCCATCTCCATCATCCATTTGAAGATGTCGCCATGTTTGCCGGAAGAAAAGCAGTGATAGAACTGCTTTTCATCGTTCACAAAGAAACTCGGCGTCTTCTCCTGATTGAACGGAGACAGACCGGCAAACTCGCGCCCCTTGCGTTTCAGACCGACCTTGCGCCCAACCACCTCCGACACGCGAATGCGCGCGCGGATGTCGTCCAGCAACTGGTCAGAAAACTTCATGGGGGAATGATGCGACCGAGGCGCGCATGAGTCCATAAGGACCCGATGCGGATGCTAGCTCAGCAGATCCTTCACGGACTTGCTGGCCTGAGCAAAGTCCATTTGGCCGGCATATTTGTCTTTGAGCACGCCCATGCATTTGCCCATGTCCTTGAGGCCATCGGCACCAAGCTCGGCAATCACTTCCTTGCAGGCGGCTTCCACTTCGTCCTCGCCCAGTTGCTGGGGCAGGAAGCCTTCAATAATTTCGATTTCTTCGCGTTCCTGAGTCGCAAGCTCGAGACGGCCCGCCTCCTCATAGGTGGTGGCTGATTCGCGGCGCTGCTTGATCATCTTGGCGAGGATCTGAAGGATTTCACCGTCGCTGACCGGGTCCTTGCCCTCTGACCGGGCATTGATGTCCCGATCCTTGATGGCAGCCGTGATCAGGCGCAGCGTCGCCAGACGTCGCTTGTCACCAGCCTTGAGCGCGTCCTTGAGGGCCGCTTTGAACGTGTCACGCATATCAGTGTCTTCCGGTTGAACCTGAGACTCACAGTTGAGACTCACATCATGTGTGCATGCAGAGGCAAGAAGGCAAATGACACTTCTTTCGCGGCACCACGCCGCAACCCCCTGTAAGCCTTTGATTTTAAATAAAAAATCAGGGCAAATCACAGGTTGACGCGGGAGAGGCCTCCCGCTAATTTCCGCGCCAATTTGCGCATGCTTGCCGCTTTTACAAGCCCCCACGCGCAAAACTCTGTTATCACCCTCGCGCATACCCCTTTGTGTGCGCCCAAAAGTCCCCAAGGGAGCCTTCAAATGGCCGAGCCCAATTCTGACGCCCGCCCGCCCGTATCCGGGATGGGGGGAGTCGGATCAGGCTCCACTCCCTCTTGGGAAACCGAAGACAAACCCACCACAGCCCGCCTTGTGCTCGCAGACGGCACCGTCTTTGAAGGCTACGGCGTCGGCGCCACCGGCGCTGCTGCGGGCGAAGTCTGCTTCAACACCGCAATGACCGGCTATCAGGAAGTGCTGACGGACCCGTCCTATGCGGGCCAGATCATCACCTTCACGTTCCCGCACATCGGCAATGTGGGCACCAATGACGAGGACATTGAAACCTCCAACCTGCAGGCCAAGGCCGGTGTCGTGGGCTGCATCCTCAAGGCGGACATCACCGACCCGTCCAACTACCGCTCCTCACAGCATCTGGACGCATGGCTCAAGACCCAGGGCATCATCGGCATCTCCGGTCTTGATACCCGAGCGCTGACCAACCTCATCCGCGAAAACGGCATGCCCAACGGCGTCATCGCTTACGCGGAAGACGGTGTGTTCGACATTGAGGCGTTGACTACACAGGCCAAAGCCTTCCCCGGCCTTGAAGGCATGGAACTCGCCAGGGACGTTACAACTGCCGAGCCTTATCAGTGGGACGAAACCAGCTGGAGCTGGGGCGACGGCTATGGCCGCCTCGCCAAGGCCAAATACAAAGTCGTGGCGCTGGACTTCGGCGCCAAGCGCAACATCCTTCGTCTGCTGGCGGATCAGGGCTGCGCCGTCACCGTCATGCCCTCAACGTCCACCGCAGAAGACGTGCTGGCGCAAAACCCCGACGGCATCTTCCTCGCTAACGGCCCCGGCGACCCCGCAGCCACCGGCGAATACGCCCTGCCGGAAATCAAGAAGCTCGTGGACTCAGGCAAGCCCATCTTCGGCATCTGCCTTGGTCACCAGCTGCTGGGTCGCGCTTTAGGCGCCACGACCAAGAAGATGCATCAGGGCCACCACGGCGCCAACCACCCGGTGAAGGATTTTACGACCTCCAAGGTCGAGATCACCTCCATGAACCACGGCTTTGCGGTGGAAGCAGGCTCCCTGCCCGACGGCGTGACCGAAACCCACAAATCTCTGTTCGACAGCTCAAATGCAGGCCTTGAAGCCGACGGCGGCCGCATCTTCTCCGTGCAACACCACCCGGAAGCCTCCCCCGGTCCACAAGACAGCCACTACCTCTTCGCGCGCTTCGTCGAGCGCATGGCGGAGGCAAAAGGCTAGTGACGTCTGCGGCTCACATATCAGGCAAGGGCCTGTGCCGTATCCAGCAGGGTCTGGCGGATCGAGCCGGGGTCATCGCGGATCTGCGCGCCGGAGAGAGCGAGGACGCGCCAGCCGGTATCGATCAGCTCATCCGTACGCGGATCGTCCGGCGCAGCGTCGAGCACAATGGCGAGGCGCAGGGGCGCGCTCGCGAAGTCGGCCTTCGGGCAGCCCACACTGACGCCTTCCGCAAAACCGTGCGGACGAAGCCGGTAGTACAAAAACATGTCGGCCAGCAGTCGCCGCGCCAAGGCGTGATCGTTGGTCATGAATCAAACCTAGTTCGCAAAGCCCGTTAAACCATGCCCAAACGTACAGACATCAAGAGCATTCTGATCATCGGCGCTGGTCCGATCATCATCGGGCAGGCCTGCGAGTTTGATTACTCGGGCACTCAGGCATGCAAGGCGCTGAAAGAGGACGGCTACCGGATCATTCTGGTGAACTCCAATCCGGCGACGATCATGACCGACCCGGACCTGGCGGACGCGACCTATATCGAGCCGATCACGCCGGAAGTGGTCGAGAAGATATTGCGCGTTGAAAAGCCTGACGCGGTGCTGCCCACCATGGGCGGCCAGACGGCGCTCAACTGTGCGCTGGCCCTTGCTGACAAGGGCGTGCTGGACGAGCTGGGCATCGAGCTGATCGGTGCCAACCAGAAAGCCATCGAGAAGGCGGAAGACCGCCAGCTGTTCCGCGAGGCGATGGATAAGATCGGCCTTGAAAGCCCGCGCTCGCACATTGCCAACACCCTCGAAGAAGCCATGGCAGGGCTTGAGAAGGTGGGCCTGCCGACGATCATTCGCCCCTCCTTCACCATGGGCGGCACCGGCGGCGGCATTGCCTACAATAAAGACGAATTCATGAAGATGGTGGCCTACGGGCTGGACGCGTCCCCCGTCACCGAAATCCTCATTGAAGAATCCGTGCTCGGCTGGAAAGAGTTCGAGATGGAGGTGGTCCGCGACAAGGACGACAACGCCATCATCGTGTGCTCCATCGAGAACATCGATCCCATGGGCATTCATACCGGCGACTCAATCACCGTTGCCCCTGCCCTGACGCTGACCGACAAAGAATTCCAGATCATGCGCAATGCATCGATTGCGTGTCTGCGTGAGATCGGCGTTGAGACCGGCGGTTCCAATGTGCAGTTCGCCGTGAACCCGAAAGACGGCCGTCTCGTGGTGATCGAGATGAACCCCCGCGTGTCGCGCTCGTCTGCTCTGGCGTCAAAGGCAACAGGCTTCCCAATTGCCAAGGTCGCAGCGCGCCTTGCGGTTGGCTACACGCTGGACGAGCTGGACAACGACATTACGGGTGCGACGCCCGCCTCGTTTGAGCCGACGATCGACTATGTCGTTACAAAAATTCCGCGCTTTGCGTTTGAAAAATTCCCGGGCGCCAAGCCGCACCTGACCACCGCCATGAAATCCGTGGGCGAAGCCATGGCCATTGGCCGGACGTTCCAGGAAAGCTTCCAGAAGGCGCTGCGCTCGCTGGAAACAGACTTTGACGGCCTGACGGAAATCGACGTGCCCGGCCTGGGCGAAGGCGATGACAAGAACGCCATTCGTGCAGCCCTTGGCCAGCCCACGCCCAACCGTGTGCTGACGGTGGCGCAGGCCATGCGCCACGGCCTCAGCAATGACGAGATTCACAATCTCTGCAAGATCGACCCTTGGTTCCTTGAGCAGATCCGCGATCTGGTGGAGACCGAAGCCCGCGTCATCGAGCATGGGCTGCCGGAAAACCCCAAAACATTCCGTATGCTGAAGAGCAAGGGTTTCTCTGATGCGCGCCTTGGACAGCTTGCAGACCTTCCTGAAAAGGATGTTTCAGCAACACGCCGCGGCATGGATGTTCGCCCGGTCTATAAGCGCATTGACACCTGCGCGGCAGAGTTCGCCGCCAAGACGCCCTACATGTACTCCACCTATGAAGTAACGGGCCCCGACGGCACACCTGAATGTGAGTCCGGCGTCACCACTGCAAAGAAAGCGATCATTCTGGGTGGCGGTCCAAACCGCATCGGCCAGGGCATCGAGTTTGACTATTGCTGCTGCCACGCCGCGTTCTCGCTGGCGGATGCAGGTTTTGAATCGATCATGGTCAACTGCAACCCGGAGACCGTGTCCACCGACTACGACACGTCTGACCGTTTGTACTTTGAGCCTCTGACGGCTGAAGACGTGCTGGAGCTAATCACGACAGAACAGCAGGCAGGCACGCTGGCCGGCGTCATCGTGCAGTTCGGCGGCCAGACACCGCTGAAACTGGCGCAGGCACTGGAAGACGCCAACGTCCCCATTCTGGGCACGCCTCCCGATGCCATTGACCTGGCCGAGGACCGTGACCGGTTCAAGGCGCTGCTCGATGACCTGAAGCTGCGCCAGCCTGCCAACGGCATTGCACGCTCCGCTGAGGAAGCCCGCAAGATTGCCGAAGATATCGGCTTCCCCGTCGTCATCCGCCCGTCCTACGTACTGGGCGGCCGTGCCATGGAAATCGTCCACGGCGTGACGGACCTTGAGCGCTATATGAAGGAAGCAGTCGTTGTGTCCGGCGACAGCCCGGTCCTCATCGACAGCTATCTTCGGGATGCCACGGAAGTGGACGTGGACGCCCTGTGCGACGGTAAGGACGTATTCGTGTCCGGCATTCTTGAACACATCGAAGAAGCCGGCGTGCACTCAGGCGACAGTGCCTGCTCCATGCCGCCCTTCTCACTTTCCGACGACATCATCGCCGAGCTTGAAAAGCAGACCGCCGCCATGGCCCTGGCTTTGGGCGTCATCGGGCTGATGAACGTGCAGTTCGCCATCAAGGACGGCGACATCTACGTCATTGAAGTCAACCCGCGCGCCAGCCGGACCGTGCCGTTTGTGGCCAAGGTGCTGGGCGCGCCGATTGCAGGCATTGCCTCGCGCATCATGGCGGGTGAAAGCCTCGCAAGCTTCGGCCTCAAGAAGCGCAAATACGACCACATCGCGGTCAAGGAAGCCGTCTTCCCGTTTGCCCGCTTCCCCGGCGTCGACACCATTCTGGGGCCGGAAATGCGCTCGACAGGCGAAGTCATGGGTCTCGACACTAGCTTTGGCGTCGCCTTTGCCAAAAGCCAGCTGGGTGGCGGCACCACAGTGCCCGAAGAAGGCACAGCCTTTGTGTCCATGAAGGACGGCGACAAGGAACGCATCATCGAGCCTGCGCGTCAGTTGTGCGAGATGGGTTTCAAGATCGTTGCCACCAGCGGCACTGCCCGACTGCTGGAAGAAAACAACGTGCCGGTGACCCGCATCAACAAGGTGCTTGAAGGCCGCCCGCACATCGTGGATGCCATTACCAATGGTGAAGTGCAGTTGGTGTTCAACACGACCGAAGGCGCCCAGGCCCTGTCTGACTCAGCGTCGCTTCGTCGGGCCGCCCTGCAGAACAAGGTCCCCTATTACACGACCCTGTCAGGCGCCATGGCGGCAACCCGAGCCATCGCCGCCATGCGGCGCGATGAACTCCAGGTAGCCTCTCTCCAGAGCTACATGCAGGCTGCCGAATAATCCTCAGGACAAGCCGTCGACCTGACATAATGTCAGGACTCCAAAGGGGTTTTGCCGTCCCTCACAGAATATATTGACGCGGCGCAAAAATTATTCTGAAGTACGTGCCCTCGCCGGGGCCAAGCCCCGGCGTCCTTATTTTTCGGCCTCAGGGACCTCCCGGTCAGGCGCGCGCACCGGTTACAGCGCAGCGCGGGACAGGGTCCCAAAGGTCTAATTCGCCAGTTGATGCGAAGCGTTGCATGTCTCCAAGGGATACGGAGGCTGGCGCTGACCTTGACGCAAATGCCCCGGAATTCGCCGGTGCGCATCGGCGGCGGGGTCATATTCTTTTGTGAGTGGAATACGTGATGGAAAAGATACCCATGACCAGCGAAGGACACGCGGCCATGGAGACGGAACTCAAGCAGCTCAAATCCGTTGAGCGCCCGCGCATCATCGCGGCGATTTCCGAAGCCCGTAAACACGGCGATCTCTCTGAAAATGCAGAATATCACGCCGCCAAAGAGCAGCAGGGCCTCAACGAAGCCCGCGTGGCCGAGCTGGAAGATGCCCTTGCCCGTGCTGACGTCATCGACGTCACCAAACTCTCCGGCAAGAACGTGACCTTTGGTGCCTTCGTCGAAATCGTCGACGAAGACACTGACGATGAAGTGACCTATCAGATCGTTGGCGACAACGAAGCCAGCGTGAAGGACGGCAAGATTTCAATCTCATCCCCCATCGCCCGCGCCCTCATCGGCAAGACAGCCGGCGACAGCGTCGAGGTGGCGACACCGGGCGGCGGCAAGAGCTACGAGATTCTGAAGGTGCGCTTCAAGTAGTTGGCGGCACAGCACCAAAAAACCCGTATCCCTCCGGCTTGACCGGAGGGCCTACTCTCGAAGCCACTTGTGGCAGAGGGCATGTAAGCTCGGGACCCTAGGCCGCACACACCTTCCAACGATCCAATGCGAGTGGACCCTCCGGTCAAGCCGGAGGGATACGGAATTGGGTGGCGGAAGAGGAATAGCCCCGAATCTAGGCCTCTAGCGGCTCCATCAGATCAACCGGCACACCGGGGTCATATTTGGAGCGGCGGATGGTCAGCGATGTGCGCACATGCGCCACGTTGGGAGCCGGCGTCAGGCTTTCGGTTAGAAAGCTCTGAAAGCTGGCCAAGTCCGGCGCGACGCATTTGAGGATGAAGTCGATCTCGCCATTGAGCATGTGGCATTCGCGGACCAGCGGCCACGCATCGACACGCTCTTCGAAGGCCCGCAGATCAGCTTCCGCCTGGCTGTGTAGCCCCACCATGGCGAACACCGTGACGTCAAAACCCAGATCCCGCTCAGACAGCTGGGCGTGATAGCCCTCAATCAGACCTGCTTCCTCGAGCGCCCGCACCCGGCGCAGACACGGCGGTGCTGAAATGCCGACCCGGTTGGACAGCTCCACATTTGTCATGCGGCCGTCAGCCTGAAGCTCAGCCAGTATCTTTCGGTCAATCGCGTCGAGTTTTACCCGCTGCATGAAAGCGTGCGTCCCTGCTAGAAGAGTGGTGGTCGCGACTCGCAAGAGCCAGCGAACTAATAGCGCAGCCTCCCGGACCCGCGCAATAAAATTGCGCATACACGAACGATTATGTCTCAAGACCCTACGGAATCAGGCGGCTCAACCGCACCGGCCTCACAATCGGACCCGGCCACCATGGTCGACAAACCGGTCGCATGGGCGATCAGCGGCGGCGCGCGGGGCATGGAGAACCAATGCCTGGCGCTGGCAGAAGCGGCAGGCTTCGCGCCGGTCCCCCTGCGGGTTGCCGCCAAGGCACCCTGGCGCTGGCTTCCTGAAATGGCGTGGTCCCTATGGGGCAAGGTGCCGTCACGGCTCTCAGCTGAAAATCGGCAGATGCTGGATGGCCCCTGGCCTGATCTTGTCGTCGCCTGTGGCCGTCAGTCCGTGCCTCTTGCCATTCATATCAAGCGGGTTTCCGAGGGACGGACATTTGTCGTCCAGTGTCAGGACCCCCGCGTGACACCGGCCTTGTTCGATCTCGTGGTGCCGCCGGACCACGACAATGTCACCCCGGCGCAAAACGTCCTGTCGATCATCGGTTCCCCCAATCTTGCCCTGCCCTGGCGGTTGGCCGAGGCGTCGGGCAAATGGGCATCAAAGTTTGACGCCCTCGGGCGCCCGTTTGTGGCCGTTGCCATCGGCGGGTCCAGCAGTGCCTACCGCCTCAATCGCAGCAGCATCGACGAGCTGTTCCGGTGCCTTGAGAAGATGCAAACCGAGTCCGGTGCACGCCTTGCCATCACCACGTCCCGGCGGACGGGCCCCGACAACGAAGAGCTCATTCAGGCGCATGCCAAACGTCTTGGCGCGTGGGTGTGGGACGGGTCCGGCGACAGCCCAATTCTGGGTCTGTATGCGTGCGCCGATGCCATCGTCGTGACCGAGGACAGCGTGAACATGGCAGCCGAAGCTGCCGCCAGCGGCAAGCCGCTTTATGTGGCCGAGCTCGACGGCGGCTCCGAGAAGTTCGATCATTTCCATGACGTGCTGAAGGCCCGTGGCATTGCCCGCTCCCTGACCCATGCTCCCCTTGAAGCATGGAGCTACCCCCCGCTCACCGAAACACTTCGCGCCGCGCAGGAAATCAGGCAGCGCATGAGCGACAGGGGTTTTGCGCTTCCTGCAGAACCTCAGACCGGACACTAGCCCCCAATCCATGGGCCCATGCATAGGCAGTGCAGGCGATTCAGTAGGCGGATCAATATCATCCGCTAACTGACTCTCCGGACTCTGATATTTCAACTTATCCACAGGTCAGTACACAGAAGATGCCGCGGACCCATTGTCCCAGCGGCGGGGCGCGATTCATCACCGCAATCGCACGGCATAAGCGACTCAAATGACTCGCAGTTTCGACTTATCCACAGCCCCACCATATTGCGCCATGAAGCGATTCAATTGGGTCAGGACCGCCACCCAACACCGTCTATGGAATCCGGGACTGCCGGTCATCCACAGGATGACCGGCGGAGGACTTGTTATGGCACGGCTACCAGTGATCCCAGGTTCATCACCACCCGCTCTGAAACCAGCTTGTCCGTCTCATCAAACTTGTAGAAGGCAACGAACGGCAGCTCCACGTTGCGACCGCTGGCCTCAATGCCCTGAAACGCCAGCACGTGTTTGCCACACAGCCGCCCCTCCACAATGACCTCGTCATCTGTGAAGTGCTCATGGTCGATGTGGTTCTGTCCGCCTTCTATGGCGCCATCCGTGCCCCACAACCCAATCAGCCCATGGGCTGCCTTGATGCTGTCAGGGTCGGCAAATGTCTGGCGGTTGTAGTGCATCTCCCCGCGAGGCGAGAAGGTGGCCATGATCCCGTCAATGTCGTGGTTGTTTTCCACCTCGTAGTGATGCTTCAGCAGGGCGCTGCGGCGAGCTTTCTCAGTGTCACTAACGGTCATTGGTACGCTCCTGGAACGGGTTGAGTGAGACAAAAAGGTCGGCGGAAATGGGGGTCAGGAGCCGGGGTCAAAGGCCTGCCTGAGGGACGTCACCGCACCGTCAGCAACCTGCTGCAGCAGTACGCGAGACTGACCTGCACGCCCCAGAACGCGGATGGAGACAGCGGACGCAAAAACCATGGCGACCAGCTCGTCCAGATCAGGCATTTGCGACGAGGCGGCCTGAGCTTCTGCCAGCCGCTTGCGAACGCGCCGGTGCATCTCCTGCAGACCGGCATTGACGGCCTCAGCGTTTGCCGCGCCGACAAAGCCTGTTTCAGGAATGGCATTGATGAGAAGGCAACCGCGACGATCAGGGTCATCAGCGGTGATCCGCACGACCGCATCAAGCATCTCGCGGATGCCCTCAATGCCTTTGGCATCAGATGCAAGTTCAGCGCGCAGATGAGCGAGATAGCTGTCGATGGCGACAGCAAACATCCCCTCCTTGTCCCCATAGGCCGCATACAGGCTTCCGCGCAGCAGACCCGTCGCTGACACCAGGTCGGGAAGCGACGTGTGGCCATAGCCACGCAGCCAGAAGGCATTCATCAATGCCTCTGCCACCTCGTCAGAATTGAACCCTCTTGGTCTTGCCATGCCTTAGGATTGATGATTATTGACTGAAGAGTCAAGAATGAATCTGACATTGCCTTGGTGCTTCAAAACCCAAGCGACTCTGCACAGCTGGTGCGACCAGATGCCCATCATCAATGCCTTGCAAATACTTAGAAGAATTCTAATTTGCAGCTCACAGAAGATGTGGGATTCACCCCTATGGCCCGGCCGCCCTCTCCGGCTGCGGCACCTTCTGTGGTTTTTGATCTCCAAGTTGCTTTTAAGGAGCCACCCATAATGACTGTCCTCGTAGGCAAAACTGCCCCGGATTTCACAGCTGCTGCCGTCATGGAAGACGGCTTCATCAAGGAAGACTTCCATTTGATGGAGCACCTCAAGGGCTCTTACGGCGTGGTGTTCTTCTGGCCGCTGGACTTCACATTCGTCTGCCCCAGCGAAATCCTCGCTTACTCGAACCGCGTCGAAAAGCTGTCGGCCATGAACACCAAGGTCGTCGGCATCTCCATCGACAGCCAGTTCACCCACTACGCCTGGCGCAACACGGCGCCCAAGGATGGCGGCCTGGGACCGGTAAAGTTCCCCATGGTCGCGGACGTGTCCAAGCAGATCACCCGTGAATACGGCATTCTGCATCAGGATGAAGTGGCCCTGCGCGGGACCTTCGTGATCGACCGCGATGGCATCGTCCGCCACCAGCTGGTGAATGACCTGCCGTTGGGCCGCAATGCGGACGAGACCGTTCGCATGGTGGAAGCGCTTCAGTTCCATGAAGAAGTGGGCGAAGTCTGCCCTGCCGGCTGGCAGAAGGGCGATGAAGGCATGAAAGACACCGCGGCAGGCGTTGCTGACTATCTCGGCAAGCACGCAGACGCTCTTTAGGCCCTAAAAGCCCTCAATACGGGTCTTGTCATATCTACGTGATCTACCGCGTCTCTATGGGATGGGGTAATTGATCTAGGAGCGACAAGACCCATGTTGAGGGCACTCATTCGGCTATTATGTCGGCAATCGGGGATTCGCCCCGGAACACCTAGCGACGCCGACACCACACGCACACCACGACTAAGATCGCGAAAGGCCCAGAAAATGGCCAACGAACAGACAAAACACGCAAAAGTTCTCATCATTGGTGCCGGCCCCGCAGGCTACACAGCCGCGATCTATGCCGCCCGCGCCATGCTTGAGCCTGTCATGGTCCGCGGCCTTCAGCCCGGCGGCCAGCTAACAATCACCACCGAAGTGGAAAACTATCCAGGCTTTGCGGATGTGATCCAGGGCCCCTGGCTGATGGAACAGATGGAAGCTCAGGCCAAGCATGTGGGCACGGAAATGATCGACGACACGATCATGTCCGTTGACCTCAAGGCCCGGCCTTTCCGTGCGGTGGGCGACGGTGGCGTCGTCTACACGGCGGACTCGGTCATCATCGCAACCGGTGCCCAGGCCCAGTGGCTTGGCCTGCCCTCAGAAGACAAGTTCCAGGGTTTTGGCGTGTCCGCCTGCGCCACCTGCGACGGGTTCTTCTATCGCGGCAAGAAGGTGGTCGTGGTCGGCGGTGGCAACACCGCTGTGGAAGAAGCCCTGTTCCTCACCAACTTTGCGGAGCATGTCACGCTGGTGCATCGCCGTGATGAACTGCGCGCGGAGCGCATCCTTCAGGAGCGCCTCTTCAAGCACGAGAAAATCTCCGTCGAGTGGAACCACGAGGTGGACGAAATTCTTGGCAAGGGTGAGATCCAGGGCGTGACGCATATTCGCCTCAAGGACACCAAGTCCGGTGAAACCAAGGAAGTGGAAGCGGACGGCATCTTCATCGCCATCGGCCACAAGCCCTCCACCGAAATCTTCCGCGATCAGGTGAACATGAAGGATTCCGGCTACATCATCACCGAGCCGGATTCGACGGCGACAAACATTCCCGGCGTCTATGCGGCCGGTGATGTGACGGATGAGACCTATCGGCAGGCCGTAACGGCTGCCGGCATGGGCTGCATGGCCGCCCTTGAGGCTGAGAAGTACATCGCTGAAAACGAAGCCAATAACACCAAGGCCGCGGCAGCAGAGTAAGAAGCTCCCAAACCGCCCCTTAACAGCGTCACAAAACCCCATTGTTGCCCGTCTGGTTCGCGTCGGTGCAACAATGGGGTTTGTCGTCTCCGGTGACAGAGATGAAAAACAGAATGTGGGGAAGACATGGGCAAGACAGGCATCAGGATTTTCATCGGCCTTTGGGCCCTGGCGATGCTGCTGGGCGTTGCCTATCTCTTCCGCACACCGCTCATGCTGCAACTGGTCAGCCTCGAAGGCGAGCCTCCCCTGCTGGACCGGGCAGATGTCGTGCTTGGCGACAGGGAACTATGGGCAGACGCATTTTACACCGTCGAAGAGATCGGCCCCGACACCTTCGTCATTGCTGAGCCGCTGTATCATCAGGACGTCCATTCCTACCTGCTGGTGGGCAGCGAACGCGCCCTGCTCATTGATACCGGGTCACCCGCAGGCAAGATTGCGCCGGTCGTTGCCTCCCTGACCGACAAGCCGGTAAGCGTGATCTCCAGCCACCTTCACTATGACCATGTTGGCAATCACGACGCCTTCGACACGATCCTGATGCCGGACCTCCCACATCTACGTGCGCGCGTGCCCGACGGTGTTTTCACCCCCACCAGTGATGAACATCTGGGGTTTGTGGAAGGGTATGACGTCCCCAGCTGGCAGGTTGCGGGCTGGTGGGAACCGGACACGGATATGGACCTTGGCAACCGGCAGGTGACGCTGCTCTCCATCCCCGGCCATACGCCTGACTCCGTTGCCATATGGGACAAGCAGGCAAAGCAGTTCTTTATGGGCGACTATTCTGGCGACGGGGCCATCTATGCCTTCATGCCCAATTCCAGCCTCAGGACCTATCTGGACACCACACGGCGGCTGGTCGCGGACCTGCCGGAGACCATCAACATCTATGCTGCCCATGGCGATGCCAAGTCCGGTGTGCCTGTGACAGGCCTCCAGTCCCTGCGCGATCTGGAGACAGCGCTGGCAGCCTTTGAAGATGGAACAGCTCAGGGAACAGGTGTCTGGCCGCGGGCTTTTACCGTCAACGACACCACAAGCATCCTGACGGACCTGCCCGGCCCGTTGTCTGCATCCAGAGACCTGCCCTAATCGACCAGTTCGGGCCAGGCAGCGAGGATGGTGGGCAGATCGAAATAGTCGCGCCAGATCTTGATTTTCCCGTCCTCGATTTCGAAAACGCCGGTTACCGGAAGCTCTACCCAACGGTCTTCTGCAAGTTTGTGTCGATCAACGCGCTCAATAAAAACTGTTGAACCGGAGGCGGCTTCGCGCAGAAACACGAATTCATTCTTCAGCGTAGGTCCAAAGAACGGTTCGAGCACTGCACGCACCCCGGCAGGACCGGTTACGGCGTCCATGCCAAGAGGCATGTTTTCGTAAACGCAATCTCCTGAGAGATACCCAAGGCCTTCCTCGAACTTCTTGTCGCCCATTGCCATCAGGAATTTGCGAGCCAAGTCGATTGTTTGCTGTGCGTCAGCCATGTCTGTCGTCTCCCTAGGATGTCTAAGTGCTTTCAGCATCAAAGACCGGCCTGCGACCACATACAATTACCTCTAAAGTCATGATTTACAGGATCAGCCAAGACCCAGCAAAGACGGCACTTCGGCCATGTCACGCACCACTACCGCGCCAGCATCCGCAAGGGCATTGCCATCCGTATGCGGATCACCGGCATAGCCGATGACGCGCATGCCAGCTGCCATCCCTGCCTGCACGCCAGGCACTGTGTCCTCAATCACAACTGCCCGGTGCGGCGCATGGCCCATCTGAGACGCTGCAAACAGGAACAGGTCCGGCGCCGGCTTGCCCTTGGCCACCATCGTTGCGCTGAAGACGGCCTCTCCAAAGTGATGGTCAAGCCCCGCACGCCCCAGCACATGTGCCAGATAATCCGGTTGGCTGGAGGAGCCGACGCATCGCGGAATATTTTCGGCCTCGACACGCGCAACCACATCCGCGACACCGGGAATGGCGGTCACCGTCTCATAAATGGATGTGTGCATTCTCTCGCGGGACCGCTGCACCCATTCTTCGGGAACACGTGTTCCGATTTCACTTTCAATGATGGCGATCGTTGACGGCCACGACAGACCACGAAACCGGCGATGGCTGTCTGCGGTCGTTGTCGGCCAGCCAAGCTCGCTCACCGCGATGGCAAGCACTTCATTGGCAATCGTCTCGCTGTCCACCAGAACGCCGTCGCAATCGAATATGACGAGGTCCGGTCGCGTGGATATAGGGTCATGTGTCATGCCCTGCGATGTAGGCGGGTCACCTGCAAAGAGCCAGTCACATCGGTTTTCCAACCATTGCAGCATGCGTCGCAATTCGGCCCGCAAGTGGGATATGCAAAATGACTGTTACATTTGGCAGGCATTGCCCTTGCGCCGAATCGCTTCCCGTCGGATATAGGGCCGAACCAAAAGCGAATAACGCTGCGGCAAGCAGGCGGGAGCTAGGGGCGTCATGGACTGGGACAAGCTGCGCATATTTCATGCGGCCGCAGAGGCTGGCAGCTTTACCCATGCAAGTGAGCAGCTGAACCTCAGCCAGTCAGCCGTCAGCCGTCAGATCTCCGCTCTGGAAGAATCGCTGGGTCTTACCCTGTTCCATCGCCATGCTCGCGGCCTGCTGCTGACGGAAACCGGCGAAGTGCTCTATGGCACCACCCGCGAAGTCTTTACCCGCCTGGCGGATACCGAAAGCCGGCTGCGCGAGACCAAAGGCGAACCCTCAGGCGACCTTAAGCTCACAACCACTGTGGGCTTTGGTGCCAACTGGCTGGTGCCGCGCCTCAAGGAATTCACCGACCGCTACCCCAAGATCAACCTGCATCTCATCGTGGATGACCGTGAGCTTGATCTGGCGATGCGTGAGGCGGACGTCGCCGTGCGCTTCCACCCGCCCGTGCAGCAGGACCTGGTGCAGCGCAAGCTGTTCCGTGTCCACTATCACCTTTACGCCACCAAGGATTATCTGGCGCGCAAGGGCGGCGAGCCCAAGACGCTGGCCGACATCGATAACCACGACATCGTGGTTTATGGCGATGCAGCACCGGCAGCCCTGCAGGAAGTGAACTGGCTGCAGACAGCAGGCCTTGAAGATGGCCGGGCCCGCGAGCCGTTTTTCCGGGTAAACAATATCTACGGGGTGCTCAAGGCCGTTGAATCAGGCTTTGGCATCGGTGCCCTGCCCGACTACATCATCCGCCACCACCCGGACGTTGTACGGGTGCTGCCGGACGTGGAAGTCCCCCATTTCGACACGTTTTTTGTGTATCCGGCGGAGCTTCGGGACACAAAACGGATCACCGTCATGCGTGATTTCCTGCTCGAAAAAGCCCGGGAATGGACCTACTAAGGTCGTTCGATCTCGCTCTACCGAGAATTTGTCCGCAAAATCAGTGATTTGCATTGGCGTGAGGACTGAACGATTAGCTATGCGTTCAGCGCATGGTTGCTTTGAAGGCAGTTTGCTTGAATGCAGTGCAGCAAAAGCCTAAATCTTCGCCATCAGCAGTTCACGTAACTGCACTCCTTCGAAGCGTCCTCTCCCCAAGACGTTGCTTCGAGGCAGCATGTAGCCACTCCTCCCCTTGAGGCTGCATCCGCCGGTAGCCAGGCACCCCCCCATTAGCCTGCTACCCAAGGACTAGGGCCGGGCCAGCATGAGTAACGCTGGTCCGGCCTTTTTCTTTTCCCAGCCAGATATTTCTCGATGTCTCCACACTTTGTTGCCGCATTTTGCCGTGCTGATGCGCCCTGCAACGTGATTGGAGGCCCCCATGCCCACAGCTGAGTTCAATGTCCCCATTGAAGGCGGGTGCACCTGCGGCGCCGTGCGCTATGTCAGCACAGCCGCCCCTGTGTGGAGTGCCAACTGCCATTGCCATGCCTGTCAGGCAGGCAGCGGTGCGCCCTTTGTGTCGGCCATCTCGGTCCCGGCGAACGCCATCACCGTCACGGGAGAACGGGTGGAGTTCCAGCGCATGTCAGAGAGTGGCAATGGCGTCACAACCGCCCTGTGCGCCCGTTGCGGCACACGCATCCACGCCCAGTCCCAGGGCAACACGGCGCTGCTGAACCTGTTTGCGTCGACGCTGGACCAGCCGGAGGCCTTCACGCCGATTTCAAACGTGTATGTGAGTGAAAAAGCCCATTGGGTGACCCTGGACCCGGATATCCCGGCCTTTGAAAAAATGCCGGGCTAGAGGACCTAGTCCGCGTCCTGCGGTGCGGCCGGCGGCATGGCCAGATCATCGTCTGCGCCAAAGAGCCTGCCGCCTTCCGCCATGGCGACGCAGGCAATGGCCCCAAGGGCGAGCATCAGATAACCCGCAAACAAAGGCACCGCCGTGCCGTCATACATGTAGCCGATGGTGGCCCCCAGCACGCCGCCCACAAAGGTCTGCAAAAACCCAAGGACGGACGATGCCGTGCCCGCCACATGGCCCAGCGGGTCCATCGCCAGCGCGTTGAAGTTGGTGCCGATAAACCCAAAGCACGCAAAGATCGACGCAATCATCAAGCTGAACAGCCAGAACGGGAACGCGTCGCCCAGGCCAAGAGCGAAGACGAGTGCCAGGGCGATAAGACCGGCAAAGCACATGAGCGCTGTATGCGACAGCCGCCGCATGCCCATGCGCTCAACCAGCCGGGAGTTGGTGAAGCTGGCCGCTGCCATGAACACCACCGTGCCGCTGAAGGCGAGCGTGAAATAGTCCCCAAGGCCGAATGTCTGGGTAAACAGCTGCTCCGCCTGACTGATGAAGGCAAAGAGCACGGCAAATGTGAGCGCCGTGGCGAGCGCGTAGCCAAATGAGGCCCGCGTCGTGACAACCACCCTGAAGGCTGACGACACACGTGTGAATGTCAGCGGCAAGCGATACTCAGGATGCAGCGTTTCCGGCAGACGGATGTAACTCCACACCGCCATGACAGCCCCCAGAATACCGGTCACCCAGAAGACCGACTGCCAGTCGCCGAACAGTATGATGAGCTGACCAATGTTAGGGGCGATCAGCGGCACTGCCATGAACACCATCATCACCAGCGACATGACAGACGCCATGCGCGCACCACCGAACGTGTCTCGCACAATCGACACAGCAATCACCCGCGTTGCCGCCGTGCCGATGCCCTGAATGAAACGGATCGCCAGCAGGGATTCAAAATTCGGGACGTAGGACGCCAGCGCCGACGCGCCCACATAGACCGCCAACCCGAACATCAGGACCGGGCGTCGGCCAAACCTGTCCGAGATGGTGCCGTAGAACAGCTGCGCGATGCCGAAACCCATGATGTAGGCTGTGATGACAAATTGGCGGCGGTTCTCGTCTTCGACACTCAGCGCTTCGCCAATGTCCTGCAGCGCCGGGATAAACACGTCGATCGCCAGCGCATTGAGCGCCATCAGCGCAGCCACCATGGCCACGAGCTCCCAGCGCGGAAGCGCCAGGGCCGGGCTCGATGCGGGTTCGGGTGCGGAGGGGGACGACATAAATGGCAGCCTTGAGACGTGGCCGGAATAGGCAGGGCCCGACTTTTAAGCCTTCAGCACCGCGCGGCAAACCGAAAATGCTGCATGGCAGACGTGTGGCGCATGACAATAAGGATGTCCGCTTACACTGGATCCCCCGGTCAAGCCGGAGGATGGCGGAGGGTCTAAGCTAGCCCTGCCCAACCAGTCACGCCATTGTCCGGTTCAACCGGACAATCCATGCAGCGTTGCAGGGGCGAGTGGACTCCGGATCAAGTCCGGAGAGACGGGAGGGTGTGACTGGCCCGGATTACCCAACCAGCGCGGAACACAGAGGGGTCACCGATACAGGTTCTGTCCCTCAAGGCCCTTGTAGAGGCCGGCCACCTGTTCTTCGTAGCCATTGAACATCAAGGTTGGTACGCGGCGGCCTGTGCCCAGCACTTCTTCAGTGGCCTGGCTCCAGCGCGGATGGGGAACCTCCGGGTTCACATTGGCCCAGAAGCCATATTCCTTGGGCGCAATCTCTTCCCAGAAACTTGTTGGCTTCTTGCCGGTGAACTCAAACGTCACAATCGACTTGATGGACTTGAAGCCATACTTCCAGGGCACCGCCAGACGAATGGGAGCCCCGAACTGCTCACCCAGGGGCTTGCCGTAAATGCCTGTCGCCATGAAGGCCAGCTCATTGCGCGCTTCAGCCATGGTGAGACCTTCGGTATAGGGCCACGGATACCAGGATTGCTTCTGACCGCTGGCAACGCTGGGCTGCATGAAGGTCTGCATCTTCAAATAGCGCGCCGATGACTTGGGCCTGGCAAAATCGACAAGGGCTGCGAGCGGGAAGCCCGACCACGGCACGGTCATGGACCACGCTTCAACGCAACGGTGGCGATAGATGCGCTCTTCAAGCGGCATCTGCGCAATCAGCTGATCCACATCCAGCGTAATGGGCGTCTCCACCTCGCCTGTGATTTCAATTTTCCACGGGCGCGAGACGAGTGCCTCAGCGGCCCGTGAGATGCGCTTGTGGGACCCGAACTCATAAAAGTTGTTGTAGGTGGATGACACCTCTTCATCCGTCACCGGCCGGTCAATGGGGATGGAGGTGTTGGCGGGATAGGGAAACAGCTCCGCTGCCTTTGCCGTCAGATCCGCTTCACCGCCTGCCAGTGCCTCCGTTTTTTCAGCCGCTTCACCGCAGCCGGCGACGGCAAGTGTGGCCGCGCCGGCAATGCTGGCCGTGGTGCCACGCAGAAACGCCCGCCGGTTGAGAAACACGTTTTCCGGCGTCACCAGATTTTCGGACAGTTCCCATTTACGGGGACGTTTTATGAGCATTGGTGCGGAACCCTTTTCACAGCGGCACGTTATTGATGGGGGTAATGATGGCCCACAGCACCAAAAGGGCAAATCACACCTGCGAGAGAGCTTTGCTATCTCGCGTGATGAGATCACGCGCCAAACACCCCCAAAAACCCGCGGTTTATTGGGCATTCACGCAAAGGCCGCATTGCCGCTATAGTAAAGGCCAGTAATGGTTTCAGCCCGCGTGCCGCTTGCCCACTGTTGGACTACTCGAAGGGGACACCGCCATGTCATGTCAGCATCCAAAAGTAGACGAAAACTCTGTTGTTACGCTTGATACGTCCATCAAGCCGATCCGCATGGACCGCCGTCAGATCATGATGGGCATTGCCGCAGGCTCGATCGTGGCCTTCACCGGCTGCGCCTATAACGAGCAGCTGGGCCGCAATCAGCTGATGCTCGTAAGCGATGGCCAGATGGCATCGCTGTCTTCACGCGCCTGGAGCGACATGAAGAAGAAGCAGAAGATCTCGCGCAATCCCAAATACAACAATCGTCTGCGCTCGGTCGGCAGGAAGATCACTACCGCCGCCAACATGCAGAACATGAACTGGGAATATGTGGCGTTTGAATCCAAGCAGAAGAATGCGTTCGTGCTGCCCGGCGGCAAGGTCGGCTTTTACACCGGCATGATGGACTTCCTCGACAATGACGCGCAGCTAGCCGCCATCATGGGTCACGAAGTGGGCCACGTGCGCGCCCGCCACGGTGCTGAGCGCTACAGCCAGGGGCTGGCCAGCCAGGTCGGCATGACCGCTGCACAGGTTGCCGTGGCCGCATCAGACGTGAGCTATGGCGCGCCTCTTGTTCAGGCGCTGGGCCTGGGTCTCCAGTTCGGTGTCCTGCTGCCCTACTCCCGCAGCCACGAACTGGAAGCGGATTCCATCGGCCTCAACTACATGACCAAGGCCGGGTACAACCCGCACCAGTCTGTTGCCCTGTGGCAGAAGATGGCCAGCGAAGGCGGCTCCCGTCCGCCGGAGTTCATGTCCACGCACCCGGACCCCAACACCCGCATCGCCGCGCTACGTCAGCAGATCGCGCGGATGGGGTATTAAGGCGTTCTCCAGGCATTTTGAAAAAGCAAAAGGCGCTCCCGGATGTGGGAGCGCCTTTTTCGTTTTCTGTCAAACGTGCGCTTCTATGTCAGGCTGGCACAGAACCGCTGAATGCGGGCGCAGGCGTCTTCCAGTGCTTCGGTCGACGTGGCGTAGGAGATGCGGAAGAACGGGGAGAGACCAAAGGCCTCCCCATGCACAACGGCGACGCCTTCCTGCTCCAGCAATGCCGTGGCAAAGGCCTCGTCACTGTCGATGACTTTGCCGTCTTGTGTCTTCTTGCCGATGAGGCCGCGGCAGGACGGATAGACGTAAAACGCCCCTTCCGGTGTCGGGCACTCAATGCCTGTGGCCTGGTTCAGCATGGAGACCACGAGGTCACGTCGGCCTTTGAAGACGGCAGCGTTCGTTGGAATGAAATCCTGCGTGCCGTTGAGCGCTTCGACCGCGGCCCACTGGCTGATGCTTGTCGGGTTCGATGTCGACTGCGACTGCAGCTTGCGCATGGCACCAATAAGTTCCTTGGGTCCAGCGCAATAGCCGATACGCCAGCCGGTCATGGCATAGGCTTTGGACACACCGTTCATGGTGAGTGTGCGGTCCTTGAGGCCGGGTTCAACCTGAACCGGTGTGACGAATTCAAAGTCGTCATAGACCAGATGCTCATACATATCGTCCGTGAGCACCCACACATGCGGATGCTTCATCAGCACGTCCGTGAGCTTCTTGAGTTCGTCACGTGAGTAAGCAGCACCCGACGGGTTGGACGGCGAGTTGAAGATCAGCCACTTGGTCTTGGGCGTGATGGCTGCTTCGAGCGCCTCCGGCGTCAGCTTGAAGCTGGTCTCGATAGTGGTCTGCGCAAACTTCGGCTCGCCACCGGCCAGCAGCACGATGTCGGGATAGCTCACCCAGTAGGGCGTCGGGATCACGACTTCATCGCCCGGGTTCAGGGTCGCCATCATGGCGTTGTAGATGATCGGTTTGCCGCCCGGCGCGACAAAGCATTCGTCGACGGCGTAGTCGAGGCCGTTCTCGCGCTTGAACTTGGCAGCAATGGCTTCCTTCAGCTCGGGGATACCATCCACGGCTGTGTATTTCGTCTCACCGCGATTGATCGCGTCAATGGCGGCTGCCTTGATGTTGTCAGGGGTATCAAAATCCGGTTCACCGGCGCCAAGACCGATGACATCGCGGCCCTGTGCCTTGAGGTCTCGGGCCTTCTGGGTCACAGCAATGGTGGCCGATGGCTGAACACGGGCAAGCGATTTCGACAGGAAGTTTTCTGGCAGGGCCATGACGGGCGTCTTTCCGCAAATTGAGGGCTGACAACAAGGAACGGGGCCGACCGTATAGCCGCCCCCGCCCTCTCGCAACCGTCAAACCGGCCTCATTGAAGCAGGTCAAATATGCATCTGTTCGGGGTCAGACGGCCCCTGCAGGCTGAACGCCCTGCTTGAGGGAATCCGCAAAGCCATGGTTGCGATCCCGGTGGCCTGCTTCGTCCGCACGCACGGCGATTACAACGTCGCGCAGCCGGGCATCCGGCGCCAGGTTCCAGTACTCAATGGCAATCGCAGGCGCGGCCACATTGTCCTGATGACCCGCATCAATCTCCTCGAGATAGCGCGTGTAGCTGATCACCGCTTCTTCCTCGAAATAGCCGACCACGCGATGGGCCGTCTTTGCGGAGAAGAGATACAGGAAGAAGTAGACATTATAGAACACCGCCTGCACGAGCATGATCACCACTCGCTCGAACATGCTGGGCTGCGCGATCTTGACGAAGGTCATGAGATGCATGCGCTCATTGTCTGCTTCATCCAGCAGTTCTCGGATCCAGCCTTCGTCATCTTCCATCCGCCGCAGGGAGCGCAGATGCTGCAGCAGTCCGCCCACCATGCCGGGGACGGCAGCAACCGTCTCCAGAACGATGGCCCGGTGCCCGTATCGCTTGGCAAAGAATGTGTCGGCAATGAAGCGCAGGACCTTGACGAACCACAGCGCTACCCGGTCGCTCATATCCGCCGGGGCATAGTGGTCTGTTTCATCCAAAATACGCGTGGTGTGGCCGGTCATGTCCTGATCCTCCAAGATATCAAGCACTCGCAATCTGCCTGAAAGATCGTATGCGGACGGCTTTGAATCACCCCGGCACAAGGCCGCAGCGCGCCTTTGTCACAAGCGACAACCTGTCCTGAAACGACAGTCTCGGTGACCTATTTGCCGCCAGTTTCTTTACCGACAGCCTCCAATGCCTGGATGGCGTCGGGCACATCCACATCCACCTGCATGCTGCGTGCGGTAAGCGGCGGCAGGTGACGTGTCTCTATGGGGACGCAGCCTGCCCAGTACGGCAGCTCCATGTCTTCCTCATCGTCATTGGGCCCGCCGCGCCGGACTTTCGCCACCGCCTCATCCAGCGGAATGCGCAGGATCATCGTGGCTTTCATTTCCTGCTTGTTGGGCGCACGAGAGCCGTCAGCCCGCCCCTCGGCAATGCCTTCCATGACCTTCCACATGGCATCCATCCGCGCGTCCTCGCCGGTCACTTCCTCAGCCACCCCATGCACCATGACGGAACGATAATTCATCGAGTGGTGAAACCAGGAACGCGCCAGCACCAGCCCATCAAGATGGGTGACCGTGGCGCACAGGGGCACGCCGGACGCCAGCGTCTTGAACATCCGCGTCTTGCGGCTGCCGTGGATCAGGATGCTCTCGCCATCGCGCACATAGAAGGTGGGGATCACCACCGGCGCGTCCTCATGGACGAAGGCCACATGCGCCACATAGCCCGCGTCCAGAATGCCGCGGACTGTCTCGCGCCCATAGTCCGCGCGCTGGTGGACCCGCACCTTTGTGCGCTTGGTCTTCTTATAGGTCTCAACTGTCGCCGGACGTGTGTGATCTTTTGGCATAGCACTCTCCGTCAATATGACGCAGGAGATAGAGCCAATTTGGTTTGCCAAATAGCACCAATTATGGACAATTAGGGGTGCCAATCAGGAGACACCCATGGCTGACACCCTTGCCGCCGCCCTTCCCGGCCTGACACTGGACCGCACAAGCGACGTACCGCTGCATGCACAACTGGCGCAGGCCCTGCGCACGGCGATCCTCACCGGGCAGGCGTCTCCCGGCACCCGACTGCCGGCAACCCGCAACCTGGCGGCTGAACTCGGCCTTGGCCGCAACACTGTCGCCGATGCCTATGACCAGCTGACTGCCGAAGGATATCTTGAGGCCCGCGTCGGCTCCGGCACCCGTGTTGCCTCAATTGCCCCGGACGCTTTTCTGGCAACCGGCGCATCATCTGATGAAGCAGACACCGCGCCGCCGCCACCGCTCTCCAAACGTGGTGATGCTCTGGCAGCTGCCATTCGTCCGGTCCCGCCGCCACCGGGCCGGTTCGGCTATGCCTTTCAACCCGGCATCCCCGCCTTTGACGCCTTTCCCTATGCAAGCTGGACACGGCTGGCGGCCCGCGCTGCCAAAAACATGAAGGCCGTTGGCGACTACTCCCATCCTGAAGGTCAGCCGGAGCTGCGGGCAGCCATTGCCGCGCATGTGAAGCTGGCCCGCGGCGTAGTGTGCGAGCCGGACCAGATCATCATTACCGCGGGTGCACAGGCGGGCCTCGACCTGGCCGCCCGGCTGCTGGTAGACCCCGGCGACAATGCGTGGATTGAAGACCCCGGTTATGCCGGCGCCCGCGGTGCCCTGATCGGCGCCGGGGCAACCCTTGTGCCTGTGCCCGTTGATGAAGAAGGCATGGACATTACCGCCGCGCGCAAGTTGCGCAAGCGGCCACGCCTCATCTACGTCACGCCGTCACACCAGTTTCCGCTGGGCGTCACCATGTCACTGCCACGGCGGCTGGACCTGCTGGAGCTGGCCGATGACGCAGACGCGTGGGTCATCGAGGACGATTATGACAGCGAGTACCGCTATCAGGGCCGGCCGCTGTCATCCCTGCAGGGCCTCGATGGCGGCAGGCGGGTGCTCTATGTGGGCACATTCTCAAAAACGTTTTTTCCAAGTCTGCGCATCGGCTATCTGATCGTGCCGGCAGCACACGCGGAAGCCTTCCGCAATGCCATCCGCAATACCGGGCACACAGCCCCGGGTCTGCCGCAGCTGGCACTCGCTGCCTTTCTGGAAGGCGGCCATTACGAAGCCCACGCACGTCGGATGCGCAAACTGTATGACGCCCGCCGCCTTGCTGTCCTCGCCGCATTGGAGGAGTTGGCACCCAGAACCCTTACGCCACAGGTACGAGAAGCAGGTATGCAGATGCCCGCCCTGCTGCGCTCCAACCGCAACGACCAGGCCATTGCCGCAGACCTGGCAAAAGACGGAATCGCAGCGGGCTCCCTGAGCCGCTACACGCTCGACGAAAAAAACCTGCGCCAGGGCCTGCTGCTGGGCTTTGCGGCAGTGGAAGAGAAGCATATCAGCCCTGCAATGCATCAGCTTGTGAGCCACCTCAACGGTTCATAGCCTTCGCGCTCCTGTTTCGGCTAGGGAGGCTCGGCCATGACCTATCGGCTCTATCACATGCAATCATCCGGCAATTGCTGGAAGCCCCGCGTGGCCCTGCATCAGCTCGGCCATGCGTTTGAGCTGATCGACATCGACATCATGACCGGCCAGTCGCGCACGGACGAATACATCGCCATGAACCCCAATGGCCGCGTGCCGTTGTTGCAGCTGCCTGATGGACGATACCTGGCTGAATCAAATGCCATGCTGGCCTATCTGGCCGACGGCACGGACCTCATGCCGTCAGACCGCTACGACCGCGGCGTTGTGTTTCAATGGATGTTCTTCGAACAATATAGCCACGAGCCATACATTGCCGTGGCGCGCTACTGGCGGCACCTGGAAGGCAAGGAACCGCCCGAAGCCGTGCCCGGCCAGATTGAGGAACGCGGCTACGCAGCCCTTGGCGTGATGGAGCAACGCCTCAATGAAGCAACCTTTTTTGCAGGCGACACCTATTCCATCGCCGACATAGCGCTTTATGCCTACACCCATGTGGCCCACGAGGGTGGCTTCTCTCTTGAGGCCTATCCCAACATCCGCGCGTGGCTGCAGCGCGTCGCAGCGACACCACGCTTTGTGGACATGGACTGGCGACCCTGACGTGGCTGCGGGCAGACCGTAGCGACTCGCCTCGCCACAAACTTGCCCTAAAATTCCCTCGGGGCCGCCCCATTGGCCGCGCGATGTCGCCCCATTGCGAGCGCTAACTCTCCATCACGCGGATGTGACCTGCCATCAGGTGCCCTGACATCCGCAGTCGATGGAGGGGAACACCAGATGACGACACTCGCCGGACCACAACGGGTTGCACACTATCATGAGGGAGTGAGCCTCGCGCTGCGGGCCCTTCTCATCATCACCAGCTTCATTCTCGCCGCTGTCGTCCTGTCGGGCGGCTTTTCCATGTCTGCCTATGCGCAAGGCGCGACGGCGACACCTCCAGCACATGCGGCCAAGCTCACAACAGCCAAGCTCGCAACGGTACGTCCCGGCGACATGAACTCCGGCGCCCTGCTGTTTGAGACACAGACCCCCGGCGAATATGTGCAGGCACCGCTTGTTGCCACGGACGTCACCCTTGATGTCACTGGCATCATCGCGCGCGGCACTGTCACCCAGCGCTTCCTCAATCCCAGCGATGGCTGGGTTGAAGGTATCTATGTTTTCCCCCTGCCCGATGACGCCGCCGTCGACAGCCTGCGCATGCAGATCGGTGATCGCTTCATCGAAGGTCAGGTGAAGGAAAAGCGCGAAGCCCGCGAAATCTACGAAGAAGCCAAGGAACAGGGCTTCAAGGCCTCCCTCGTTGAACAGGAACGCCCCAACATCTTTACAAACTCTGTCGCCAATATCGGCCCGGGTGAATTGATCGTCGTGCAGATTGCCTATCAGCAAACGGTGACGGTCGACGCCGGCGACTACTCGATCCGCTTCCCCATGGTGGTTGCGCCGCGCTACATGCCCGCACCGACAGTTCACATGGTGGACTTCCAGACTGGCCCTGATGGCGAGACCACAGGCTTTGCAGCCATCTCCGATCCGGTCCCTGATCGCGAGCGCATTTCACCGCCGGTTCTGAACCCCGAGACCGAAGGCAAGACAAATCCTGTAACGCTGACCGTCAATCTGGATGCGGGCTTTGAGCTTGGTGAGGTGACAAGCCACCACCACGCAGTGAAGCTTGATCAGGACGACATGAAAGCGACGCTGACACTGGATGCCCCCAAGGGTCAGGTGCCAGCCGACAGGGATTTTGAACTGACATGGACGGCGCAGGACGGCACCGGCCCGAACGCAGCCCTGTTCATTGAGACCACCACCGATGAGGACGGCAACGAGACGCCATACCTGCTGATGATGCTGACGCCGCCAACAGGTGCGTCCCTTCCGGATGCCGGCCCCCGCGAAGTGGTGTTCGTCATCGACAACTCAGGCTCCATGTCCGGTCCATCCATGGATCAGGCCAAGGCCAGTCTGCTCCTGGCGCTTGATCGTCTGGACAATGACGACACGTTCAATGTCATCCGCTTTGACCACGAGTTTGATCAGGTCTTCCCCACCGCCGTCCGCGCGGACAAGGAGAACCTCGACATTGCCCGTGCGTTCGTCGGCAGTCTGTCTGCCGATGGCGGCACAGAAATGCTGGCCCCGTTGCAGGCCTCGCTTCGGGACGCCAACCCGACCGATACAGACCGCCTGCGTCAGGTCATCTTCCTGACTGACGGTGCCATCGGCAACGAAGTGGAGCTGTTTGAAACGATCTCGCAGGGCCTTGGACGCTCGCGTCTGTTCACCGTGGGCATCGGCTCGGCCCCCAACTCATTCTTCATGACGCGGGCCGCTGAAGTTGGCCGTGGTGCTTTCACCCATATCGGGTCTGCGGACCAGATTGTTCCGCGCATGGCGCAGCTCTTTGAAAAGCTGGAGACACCGGTCATCACCGGTCTTGAAATGGACTGGCCAGCACAGGTGCTCAACGAAGTGTGGCCCAATCCGCTGCCTGACCTCTACAAGGGCGAGCTCATTGTGCTGACCGCACGGCTGGCCCGCGCGCCCAAAGCCGGCGAGCTGCTGGAAGTCGGTGGCACCTTTGCCGGTGATCCGTGGCTTGTGCAACTGCCGCTGGCCAAGGCACAGGATGGCGAAGGCATTGCCAAGCTGTGGGCCCGCCGCAAGATCGCGTCACTCGAAGGCTTCCGCTATTCCGGCGGTGACTGGGAGAAGATCGACGCGGACATTCTTGCCGTTGCTCTCGACCACCATCTGGTGAGCCGTCTGACGAGCCTTGTTGCTGTGGACGTGACGCCCTCACGGCCCGACGATGAAAACCTCGGCACGGCACAGATGCCGGTCAACCTGCCCGACGGCTGGGACTTTGAAAAAGTCTTCGGTGGTGATCCCTCGCCCATGCAGACCAACGCGTCAGTGGCTCCAGACCCCGCGTGGCAGGTGTTGAAAGTGGCCGCAGCACCTCCCGCTCCCGTAGCCGGTGCCAAGAGCGTGCCCCTGCCGCAGGGATCAACACCGGCACCCCTGTTGATGCTGATGGGCCTCATCGGCCTCGCCCTTGGCCTTGCCCTCCTCGCGCTTTATCGGCGCGAGGACAAGGCGGCGGCGTAGCAGGCAAATGGACATGGGGCTGACACGCAAACACATGATCGGACTGGCGGCAGGCGCCCTGCTGCTGAGCGGCAGCGCGGCACTCGCCAGCAGTCTGTACATCGAAGCCAAGGCACTTGTCGGCCAGGTCCTGCTGGAACGCGCCTTTGCGCAGACCCTGGAGACCGGCCAACCGGCCAAGCCATGGGACTGGGCCGATACCTGGCCTGTCGCGCGTGTGTCAGCGCCTGCGCACAGTGAAAGCGCCATCGTACTTGCGGGCGCCAGCGGCGAAGCCATGGCCTGGGGGCCAGGACACATGGCAGGTACGCCAGCGCCCGGAGACAATGGCATCTCCATTATCGCGGCTCATCGCGACACGCACTTTGCGTTTCTCGAGCACGTTGCGCCGGGGGATCAGATCGACGTCACCAACGCGGACGGCTCGGAGCACGCCTTCCGCGTGACGGGCACGAAGATCGTCCGCTGGGATCAGTCGGGCATTGACCCCGTCGCACCCGGCAAAGGGTTGGCGCTGGTGACCTGCTACCCGTTCGATGCGCGGACACAGGGGCCGCTGCGCTACGTGGTGATGACAGAAAAAATTGAAGAACAGATCGACCAACAAAGCGAGAAACCTGCGATACACGCGGCTCTCGACAGGCTTTCGCCGGAGGTGGAAATAGTGCGCTGAGGACATAACCGGTTGGCCCGCCCGATCCTTTCCCGGATCCCCTTCGCAAGGTGACGGCAAACCATTTCCGGGACCCGCCCTCAGATCAACGCACTGCGTCTTCCACCAAAAGCGAAAGCCCGGCGGCGACCCCCAACAGGTCGCCGCCGGTGCCCATTCTCGTATCGGGCTGGCGACCCCAAACCGGTCGCCAGGACGCTACTATGGGCCCTCTCTCCCGCGAGAGGAGGGCAGGCAGTGATGCTTCGATAAGGGGTATCTACGCGCTGACCCCGTCTGTGGAATACAGGGTGTCCATTTGGGAGCCTCACACAACCTCATCAACATAAGTATAGATAGTTTTTTCGACGCCTTGAACAATAATGCAAGGGACTACAACTCAAACCATATATGTTAGGTATATGACAGTGGTAATATTAACAAATACAAACCAAATAAAGTATGGTATCCAAGGCGTTCTTTGACCGATCTTCTTATTGAGAAGAGGGCTGTTATTTGGGTCCGTAATGATAAGAAAATAGAAATCGAAAAAACCCCGTTTCTCAGGCTCTCCTTCTGTCTTCCAAATGCGATATTTATAAATAACAAATAAAATTCCAGGGAGTATAGACAATATCTGCAGTGATATAAGAACTGCCTCGATCATGTATTTGCGTTTTCCAATTTGTATTGATCTTCCAGATCAGAATTAGTGCGCTATAAACTGCATCATATTCAGAAGTCTCAACCGCTAGCAAGATTCCGGCGCGCGCCTGTTTGGGTATGATTGAACTTTCCAAATCATAAGGGTCCGATATCAAGTTGCTCCGCGCCGAACTCCCCGTTTCGGAAGAGATTGACGCGGAGCACTAGGTACAGGGGCGGTCGCTCACAGACTATTCAGCCGCCTGCGTCGCGCTGCCAGGCACACCATCCGGCACGGTCGCCTTGTAGCTTTCAAGCGCTGAGACCGCCTCCCACCAGCGATACAGATTCTGACAGCCGTCAAAGGCCTCCATGCCGTCAGGCATCTGCCCCACATAGGTCAGCACCGGGGCGAACAAGAGGTCGGCAATGGAAACATCGTCGCCTGCAAGCCAGGTACGCCCGTCCAGCTCCTTGTCCATGACAAGCATGGCCTCGCGAATTTTCGGCTTGGCCTCGTTGATCTTCGCCATGTCCGGCTGGCCATCAGGACCGGACGGGAAGACATATTGCTGCGCAAAGTTGCGGATGGCCTGCGGGATCACATAATCGAGCCCGGCAGAAATCCACTGCTCCATGCGCGCGCGTTCCAGCACATCGGCGGGCTGCAGGGCCTTACCCTCATAGGCTTCATCGATATAGCGGCAGATCGCCATGCTTTCCCACAGCGTCACCTTGCCGTCGGTGAACACTGGGATCTTGCCGAACGGATGCAGCTTGCGATGGTCAGGGGAGCCCAACGCCCCCACCGTTCCATCACCGACCTGACCCAGCTCATAGTCCAGACCCTTCTCATGCGCCGCCATACGAACCGTCCGGACAAAAGACGATGCCGCCGCTCCATATATGATGATCGTCATATTATAACTCCTGCTTCTACCATGTGCATGCCCCGCTTTGCGTTTGCCAAGACACACCTCTCCCGTTAGCAGCCGGGCACCCCGACCGCTCCGCCACCGGTTTGACCAAAGATCAACCGGCGATCAGCTCTTGAATTGTCGTCTCACGTCGCAGCTCAGGCAGCCAGCAGGTCTGCCAGATGCTGCAGGCTGTGGGCCCAGCCGCCATTGAAGCCGTCGCGCAGCTCCAGATTGGCAAAGCCCGTGTGCAACAGGTGAAGGCGCGTGCCCTCGCCCTGTTCCGTCAAAGTCAGTGTCAGCACCGTGGAGCGGCTTGAGCCGTCATCGAAGGTGCGGGTGAACTCAATGACCAGTTTTTCAGGCGGCGACAGCTCGATGATCTTGCCGCGCATGGAAAAGTCTTCGCCGTTTTCGCCCGACATATGGACGATGTAGCGGCCACCGACTTTTGCATCGACTTCCGCACCGTCCACCATGTTGACCGCAGGGCCCCACCACTGGGCCACCTGCTCAGGGACCGTCAGCGCTTCAAAGACGCGTGCGCGCGGCGCATCAAGGTCGCGATGCATGTCGATCTTGAGGATTTCGTCGAGGTCTTCGCGGTCGGCAGATGCCATATCAACTTGTGCGCCGGTATTTTTAGACATGCGAGTGCTCCTGAAAATCCGCTGCTATTTCTTTGTGGTCTTGGGACGCTTGCCACCGGGCCGCGGGGGCGTCCCTTTCGAAGGCGATGACTTGAGAAAGGCTTCCAGCGCATCCAGCTTCTCGTCCCAGAACTGCCGGTACCGGTCGACCCAGTCCGAGGCCCGCTTGAGCGCCGCCGGGTCCAGATGACAGATGCGCTGCTGCGCCTTCTTCTCACGCCGGATCATGCCAGCATCTTCCAGCACCTTGAGGTGCCGCGAGATGGCCGGGCCGGAAATATCAAACCCGTCACCCAACTCACCGGCGGGCGCAGGTCCGTCCGCCAGACGCTCGAGGATCGCCCGGCGCGTCGGGTCTGCCAGCGCCTGGAAGGCAGCAGAAAGATGATCAGGACCCGACGGGTCGGAAGGGAAGGCAGGCGGGGTCATATTTAGCCAATCCGTTATTTAACGTGATTGTTAAATAGCACCACTGCCGCGGACCGTCAAGAGGCCAAAGCTGTAATCAGGTTTTAACCGCCACAAAAAGATAGCGATTGAGCGAAAAGAAATACTGCCCGTTGGCACCCATCGCCCTGAGGTCATCGGCCCAGGCCTGTGCCTCGTCTTCACTGACGCCATCGCGCCCGGACACGAACCCCTGAATGCCCTTCATGATGCCCACAGAATAGCTGTGCGGGTTCCAGTCCGGATTGAACATGGGGATCAACTCGCGACGGGTGACCTTCAGGCCGGCCTGATGGAGAAGATGCGGCAGCTTGCGCGGCAGATGCGGGTCCACCAGATGCGCGTCCCACACCTTGAGTATCCTGTCCATCCGCTCCCGGTTGGAGGAATTCCAGACGATCGAATCCCAGTCCGTATCCAGAATGACAATGCGGCCACCGGGCTTGAGCACCCGCTTCGCCTCATGCAATGCCGCCCCCATGTCGGAGACGTATTCATAGACCTGCGTCGACACGACCACGTCGACGCTCTCATTGGCCATGGGGATTTGTTCAGCCTCCCCATGCTCCACGGCTACCCACGGCATGTCCGCGCAGCGCCTGGCGGACATTTCCACCATGGGCCGCGACATGTCGATGCCGGTGACGCTGCCGTCCTTGGTCACAGCCTTGCCCATGTCATGCAGGAGAAGGCCAGGGCCGACACCAATGTCGAGCGCGTCCATGCCCGGTCGCAAAGCCATGGCCGCCATCACATGGGTCCGCTGCCCCACAACATCCGGCGTCAGATACATCTCTTCAATGGCTTTCGCCGCGCGCTCATCAAAATCGATCATGTCGGACATGCAGTTTCTCTCCCGGTATCGCTCTCAGTCACACTCTGCAGTGAAGCGAGTTGTTTGCGGAATGATACAGGTCAGGCAGCTTCAGGTCTGCCCTTAGCCATCCAGCTGCCGCATGCTGACAATATGCATGGCCGCAAATCCGATGGCGGATGCGACAAAGACAAGCACTGCGGACATGCCAAACGCCCACGCTTCGCCAGTAAAGACAAACTTCGCAACATTGAAGCCCGCAAAGAGGTAGAGGGCCAATACCGACGCGATGACAGCGGCATATCGGGGATAGCTCCCATGACGACCAAGCACAAAATCAAGCATTGCTTCTCCCCTTAGAACTGCGGCTTGAGCACGGCAAGCACCACCGCAAGAACACCAAAGAAGACGATCGGCCAGGTGACGCTGACCAGAAACCGCCAATGCATCTCGACGTCACGCTCATAGGCTTCCATGTCACCAGCATGACGGTGGCGCGCCTTGTTGCCACCAAAGTGCGACAGGTAGTAGTCCATGATTTCAATCGGCAGGAAGATGCCGAACACGATCAGCATCTTGAAAACAAACCAGTCGCTTTCAGCGCCATAGCCCGTGACAAGCCACAGCACCGGCCCGGTAATCATGATGACGGGGAAAGCCACGTGCTCAAGCACCACGCCTTTATCAAACCGCTCAATCGCCAGATTGCGCATGGCAATGGCCTGGGCATCATTGGGACTTGCGCGCCACGCCTGAAAGGCAGGAACCAGATAATTCTGATAAGCCACCGCCGTGCTGAACAGCCACACCATGACCGCAAGTAGATGGATCAGCTTGATCTGCATGTAGAAGGGCGCTGCCAGTTCGGTGAAGGCTTCAACCATGACTGGGCCTCGCTAAGCTGACTTGGCGTTGGCCGCTTCCCATACCTGCATGCTGGCCGGCGCAGGCGATGGTGCAAATTCCGTTTCGTCGAGCGCCGCCAGAGCACGTTCGCGATCTGCGCCGGTAAAGGCGCCCGTCGTCAGGCAGAACTCAACCATGTTCCCATTGGGGTCGCGCGTGTAGACCGAGTGACACCAGTTGTGATCAATCTCCAGCACATCGAGACCGGCATCGTTCCATTTGGCGCGCCACGTTTCGAGTTCTTCCGCGCTGTGCACATCAAACGAGTAGTGATTGGTACCGGTCGGCAGATTGCCCGCTTCATTGAGGTCAAAGACGTGGGTCTCCTGCCCGGGAACATCATGCAGTTCCCAAAAGGCAATAAACCGGCTGTCATCTCCATCCATACGATAGAAGAAATGCTTGCCCCAGCCGCCCTCGGCAATCGGCGCGATTTCCACCTTCACAAGCTCAAACCCCATGACGCCTTCATAGAAGGCGTGCATGGCTTTCATGTCTTTGGCCGCCAAGGCCAGATGATGATATCCCATGTGTCTCTCCCCTAATCGTCTTTTGTATCTACCATCGACATCACGTCAGCGCTGCTGCCTTCCGGTGCTGCGATTTCAACAATGCGATCATCCACATCGTCATATTCAAGCCGCAGTGCTCGGCTCATGATGGCGTGCATCATGTAGGTGCAGGTGATGTAGGTCAGTTCCAGTATCTCTTCGTCAGAGAGATGCTTTTTCAATGTCTCGAAAACGCCGTCAGGCACGCGTCCGCGCTGCAGCACCAGACCATCCGTATACGCCAGAACCGCCCGTTCAACCTCGCTGTAGCAATCAGCGACGTTCCAATGGGGAATGGCTTCTATCTGAGCTTCCGTCAGACCGACATCCCGCGACGCCTTGCAATGCTGTGAGAAGACGAACTGTGAGCCGACGGTATAACCCGCCCGTATCTGGCCCAGCTCGCGCAGTTTGGGATCAATGACCCGCGCTTCATCCCGGTAGAACCGAAATCCGTCCGTCGTATGCGCAAAAGCATCGGGCACAATGTTGAAGACGGTCCACCAGTTGCCTGGCGTGCCGGTTGCAGTGCCCGGCTCCTTGATCGGATCGCGATCGCCGAACAGAAGGTCAAAGATCGCATTTGCATAATCGTTTCCGGCTTCACGGCCAGCCTGCTTAAGTCTGGGCATTGGTCCCTAGTCCCTGGCTTTTCCTGATTTGGCTTTTTTCGGTTTTGATGCGGGCAACGCCAGCCCTGCAAAAATCACGTCGAGATACATTGTCCGATAGGCGGCAACATTGGCCTCTGACTGCGGGTCCTCGCCGAACACGGCACTGACCATGGGTGCGACATTGAAGTTGGTGACCGCAGCCCCATGCAGCAGCATGAGTATTTGGTATGGCGGATAGGGTTTTATGTGCCCCTCGTCGACACACTTCTCGACCAGTTCCAGAAACTCGTAATACATGCCGGAAAATACATTGCGCATGAGCCAGTCGAGACGATCACCGCCCGCTTGACCCTCAGCGAGAATGACCCGGCCAAGCTCCGGGGTATCGGCCGCGCGATCAATCAGCACCGAGCATGCCGCCTTGAGCGCCGAGAGACAGTCAATCGCAGCCACCATGCTGCGCACCGGCGCGCTCGCCCGCTCAAGCCGGCCAGCAAGCTCAAACATGGCGGCTTCCCAAAGGGCCCGCTTGGTCTTGAAGTAGTAGTGGATGCTTGGCTGGGCGACATCCGCATGCCGGGCAATCTCAGTGACGCTTACTGCATCAAACCCGCGCTCGGTAAAAAGCGTCAGAGCCGCCGCGGCAATTCTCACCTTCGGGTCCTGCAGGGCTGCGCTTTCGGCCACGAGTCACTCTCTATCGGTTTATTATGGAGTCATAACGAAACTTGATAGACTTATCAAACTCAATCATCGCGATCCCTTCCGAAAAGACATGACCTTTACGGAACTACTGCGATATCGTAGTGCGAACCGTGGCAAGGGCAGAACCAGCCACCAAAGTCGCCCTGGTCAGATAGCGGCACACAACCAAGGTGCGTGCACACACCGATCAGCACCAGCCACTTTTCAGTGTCGGATGCAGCGCGGTTGATGTCTTCGGCATCGGCCGCAGGATCGATATTGGCGTTGCGGGCAATGGGGTCTGGCAGCTCATCCATGGAGACCGACTTGGCCTCTTCAATCTCTGCAGCCGTCCGGTGACGGATGAAGACGGGCTTGCCGCGCCACATGATGGTAACGCCCTGACCCTCGGCAACACCGCTGATGTCCACTTCCGTGGAGGCGAGCGCCCGCGTTGAAGCGTCCGGATTCATCTGGTCAACCAACGGCCAGACGGCAAATGCGCCGCCGACAGCGGCAAAGGCGCCTGTGGCCACATACAAGAAGTCGCGACGGGTGGGCTCTTCGCCTGCCTCGGTCACTGCTGAATTAGCGTCTGCCAACGGATGTGTCCTCCGGACTTGGATATTCGGTCTTGTCGCCCTGGCAAGGACGACATGATGGTCTAAACCAGCAACGAAAACGACGCAGGATTGTTGGTAGGACTCAGATTACGCTTACTAAAAAGCTGGCGCGTCGCTTCGTTCTTTTGCCACCCGCAAAGCTAAATTGTCCACCCCCGCGGGGTTATGTGGCACGATGACGCAAGTTTTTGCCGCCAAGTGACTGATATGTCTGGAAAAAGGTCGCGTCAGGCCTGGCCCCGCAACGCCCTTCCACCCCTCAGTTCCCTGACTTTATGAGCGAGTCACGACAATGCGCCTTGCGCTCTATGAGCCGGACATTCCCCAAAACGCAGGCACAATCATGCGAATGGCGGCCTGTATGGGCGTATCTGTGGACATCATAGAGCCGTGTGGCTTCACCCTCTCAGACCGCCGGTTTCGCCGTGCCGGTATGGATTACCTCGACCATCTGGACCTGACCGTCCACGCCTCCTATGAGGCCTTCACGTCAGCCCCGGCGCGAACCGCCAGCCGCACCATCCTGCTGACCACCCGCGCGGACACTTTCCACCACGAAATCACCTATCAGCCCGGCGACACCCTTATGCTGGGCCGCGAAAGCGCTGGTGTGCCGGATGAAGTACACAATGCCGCAGACCTGCGCGTGAAAATTCCCATGGCGCCGGTGCCAACTTTGCGCTCGCTCAATGTTGCCATGGCCGCGTCCATGGTACTCGGCGAGGCGCTGCGTCAGACGGGTCAGTTTCCTGATTCCGTCCAACAAAGTGCAACTGACATAACAACGCCTGCCACAACTGGAGTATCCTCGTGAGTGACGCCGCCCTCTCTGCCCCATCCAGCGCTGACTATGTAAGCGAGGACCACAAGGCCACCGCCGCAGCCTGGTTCCGCCAGCTACGTGATGACATCTGCGCCAGCTACGAAAAGATTGAAGAAGAGCTGACCGGCACCAATGCTGACATGCCCGCCGGTCGCTTTGAGCGCACCCCTTGGCAGCGCGGTGATGAAAACGATGATAAAGGCGGCGGCGAAATGTCCGTCATGAAAGGCCGCGTCTTTGAAAAAGTCGGCGTGCACATCTCGACGGTGTATGGCGAATTCTCGGAAGAGTTCCGCAAGCAGATCCCCGGTGCGGAAGAAGACCCGCGCTTTTGGGCCGGCGGCATCTCCCTCATCGCCCATATGTGGAACCCCCATGTCCCGGCCGTTCACATGAACACCCGCCACGTGGTCACCACAAAAGGCTGGTTCGGCGGTGGCGCCGACCTGACGCCCGTTCTCAACCGCTACCGCAATCAGGACTTTGAGGACTCAGTCGAGTTCCATGCCGCCATGAAAGCGTCGTGTGACGCCCATGGCGCCGACTACTATGACCGCTTCAAGAAATGGTGTGACGAATACTTTTACCTGCCCCACCGCGACGAACCGCGCGGGATCGGCGGCATCTTCTATGACCGCCACAACACCGGCGACTGGGACAAGGACTTTGCGTTCACCCAGGATGTCGGTCGCGCCTTCCGCAACGTCTATCCAGCTCTGGTGCGCAAGCGCATGAATGATCCGTGGACGCAAGAAGAGCGCGAAGAACAACTCGTTCGCCGTGGCCGTTATGTGGAGTTCAACCTGCTCTACGACCGCGGCACGACGTTTGGCCTCAAGACCGGCGGCAATGTGAACTCAATTCTGTCTTCCATGCCACCTGAGGTGAGATGGCCCTAGCCGTCGCCCGCAGAGGCTCAGACATAACAAAGGGGACGGCCGGTGTGGCCGTCCCCTTTTTGCATCGATCGCCTGATCGGGGGTGTGCGCGTTGCCTTGGAGGAGGTCTCCAACGGGGTGCAACGTGCGCGGTCAGACAATCAATTGGATACCTCCGCGCGGGAGGCCGAGACGGACCTAATCCTTGTAGTCCGCACCGCGATATTTGAGATCACGGCCATGCTTGGCGTCTTCATGGTGCGCCTTGTACGAGGACCCGCGATAGTTGACCTTCTCGCCTTCCTTGTACTCGTGGTGGGCATCAACGTCCTTGTTGCCACCTTTGTTTTCCATGCCGCGATAGATTTTTTTCTCAGACATATTTTCCACTCCGAAGTCGCGAAGAAACGACAAACGTCCCTGCGTCGCGAGTTGCGAAACTGAGTGGCGATCCGTTTTGAAGTTGGAGCTGATCCACATCTGTCGTGGAAGGCACCAGGTCACGCCACCGTTGCTAAAAATCGGCCGCGCGGAAACCAAATTCCCGCCCAACCGGCTCAAGCTTTTGACGCATGCCTAATGCGACGAAGACCAACACAAGTGTTGAACTCCGCAACCTCAATCTTGTCAGCATTAACCATGATAGCAACAGAAAAATGCAGGTTTTCTGCGGTTTTTATTGCTCATTTTGCTGTCAATTTCATCATCTGCTTAAGCATTGGACACATGTGCGTTGCAGCAACAGCCGGTTTTGCCGGTTTTGACTAGAAACCGGGCGGGTTACTCATGCGCCCAATCATTGAGCACAAAACTTTTACAGGCTGCCGGCACGTCAGATTTAGTAAATCGTCGCCTGAACAACAGCCTTCAGTCGCTCGATGATGGAGAACTCGTCGTCGGTGAAATCGGAGTCGATCCACCATTCTTCGACTTCAGCGCGCACGCGGCCGATCTCAGGACCTTCAGGCACACCGGCAGCTTTGATCATGGAGCCCGAGAGCGGTATTTCGGGGCGTTCCCATGTGTCGGCCATCGCAAGCAGCGCGCGCCACTGGAAGGCATTGGTGGTCTTGCCATCGTCTGCCCAGCCGAGCATGACACGGTCCTTGAACAGTTGAAGACCCATGCCATAGAGCGCCCGGCGCACTTCGCGCATGGACAGGTAGCAAACGATCTTGGTGGTGTCCGTATGCATAGCCGCAAGCCGGTCGCGATCAGCGTTGGAGAGCCGAAGGCGCTTGGCAGCACTTGCGGCAGCCTCTTCACCGTCCACGATGGCGCCAAGGCGCAGCATCGGATCGCTTGAGAACAGCTGCGTCACTTCAATGTCGAGCACACGCTCGAACCGGTCGAGGCGCGAGGCCTCCGGCAACACGTCCCCCATGATGCCTGCCGCTGCCATGGCGCGCACGACGGGGGCTGCATTGTCCGCACCCAGCAGTTTCAGCAATTCAACCTGAATGCGTTCCGCCGACAGCTGCGCCAGCCCATCGCGGTTGGCTGCACAGGCCTGCAGGCTCGGCGCATCAAGGTCACCTTCACCATAAGCCGCGTGAAAACGGAAGAACCGCAGAATGCGCAGATAGTCTTCCTTGATGCGTGTGTCGGCGTCGCCAATGAAACGCACGCGGCGCGCCTTGAGGTCGTCATAACCACCCAGCGGATCATGCACGGTGCCGTCCGCATCCGCGTAAAGCGCATTCATGGTGAAGTCGCGGCGTTCCGCGTCCCCCTGCCAGTCCTGCGTAAAGGCGACGTCGGCATGGCGGCCGTCGGTCTCCACATCCACCCGCAACGTCGTGACTTCATAGTTCCGCTCAGCCCCAACAGCCATCACCGTGCCGTGGTCTGCACCAATAGGCACGACTTTGAATCCAGCAGCTTCGAGCTTCGCCGTTGATCCGGCCGGATCATCACTGGTGGCAATATCAACATCAGATACGGGAACTGCCAGCAGTGCATTGCGCACGCAGCCACCAACGAAGCGCGCCGTCGCACCATCATTGAGGGCGGACATCACCTTTTGCGTTTCTGCGTCGCGCAGCCAGATCTGGTGTTGGATCGAAGGAATGTCGGCAGCCATAAATCGGGTACTCCGGAAAATCAGTCTTGAAAAATCTACTCGGCCTCAATGGGCGCGGTGCCTGTGGGCTCAATATGCCCGGGAATAATACGGCCATCCTCAAGGCGCGGCGGCACATACTGCCCCTCACCGGCCGGCGTCCCGCTGAAGACCGCCAGATACACCAACCCGGCGGCCACCATGGCCGTGCCCGCGCCCAGCAGCCAGACAATGGGTGCATCGTTAAACGCCCCGCCGGCGGCAAGGCTGCGCCGCTGCACCATCAGCACGTAAAGCGCCCACACGATGAAGGGAATGGCGAACAGCAGAAGCTGGATCAGAACAATTCTCAGCATGATAAAGCGTCCTTGCGCTTAAGCGCCCTGCGTTAGATCAAGAGAACGGGCAAACGCACGCTCGTACAGATTGACAATCATACCTGCCGTCGCGCCCCATATGTAATGACCATCATGGGGCATGGCATAAAAAGTACGTTTCTTGCCCTTCCACGTGGCCGAATGCCGCTCGTGGTTTTCAGGGTCCATCAGGAAAGCCAAGGGTACCTCAAAGGCTTCATCCACTTCGCCGGGATTAAGCGTCAATTCAAAGCCCGGCTTCACAAAGCCAACGACCGGCACCACACGAAACCGCGTGCCGGTTTCATACGCGTCCAGAAACCCGACAACATCCACAAAGCTGCGATCGAGCCCGACTTCTTCCTCGGCCTCCCGCAAGGCAGCATCCACAGGTCCGTCATCTTCCGGGTCAATGCGCCCACCGGGAAACGCCACCTGCCCTGCATGACTGGACAGATCACCCGACCGCTCCGTCAGCAGCACATGAATGCCGTCTGCGTGTTCAATCAGCAGTACCAGCACAGCCGCCTCGCGAATGGCCGTGCTCTCATCAATATCGTCCGGGTCATTCAGCTTGAAGTCGCCATTGAGCGCGCCGTCAGGGTCCACAAGACCCGGAGGGTCCTTGCGAAGCCCGGCCATCAAGCGGGAGCGAAATTCATCAGAGGGACGCATCAGCCAGAGTTATCCTATTCAACACCAAGTTCAGCAGCACGCTGCATCTTGAAGAACACATTGCCACTCCAAACGCCAAACCAGTCTTCGCCATCGACACTGTACGTCGTGCCAAGGTCCACGAGGTCATAATAGACCGCCCGGTTGATACGCGCCTCCAGGGCACGGCCCCCGTCACCACGGATGTGCACATAGGGGGCCGGTTCATCCGTCTGCGGATCAAGTTCAAACCGCAACGCATGATCAAGCCCCGCCACCACCACATCACCAATCGACGTGGTGAACGCCAGCGTCTGTTGCGTCCCCTCGCCTGCCTTCTGCATGGCCACAATGACAAAGGGGACATCTTCGACGGTGATCTGCGCCTGCTCGACCGGCGTCACCAGATGATAGCTGCCATCTTCTTCGCGAATGAGAATGGACGCGAAGAGTTTCACCAGCTTGGCACGTGAAATCTCGCTGCCCTGATAGTGCCAGGAACCGTCGCGGGCGATTCGCATATCGATGCTGTGTTTTCGCTCCGGATGCCACTTGTCCACAGGCGGCAAGCCCGACTTGGAGGCCAATTCGGCTTCTTTGAGGCCCATCACGGCCTTTTCAACAAGATCCTGGTCAGTCGTGTCACTCATGGTGCCTGCTTTTAGGGTAGGGTCATATTCTGAACACAGGCGTTTTCGACAACTCGCCGTTGCTGCCCGCAGCAATCATCTTACCGTTCCTTAAGATGGGAATGGGTGCCTATGAGGATATATGTAGGGTCATGACCTCTCTGAGTGAAGCCAACGACGACGTAATCCGTGCGGTTGAACAGACCGGCGAACAGATCACCCGCGTCAAGGACGCCATCGGGCGGCTGGTTTTCGGCCAGGACCAGGTGATTGAGCGGGTTCTGGTAACCATCCTTGCAGGCGGCCATGGCCTGCTGGTCGGCGTGCCGGGCCTCGCCAAGACACGCCTGGTCCACACCACCGGCATCGTGCTTGGCCTCGATGACCGCCGCATCCAGTTCACACCGGACCTGATGCCCGGCGACATTGTCGGCTCCGAAGTGCTGGAAGAGGGCGACGGAGGCCGTCGCGCCTTCCGGTTCATTCAGGGGCCTGTGTTTTGCCAATTGCTGATGGCGGACGAAATCAACCGCGCCAGCCCGCGCACTCAGTCAGCTTTGCTGCAGGCCATGCAGGAGCGCCACGTGACGGTCGCAGGCCAGCGCCACGAACTCCCCCGCCCGTTCCACGTGCTCGCAACCCAAAACCCGCTGGAGCAGGAAGGCACCTATCCGCTGCCAGAAGCGCAGCTCGACCGTTTCTTGATGCAGATCGACGTCAACTATCCTGACCTCGAAGCCGAGCGCCGCATGTTGCTGGAAACAACCGGCGATGCCGAAGCGAGCGCGGCTGCCGTGATGCGTCATGAAGATGTGGAAGCAGCCCAGCGCCTCGTCCGCCGCATGCCGGTGGGCGAAAGCGTGGTCGATGCCATTCTTCAGCTCGTGCGCAGCGCCCGGCCGGAAGAAACCGACCTTGAAGAAGTGCGCGAGACGGTTGCCTGGGGTCCAGGCCCCCGCGCCAGTCAGGCGCTCATGCTCGCCGTGCGCGCCAAGGCCCTGATGGACGGACGCTACGCCCCAAGTGTTGACGATGTGGTTGAACTGGCTGATCCGATCCTGCGCCATCGCATGGCGCTGTCGTTTGCCGCACGGGCAGAAGGCACGACCGTCTCCGGCGTCATTGACAGGCTGTGCCGACCGTTTCGCTAGATCATCCACGAGACCAAACACGGGTCAGGAGTAACGCGTAGATGGCCAAAGCTTCGGCCGACAGAGATACATCTGCTCTCGCCGGACGCCCCGCCGGTGATGGCTCCGCCTATGGCCGCACACCTCAACGCCGCGAAGCAGAAGAGCTGGCCGATGCCTTGCCGCCTCTGCTTGTGGAAGCCGAACGCATCGCAGCCACCGTTGCGCCGGGCATGCATGGCCGCAAACGAACCGGCCCCGGCGAAACCTTCTGGCAGTTCCGGCGCTATCAGCAGGGAGACAGCGCTCACCTGGTTGACTGGCGCCAGTCCGCCCGCTCCGACCGTCTCTATGTACGCGAACACGAATGGGAAGCAGCCGAGACCGTGTGGCTATGGTGCGACCGGTCAGCGTCTATGGATTTCTCGTCGACCAAACGCGCCCCCAGCAAGCTCGACCGCGCCATGGTGATCACCCTTGCCACCGCAACACTGCTGACGCGCGCAGGCGAACGTATTGCAGGCCTTGGCGAAGCACTTCCTCCGGCGTCAGGTCGCACTGCGCTGCGTCGCATGGCCCAGCGGCTGGGCACACCGGACCCACAGGCCCAAAGCGACATCCCTGCTGATGCATTGCCGCGCTTTTCACGGGCCGTGCTGGTGAGCGATTTCCTGTCCGACCCCGAAGATATTGCCGCTCGCATTCAAAGCCATGCCACCGCCGGGACACGCGGACACCTTCTGCAGATACTTGATCCGGCAGAAGAAGACCTGCCCTTCAGCGGCCGCACGGAATTTGAAGGCATCGAAGAAGGTCAAAAACTGACATTCGGCCGCGCGGAAACCATCCGCAGCGCCTATCAGAAAAAACTGTTCAGCCATCGCGAAGCGCTGCGTGCCGCCACCCGCCGGTTTGGCTGGACGTTCACGACCCACCGCACCGACCGCCCTCCCCAGACTGCCGTGCTTGCCTTGCATGCCGCCCTGTCCGGCGCACCTCTTCCAAGCGAGGGCTAGGTGATGCTGACACTTGGTCCGATCGGCTTCGCCGCACCGCTCGCCCTCATTGGCCTTGCTGCCCTGCCAGTCATCTGGTGGCTGTTGCGTGTGACGCCGCCTGCACCCAACCGTGTGCGCTTCCCGGCCATTCAACTGCTGCTGGGTCTTAACGATGAAGACGAAACACCGGCCCAGACCCCGTGGTGGCTGATGGCCCTCCGGCTGCTCGCTGCCACCCTGCTGGTTCTCGCATTCGCAGAACCTGTGGCTAATCCGACAGCTGCTGAGGAAGGCTCAGGCCCACTTTTGCTGGTTGTGGATGACAGCTGGGCCGCCGCCCCGGACTGGAACCGCCGCACCGCAACGCTGGATGGCCTGCTAGCCAATGCCCGACGCGCCGACCGCGATGTGGTCATCCTGCCAACCACGCCGCGCGCCAATGCTACCACCCTCAATGTCATGACCGCCGACGATGCGTCCGCGTTTGCAGCCGCGCTGGCACCACGGGCACTGGGAACAGACTTTGCCGCAGCCGCGACCAGATTGACGCAGGCAGCCCTGCCGAATCAGGGCGACTGGCAAGTCATCTGGCTGAGTGATGGTATGGGTGACACAAATGGCAGCCCAATGGCTCAGGCCTTTGCCGATGACCTCGCCCGCCATGGCGACATTACGCTTGTGTCGCCAGCGCCCGGCGACCTGGCCCTGGCCATTCGCCCCCCCTCACAGATTGGCCAGACACTTGATGTGACGATTATCCGCCCTGCCGGCGATGGTCAGCGTGGTGGCAGGATTGCTGCCTTTGGGTCCGGCGACCGGCGCCTTTCAGAAGCTGATTTTGCCTTTGCCGATGGCGAGACCCAACGCACCGTCACCATCGACATGCCGCTGGAACTCCGCAACGCGATCACCCGCATTGCCATTGTTGGCGAACAGTCCGCTGGTGCTGTGACCTTGCTGGATGATCGTTGGCAGCGGCGTACTGTCGGCCTTGTTGCCGGTGGTGGCAAAGCAGATGACGCGCAGCCGCTCCTCTCTGACCTTTATTACCTGCGCCGCGCCACCAGCCCGTTTGCTGAAATCCGTGAAGCACGGACCGGGGATGACACATCTGAAGTTGAAGACCTCCTGTCGCGTCCCCTGTCCATGCTCATCACCGCCGATGTCGGCCAACTTGTGGGCAACGATGCGGATCTCGTGCGCAATTGGGTGGAGACCGGCGGCACGCTCGTGCGCTTTGCCGGACCGCGCCTTGCTGCCAATACGGATGATTTGATGCCGGTTGATCTACGCGGCGGCGGCCGGGCGCTTGGCGGTGCACTCACATGGGCAGCACCTCAGGGACTGGCTCCTTTTGAAGAGTCGAGCCCCTTCGCGGGCCTGCCTATTCCTGACGACGTTGAGATCAATCGTCAGGTTCTGGCTGAACCCTCAAGTGACCTCACCGACAACACATGGGCACGACTGACCGACGGCACACCGCTCGTCACCGCTGCCCAGCGTGGCGAGGGCTGGGTCGTGCTTTTCCATGTGTCAGCAGATACGGACTGGTCGAACCTGCCGCTCTCAGGTCTGTATGTTGAGATGCTCCGTCGCCTGCTTGATCTGAGCCGCGGCACGGGCGCGAACGACACCGACACGGCGCAACTCCTGCCACCCTATCAATCCCTTGATGGCAATGGGCGCCTGGTCGCGCCCGCCCCGCTGGCACAGCCCGTCGCCCAAAAGGAAATTGATGCATTGCAGCCCTCACCGGCCCACCCCCCCGGTCTGTACGGCACTCCGGATGGTTTCCGCGCATTGAATGTGATCGCCGCCAACACGGTGCTCACGCCACTGGACACCTCATTTGCCGCAACCAGGACCGCATATGCAGGCACCAGTGAAACAGAACTCAAGCCATGGCTTTTGACCCTGGCACTGGCACTGCTGCTCTTCGATGGGCTGGTCGCGCTCGTTTTGTCCGGCCGCCTGAGAGTCCCGCCCTCACTGGCAGCCCGACTGGGTACCGGCACTTCCGTGTTGCTTGTGGCTGCATTGCTTGTGCCCCTGCCTGATCAGGCCAACGCTCAGGAGGAGGCCAAGGCAGGTGACAATGTGGCTCTTCTGGCGACCCTTGATACGCGGCTGGCCTACGTCATTACCGGCGACGCCACGGTGGATGAGATGAGCCGCGCCGGTCTGTCAGGTCTCAGCCAGGTTCTGCGCAGCCGCACCGCCATTGAGCCTGCCGAGCCACTGGGCGTGAACGTGGAACGCGACGAACTGGCCTTTTACCCCATGCTCTACTGGCCGGTGCTGTCAAACCAGTCGCCGCTTTCAGCCGAAGCATTGGCAAGCGTCGACAACTACATGAAGCGCGGCGGCACAATCCTGTTTGACACTATGGACCACCAGCGCATTGAAGCCATCGGGACGTCACCGGGCAACGATGCCCTGCGTGCACTGCTTGCCAATCTCGATGTGCCACCGCTTGAACCTGTGGGAGAAGGTCACGTCCTCACAAAGGCGTTTTATCTGCTGCGCACATTCCCTGGACGATGGGCAGGAGGAGACCTTTGGGTGCAGGCAAGCGGTGACGCCACGTCGAGCCCCGGCACGCTCAATCAGGACGGCGTGACGCCCCTGCTTATCGGCTCCAACGACTTTGCTGCAGCCTGGGCGATTGACGCCCGTGGCCTGCCCATGGCGCAGCCCGTGCCCGGCGGCGAACGCCAGCGTGAAATGGCCCGCCGCTTCGGCGTCAATCTCGTGATGTATGCCCTGACTGGAAACTACAAGGCGGATCAGGTGCATGTGCCCGCCCTGCTTGAAAGGCTGGGCCAGTAATGGACGTCACCTGGCAGATCAGTTTTTCACCGCTGGTATCCAATGGCCTGCTGACCGTCGCCATCGTGCTGGCTGTCACGCTCATCATTGTCAGCCTTTGGCGACGCGGTGCGGGGGCGTGGTGGCGCATCATTGCCTATGCCGCATTGGTCATTGCCCTGCTCAATCCCGCAGCTCTGCGCGAAGACCGTGAGCCGGTCACCGATGTTGCTGTGCTTGTGGTCGATCGGTCGCAATCAAACACGCTCAAGGACCGCACATCGCTGACGGATGCAACCGCCGATGCCCTGCGCACCAGCCTTGAAGCGGAAACCGGACTAGACGTCCGCGAAGTCGACGTGACTGACGCCTTGAGCATGACGCAAACCAGCGACAGCGGCGGGACGCAGCTCTTCTCTGCCATCGAAAACGCCATCGGCGATGTGCCGCCCGAACGTCTTGCCGGCATCATTGCCGTTACCGATGGTCAGATACACGACCTCGCACCGCGAGCTCTGGCCACCACCGGCGCTCCCTTTCACGCGCTGCTGACCGGCAGCCCGGACGAAGCGGACCGCATCCTGACCATTGAAGACGCGCCCCGCTTTGCGATCGTCGGCGAAAGCATCACGCTCAAACTGCGGGTGGATGATCGCGGGTCCACGGCAGGCCCTGTTCCCGCAGACATCATCCTGCACGTTGACGGCGAACCGCTGCCGCCAGTGACCGTCACCACCGGCATCACCCAGGAAATTGAAATTGAGCTGGAGCATGGTGGCGAAAACGTCATCGAGATCGAAGCCGCAGCCGGTCCATCCGAAATCACCCTTGAAAACAACCGCGCCGTCGCCATCGCCAATGGCATTCGCGACCGGTTGCGGGTGCTGCTGGTCTCCGGCGAGCCACATGCAGGCGAGCGCACTTGGCGCAACCTGCTGAAGGCCGACCCTGCGGTTGACCTCGTGCACTTCACCATTTTGCGCCCGCCTGAAAAACAGGACGGCACACCCATTAACGAGCTGTCGCTGATTGCCTTTCCGACCCGGGAACTGTTCTCGGTGAAGTTGCAGGAATTTGATCTGGTGATTTTCGACCGCTACCGCCGCCGCGGTGTGTTGCCGGTCTCCTATCTTCAGAACGTCGCCAACTATGTGGATAATGGCGGTGCCTTGCTGATGGCTGCCGGGCCGGACTTTGCATCCCCCTTCTCCATCTTCCGCACTCCGCTGGCAGGCGTGCTTCCAGCCGCTCCCACCGGCGAAGTTATTGCCCAAGGATACTACCCTCTCGTCACGGACATCGGGCAGCGCCACCCTGTGACATCAGGTCTGCCCGGTGCAGAACAGTCGCCGCCCAACTGGGGCCGGTGGTTCCGCCTGATTGATTCCGAACAGGCCTCCGGCAACACCTTGATGGAAGGCCCCGGCGAAAAACCGCTGATGGTGCTGGACCGTGTCGGCGAAGGCCGCGTGGCCCAACTCCTGTCGGATCATGCATGGCTGTGGACGCGCGGCTATGAAGGCGGCGGCCCCCAGGCTGAAATGCTGCGCCGTCTGGCCCACTGGCTCATGAAGGAGCCGGACCTGGAAGAAGAAAAGCTGCAGGCCCGCGCACAGGGCAACACGCTCTCCATAGCGCGGCAGACCATGGGCGAGGATGTGCCCCCCGTTACTGTCACCAAACCTGACGGAACAACGCAAGAGGTCCGGCTTGCGGAAGAAGGCCCCGGCCTCTTTACCGCGCGTATGGAGATCGACCAGATGGGTCTCTACCGGCTGGACGATGGCACCCAGACAGCCATCACCGCAGCCGGGCCGCTCAACCCCAAAGAGTTTGCAGATGTGCGCGTCACAGACACCCAGGTCGCAGAGCTTGTGGCTGAAACAAAAGGCAGCACGCGCTACCTTGCCGATACCGACATCCCAACAATCCGCCGCATCCGCCCCGGACGCAATGCATCAGGCTCAGACTGGATTGGCCTGAATGCCAACAGCGAATATGCGGTGCGGGCGGTGAGCGAGCACACGCTGATCCGTCCCGAATTCGCTTTGCTGATTGCGCTGGGTGCCTTCATGCTGGCGTGGCGACGCGAAGGCCGCTAGGGGCTAAAGCCCGCGCGGGCGCATCATGTCACCCGCAATACCCTCGTCTGCACCCGGTTCAAGGGCGATCCACAACAGGCGTTCCGGGTCATAGGGCTGCGGCATCACGACCTGACCGGCAGGTACTTTTGAAAATCCGGCCCGCTGGTAGTAGGGCAAATCCCCAACGAGAAACACCAGCCCGTGACCCTGCTCTTTTGCAGCTGCCAGACTTGCCGCCATCAAAGCCAACCCTGCCCCTTTGCTTTGCAGGTCCGGGGCAACCGCGAGCGGTCCAAGCAACAGCGCATCGGTAACCGCGCCTTCCGCATTCGGCCCGATCTGAACGGGCCAGTAGCGGATACTGCCGGCCAGCTTTTCTTCAGTGTCGCCTCTTGGTCCGGCAACATTGGTGTACTCGGCAACAAACGACAGGGTGTCGATGGGATCCACGCCTTCGCGCAGCCGGTAGGAGGCTTTGGCAAAGCGACCCGGTCCAAAGGCCAGGTCCAAAAGAGCATCAACGGCCTTGGCATGGCCTTGTGTCTGAGGCCGCACGACAAAAGGCGCTAGGGATGCGGGCGCGGAGGAAGAATGAGACGGCATGGAACAAGATATCCTGATCAACCGGTTTTTTGACAGCGAAACGAAACGTGCTGCCGCCCGATTGAGCCGCTTACCGGTTACGCGGCGGCTGCAGGGCGCACGAAGCACGATGCGCGCATGGATCGGCTGGCAAATGCCACAGCCGACGCAAGGCGCGTCATGGGTCGTCGTCGCTGGCAGCGCAAAATCATTGCGTGTGTTGATCCCGGTTGGTCCCGCAAAGGAACAGGACATCTGAAAAGCGCAAGTCTGGTATCACGCCAATACGACCCTCGTAAAGCCTCATCAGACGGCCACCGCGCTAGGGCGCCAGAATGGATCGTGAAACGCCATGCTTAACGGCCCGGCAGGCACGCTTGTGTGTCCAGCCACGATCAGATGTCAGCAAGTCATAGGTCTGCACCGAAGAAGAGGTCCAGATGTAGTCCGCTGCTTCCGCCTGCGTCCACCCCTCCGCAAGTGCCTTGTCTCGCGCCAGTGATCGTGCGACCTGGCGCCAGACGCCAAGCAACTCGTCCATCCGATCCTTCCACGCAGCTGCGACATCATCGTCAGTTGACCGCAATCTGACGAGATCACGCGCGACCGGCATAATACCGGGAACAAACGCAAGCCAGGCATCAAGTGCCGCCTCAAGCCGACGTGCTGGATCCTTGTGGCTCAGCGCCACGGTAAATCTCTCGAAAATCTGCCCCCGCTCATCCGCGCGCTTGAGCAATGCCATGAGCAGCCCCCCACGCGAGCCAAAATGCACATAGACGCTCTGCCGCGTGATACCGGCAGCCGCGGCAATTTCGGCAATACTTGCCGACGCACCCTGCTCCGCGACCAGGTCCCAGGCAGCATCAAGAATGCCCAGCCGGGTGCGGGTCGTACGATCAATATTTGACACGTGTAACATTCGCTCCTATTTGACACGTGTAAATTATCCAGGAGCCACTCTCATGCCAAGCCAAATCACACACCCAGTCGAAGACCGGATTGCCCGCATCATGACCGCCTATGCGGAACACCCTGAAGGATCAGTGCCGACAAAAGCGCAATGGGACATGCTTGCAGGCCTGCCGGACACCGCTACCGTTGCTCTCATCAACCACTTCCGGTTTCGCGAGCGTGCAGTCTATCCAGATGGGCGAGCCACCGAACTGAACGGCCACGAGGCCTTTGGCCTGTACACAGCCGTCAGCGGCGACGCTCTTACACGCGCCGGAGGACACTTTTTGATGATGAGCCTGCCGGCGGGCACTTTGATTGGAGACGATGCGCAGTGGGATCTGGTGGCCATCGGCCAGTATCAAAATCCGCAGGGTATTTTTGCAATTTTTGAAGACCCGGAATATCGCGACTGCTTCATCCACAGGACCGCCGCTCTCGCCGCTCAGCGCGTCTCTCTTTGCACGATGTAGGGACCCCACGCCTAAACACCCTTTGATCCTGACCCAGTTCCCGCTAGCTTGCCCGTCAAATACGCTCTTCAAAACACGTAAGGGAGAAAACGCAGATGGGTGTTCTTGACGGAAAAGTGGTTCTGGTCACAGGCGCGGCACGCGGCATTGGCAAGGAATGCGCGGTGCTGGCAGCACGCGAAGGCGCAAAGGTCGTGATCAACGATCTGGGCGGCAGCGTTGCTGGTGGTGACGCAGGGGATTCCAGCCCGGCGCAGGATGTGGCAGACGAAATCAAGGCAGCCGGCGGTGAAGCCGTCGCCAACTCAGATAGCGTCAGCGACCGCAAAGGTGCCGACCACATGTTCCAGCAGGCCATGGACGAGTTCGGCGGCCTCAACGTGGTGATCAACCCGGCCGGCATTCTGCGCGACAAGATGTTCCACAAGATGGACGATGAAGACTGGGATGCGGTCATCAATGTGCATCTCAATGGCGCGTACAATGTCACCCGTGCGACCATCAATCACTTCCGCGAGCAGCAGGACGGCGCCTATGTGCTGTTCACATCCACCTCCGGCATCATCGGCAATGTAGGACAAGCCAACTACGCCGCCGCCAAGATGGGCGTCGCCGGTCTGTCGCGCATCATCGCCATGGAAGGCGCCATGAAGAATGTGCGTTCCAACATCATCGCGCCTTTTGCATGGACACGGATGATTGCCACCATCCCGGTGAAGGACGAAGAAAGCCAGAAGCGCGTCGAGCGCATGAAGAATGCCATGCGCGCAGATCAGGTCGCCCAGCTTGCCATTGGCCTGTCTGCACCGTCTGACGTATCCGGTCAGATCTTTGTTGCCCGCGGCAATGAAGTCTTCCTCATGAGCCAGTCGCGCCCATTGCGCGGCATGACTCGCATGGAAGGCTGGTCACCGGAAACACTGCTCGAGCATGGCTTCCCCGCCATGAAGGCGGACATGCTGGACCTGGGCAACACAGGCAGCGTGTTTACGTGGGAACCGGTCTAGACCAACCACAACGCACCAAACAAAAAGGGCGGCTCACTGAGCCGCCCTTTGTCGTGAAAAGTCTAATGCTATTCTTCAACGACGATCACATCAGCTGTGTCATCGTCCTGGCCAATACGCCAGACGCTTGTCGGACGGTCGCCGTCATACCGCACGGACATCGGCAGGGCTTCATGGAAAGCCTTGAGCAGAGGATCGTCTGAAATTTCCACGCCGGTTTCAACGCCACTGATGACACAAGGATCGCGGTCATTGCGGTTGATGCCGCCAAGCGACGTGGTGCACTGGCGCTGGGCTGTATTGATGATACGGCGATGCTTCACTTCAAGCGCGCGCAGGCTCTCTTCGTCTTCTGGCAGAACAACAATCACCTGCTCCTCGGCGCCATCAGCGCCCGGCGCCATGATCACCTTGTCATCTTCAGCCTGAGCTGCGGACGCCATCAGCATCGCAACGGCTCCTGCTGTCGCCACACACACATTCTTTTTCCAATTATGCACGCCCATCATTCGCCTCCTGAGATGCCAAAGGCACCCGTTTTTTGATTGAAAAGAAGCGGCACGCAGTAAGCAGCAAAGAGGGGACGCCCATGAGGGGGAAATCGGGCGGGGCCGCTGCTGCGTGCCGCTTGACTATAGAACGCGCCAACGGCCTGACGGTTCCCGCGGACGGTCAGTTTTATTGTTTCCCCCACGCAAAAAGTTTCATTCCTGAACACCTGTTTATCCAGCAGCCCCGAGACCCAATGTTTCAGCCAACACACGTGAACACGCCAATTCCGCTGCAAACTGGAAATTGGCACCTTTATGGAGGCTGACATGGTTGATATTCGCAAGTTTGACGACCACCCCCACACCCGTCTTCCCTGGCTGGATGCCTATCATCACTTTAATTTCGGCCCCCACCGTCACGTGGGCCGCAATGGATGGGGCAGCCTGCTGGTCTGGAACGATGACACCATTGATCCCCACACCGGCTTTGATCTGCATGGCCATCGCGACATGGAAATCATCACCTATGTGCGAGAGGGTGCCATCACCCACAAGGACCATCTGGGCAATGAAGGCCGCACGGACGCAGGCGACGTTCAGGTGATGTCTGCCGGAAGTGGCATTCAGCACGCGGAACACAACCGCGAAAACGAAGCGACCCGTATCTTCCAGATCTGGATCGCGCCCTCTGAAGCAGGCGGCACGCCGCAATGGGATCAGGCCCGCTTCCCCCGAGAGGACAGGTCCGGCGATCTCGTCGCGCTTGCCTCCGGACAGGGACACGACGGTGCTCTGCCCATTCGCGCCGATGCAGCTGTGTACGGAGCGACACTCAAAGCGGGTGACAGCATCACCCACACCCTGGGTGAGGGACGCTATGCGTATCTCGTGCCCGCCAAGGGTGACGTTCTGGTCAACGGAGAGCGTATCAGCGCTCGCGAAGGGGCTGCGTTGAAAGATGTCTCTGACATCCGGGTCGAAGTCGCAGGTGACGCCGCTGCCGAAATCCTGCTGGCCGACGTTCCTGCCTAAGGACCAAGAGACAACAACAAGCAGGCCCCGCCATGTTGAGTGGCGGGGCCTGCACTCGTTTCAGATGGACGTGTTGGGCCTATTCAAGACGAGTATCATCGTTGAGCAGAACGTCGTCGTCTGACCTGTCATCGTCCAACCCTTCCGCTTCGCCGCTACTGCTGTGGGGATCATCATAGGTTTCAGGATCAACATCACCCTGCGCACCGGGCTCACCGACGTCCGGCAACGTTTCGGTGGCATCATCCGTGGCGTCAGTCTCAGCCTCGTCGTCGCCCCAGATGCTGGCGATTGTTTCCGGTGACGCAAATTCATGTTTGCCAGACGCACCCTCGTCGCCGTCCGGAGAGGCCGCATAGGCAGCGCCTCCAAGAGCCAGTCCACCGATGATGGCAACTGAAGCGATGATTGATGTGTGCGTGGCACCCTTGCTGCACAAACTCATTACTGTGTCTCCTACTAGGTAGGATCCCCTTCGCAGCGAGAGAACTCTCCCATCGCTTCCGGGCAGAAATGCGGCGTGCACTTGGTCTTTTGAGGGCGGTTGCAGTGCAGGCGCTGAGGTCACCCTCAGCCGTAAAGCACGCTCATGATCATGGCCGGTACGCCGGTGAACAACGACACGATGTAAAGGACATAGGCACCAAGGAACGCCATGCCCTCACCCCGGCTGATCCGCATCCCGCTGACCATCACCGGCACCATGATGGCCGTGGCCGCGACCATAATCCAGACGTCATAGCGGCCGATCTGCTCCGCCACCGGCGCGCCGCCCAGCACAGCTGTTGTGCCCAGAATGAGCAGCAGGTTGGAGATGTTGGACCCGATGACATTGCCAACAGCAACGCCCGCATGACCACGAAAGGCAGCCAGCGCAGACACGGCCAACTCCGGCAGGGACGTCCCCACCGCCACCAGCGACAGGCCGATCACGGCCTCTGAAACGCCCGCCGCACGGGCAATGTCTGACGCACCTTCCACCAGAAAGTCCGCTCCGAAAATCACGCCAACAAGACCCGCGAGGATCGCGGGGATGGCAAAAATGAATTTGGGCGGGATGCCGTCATATTCCTGCACCTCCGCCTGGCGACGTTCCGCCGAGGGCGCCTTGCGCACGACTTCCGACCAGTAGCTATAGGCGAGATACAGCACCAGAAGCACCAGCATGGCCCCGCCCTGCCCGGCTGTGATGACGCCCGTAAGCGCCACCATCGCAATGCCGAAGCTGACGGCCAGCAGGAACATGCCATCGCGAAACACCATGCGCGGTTCACAGACGATCGGCTGAATAAGCGCCGTCACAGCAAGCACGAGAAATATGTTGGAAATGTTGGAGCCGATGACACTGCCCACAGCAATGTCCGGCGTGCCAGCCAGTGACGCATTGATGGCCACGGTCAGTTCCGGCGCAGAGGTGCCAAGGGCCACCACCGTAAGGCCAACGAAAACAGGTGAGATGGACAGACGTTCCGCCAGGGCCACGGCCCCTCGGATCAAGGCTTCACCGCCGACCGCCAGCAACGTCAGTCCGCCGAGAACCAGCACATAACTCATCAACATATTCTACCCAGCCCGCCGTCTTTTTTCTGACCGATCGCCATTCTGCCCATGGAGGCATTGAAGCGTGGTTACCGTGACTCATACCAAAATGTCCCGGTAAGATGCGCCCAAGCAGCAATTCATAGCAATGCAGGGAGAGAATTTTATGACGGGCTTCAAGGAATATGACGACTACGACGCTTTGGGCCTGGCAGAGCTTGTCGCCAAAAAGGAAGTGACGCCCACAGAATTGCTGGATGAAGCCATCTCACGACTGGAAAAAGTCGACGGCACACTCAACTCCGTGCCCCTGAAACATTATGACGAAGCACGCTCCGCCATTGATTCAGGTCTGCCGGACGGTCCCTTCAAGGGCGTGCCGTTTTTGCTTAAGGATCTGCACCTGCTGATGAAGGGCACGGTGACGAGTTTTGGCTCCGGCGCCTTCAAGGACAATGTGGCGGACCATGATTCAACCCTGACCGAACGCTACAAGGAAGCAGGCCTTGTCATCTTCGGCAAAACCAACTCGCCTGAGTTCGGCCTGGCCGGAACAACAGAACCCCGCCTGTACGGGCCAACGCACAATCCCTGGAACACGGACCATTCTCCCGGCGGCTCGTCGGGTGGTGCAGCAGCAGCCGTTGCCGCCGGTGTGCTACCTCTCGCCAACGCATCAGACGGTGGCGGGTCGATCCGCATTCCTGCATCTGCCTGCGGTCTCTTCGGCATGAAACCCTCACGCGCCCGCACACCGCTGGGACCGGATCGCGGCGAAGGCTGGGGCGGCATGTCCGCAAGCCATGCGGTCAGCCGCACCGTGCGTGACAACGCAGCGCTTCTGGATGCCACGGCAGGCCCTGCACCCGGCGACCCCTATTCCTGCCCGGAGCCAAAGCGGCCCTTCCTGGATGAAGTCAGCATCGAACCGCGCCCGCTGCGCATTGCGGTGACGGACACAGGCCCCAATGGCAACAGCGCGGATGCCGCCGTCAGTGCCGGTCTTGAAGCAACCGTAAAACTGCTTGAGTCTCTCGGCCACACCGTGACGCAGGCCGCACCCGCCATAGACCCCAATGACATGACCGTCGCGCAGATTGGCCTGATCGCCAGCAGCACGGCCCTGGCACTGGACATGCGCGGCGAGGCACTCGGGCGTCCGGTCGCTCAGCAGGAGGTTGAAAACATCACCTGGGCCATCGCTGAAAACGGGCGCAGCCTGAGCGGCACGGATGTCGCGCGCGGCACCCTGCTCATCCACCAGTTCAGCCGTCAGGTCGCAGCCTTCATGAACGACTATGATGTGCTGCTGTCGCCGACCCTCGCCCTGCCGCCGGTCCCTCTCGGCACCGTCAACATGGATGGGGACGACATTGGCGCATACATCGACATCAACGCCCGCTACATGCCGTTCGCCGGTCTGTTCAACATGACGGGCCAGCCGTCCATGTCGGTTCCGATGCACTGGACCGATGACGGACTGCCGGTCGGCATGATGTTCACCGGTCCCTTCGGGAATGAAGCGACACTGTTCCAGCTCGCAGGCCAGCTTGAACGCGCGCAGCCATGGGCACATCGCCGTCCGCCAGTGCATGCCGCCAATTAGGGTGAACTACCAATAGGTCGTGGGTCGGCGGTTGGAGAAATACTCGTCCAGCCGCTGACGCGTGCCCGGCGTCGTGCCCTCCGGCAGGGCATCCGGCGGAAAGAAACCTGCTTCGGCAATTTCGAAATCCGCATGGGGGGCATCCCCCGCCTCTTCCCACTTGGGAACCTCATAGACAATCACGTGGTCAGACTTGAGCTGCAGGAAGTTCGCATAGGCACCCACAAGGTTCATGTCGCCGATCGCGCGGATGCCGGCTTCTTCGTAGAGTTCTCGGGCGGTTGCCGCCTCCAGCGTTTCATCGCGCCCCACGCCGCCGCCGGGCATGAACCAGCCCGGTGCATAGGTGTGACGGATCAACAGCACATGGCCCTGATCGTTCAGCACCAGCGCCCGTACCCCAAGGGTCACCGGCCGAAAAATGGCGGCGTAGGCCTTCCAGGCGGCATAGGCCAGCTTCAACGCGAAATGGACGACAGGCCGTACAAACCGGTTCTTCATGACGCCCGCCAAAGCTCTACCCCGCTGCCATCGGGCCCCTTCATGGGAATAGCGCCCGACATGATTCAAATATGATCGATAATTCGATCGAATGTAGGCAAGCAGCTTAGCAGGGCCCTAACAGGGCAGTCATAGGCTAATCCGTATGATTGCTCTTGAACGATCCCCGTCCGGCCTCGCCCGAACCGCCTTCGAGGCGCTGGAGGAGTTCGCCAATCCCAAGGCGGCTCACAGGCGGCGCAAGGCGGATCGCCATCTTGCCCTGGCTAAGGGGCGCAAGGCCCTCATACGTCTCAAGTCCACACCCCACGACCAAAAGGTCCGTGCCCCTCATCTGGCTGCCGCCATTGCAGCCATTGAGACCCTGGAAGCTGCCGTCCTGTCGCTGGATGCCATCACCCACAGACTGACAGATGCCCAGGAACTCCTTGACGCCGCCGACACGCCTGCTGCCGGGGAGGTAGGTGGCCGGCCCGACGAGGACAATGGAACGCGGGCCCTGCTGGCGGAACGCTATGACGAGCTGCGTGACGACATCACCCGCATCGCCAGCACCGCTTATGCCGGGCGGACCAATTTGCTCGATGGGCTGGGCGGACAACTGGAAGTGCCCCTTGATGGAACGGGCCGCGCCAAGGCCATCATCCCAGGTGTCAACGCCTCAGTGTCCTCAACCGATAATCCCAGTGGCATAGATCTGCCGCCGCCGGAGATGGCGTTTGCAACGGCGCAGGAACGCGAGACCATTGCCCGCGCCTTGTCAGCAGCTATCCAGCAGACCAGCGCCTTTGCCGCCCGCTTCGAGGTCGATGCGGCCCTTATGGCCGCCAGAGTACAACCCCCAAGACGCTAGAAGTGCGGTTTTCAGCCACTCTGCGGCAGGAAAATCTGTCTATTCTACCTAATACACTTTTAACGTGTGTTTCGTAGGCTGAACGCAACTGGACCTGAAACTGCTCGCCCTGGGGGGTCGACACACATGTCTGAATTGCGTTTTGACCGAATTCATCTCCTCATCGTCGAGGACAATCTGTTCATGCGCAATCTCTACAGCGCCATCCTGCGCGCCATGGAGTTTGAGCAAATACAAATGGCGGCGGACGGCTCGGAAGCCTTTGAGCTCATGCGTGACTTTCCCCCCGACATCATCATCACCGATGCGGCGATGCAGCCCCTCGACGGTTTTGACTTTGTACACCTGGTTCGCACGGCAGCGGACAGTCCCAATCCACTGGTCCCCATCATCATGGTCACCGGTTACCACAACCGGGCAAGTGTTGAGCGCGCCCGCGACGTAGGCGTGAACGAGTATCTGGCAAAGCCGGTGACGCCCGCAGGTCTGTATTCCCGGATCAACCAGGTCATTTCAAAGCCGCGCCCCTTTGTCCGTACACCAACCTATTTCGGACCCAATCGCAGACGCCGTGTCAGCCCGAATTTCACAGGCCCCTACCGCCGCGAATCCGATCAGCGCATCGGCCCGCCGACCCTCGTTGAATCAGGGAGCATGGGCCAGCAACGCAAAGCCCAGCGACATTCCCTGGCTGACTATCAACAGTCGGCAGGTGTTCTGAGTATTCCCGGCAGCGGCACACGCAACACCCACCAGATCGGGAGCATCTGATGCCAGTCGAATTCATCAAACCGAGCACCCGCCTTGCCCGTCTCGTCGGCGGGAAAATGCCGAACCACCTACCCGCAGACATGGCAAGCAGAGCGGCAAACGCGTCAGTCGCAGCCGTGGATGAGGCTTTGATCGGCATCCGCGAAGCCGTTGATCAACTGTGGATCATGGTGGATGGCCAGGGCGAGTACGCCGCTGATCATATCGATGACATCTATTTCAGAGCCCATGACCTGCGCGGCCTGTGCGGCACATGCGGCAAAACCGTCCTCGCCGGTGTTGCCGACGCACTTTGCAGCTACATCGAGGACGTCCGCGCAGCCGGACTGACACCCAGGGCAAACATCGTCTGGCTCCACGCCTCATCCCTAAGACGGGCGTCTCAGGACGACGGTGCCAGCTCAGCCCTTGGGCAATATCTGATTGAAAGCCTGTGTGCTCTACGCAAGAAGGAACTCGACGCTGCATGCCCCAAGAATTGCTCCTGTGACCTCATGACCAAGTAAGGCAGCTACCAATGGCAAGCGTTTCCGCCATTTATGACGCTGCGTCATCTTCTTCACAAAACTCTCGTAGCTGCGTAAGCTCATACCTATGTGAAAAAGTGGGACTGGACGAACGGTCCCCGTGACGCTGCGCTGGCGCAGTCCGCCAGCATTGCCCTTGGAGGACACGAGAGTGAGCAATTCTGCCAACGACCAGACGAAATTTACCGTTGATGCGGCCTATGAAGCAGTCGCGCCGGATGATTTCGCAGCCATGATTGAAGTCGATCGGTATGGCAGCCGGTCTGATGCTTTCGACAAGATCATTTCAGCAACTCATGACCATTTCTGGGACCCGATGGACACCCGTTACATCGACTTCTCAGCACCGTTCGATATGGAAAAGGAATTCCTGTTCGATCCGGAACAAAGCTTTGAGTTGCGCACCGCGATTGGCGACAAGCTGGACGAAAAGCAGAAGATCAAACTGGTCAACCTCGACACCCAGTGGAGCCTGTCGTCCATTCTGCATGGTGAAGCAGGTGCACTCTCTCTGTCAGCATCGCTCTGCCACATCCTCAAGGACCCTGGCGCGCAGGAATACGCTGCCAACCAGACCCGTGAAGAAGCCCGTCACGTCACCGGCTTTTCCAACTACATCAAGGCCCGCTGGGGCAAGCCGGTAGCCTGTGGCCCGGCGTTGCAGAACCTGCTGGTAGAACTCGTGAACTCGCCCTTGGTCTGGAAGAAGATCGTCGGCATGCAGATGATGGTTGAAGGCCTCGCCATGGGCGCCTTTGCCTCCTTCTACCGCTGGGGCCGTGACCCTCTGCTGGTGAAACTCATGCAGCTCACCATGACGGACGAAGCGTTCCACCATAAGTTCGGCAAGATCTGGGCAGATCGCACAGTACCAAACGTACCCGCAGCAGAACGCGACCAGATTGAAGACTGGGCATGGGAAGTGTTCCAGGTCCTGCTCTACAATCTGGGATCACCCGAGCAGAAGAAGCACATCTACGCCGAAGTCGGCCTCGACTGGGAGTGGGTACAGGGCGCTTTCATGGAAGCCCTGACCGACGAAAACATTCAGGAAGACATGAAAGAGCAGGAAAACATTTTCCGTGTTCTGATCAAGACACTTCTCAACGCAGGCATCATCACGGATCGTACGGCATCAAACTATGCAGCCTTTGTGAATATCAAGGAATTGCAGCAGGAGGGCGACCGTATGGTTGGCGACGAAATCGCTGAAGACGGCATCAAATTCCTGCTCGGCATCAATGGCGGCAAGTTTGTGTCACCAAATTCGACGGTGGCCGCTGAATAGCACCAGCCTGGGATGCGTTGAGTCTCATGCAGAAGTTATTGAAAGGCGGCACCTTGAATGTGCCGCCTTTTAGCGTGTGTCAGTCCAAATTCAAAACTGTGCCCATACCGTAAAAAAAGTGCCGACGTGTCCTTTTAAACGACATCAAACGGTGTAGCCTTCGACACACCTATTAATTGAAACCCGTTTTTACTTTTAACCTTTGATTGCAATTTCGGAATTCAGTATCGACCACCAATAAGCGGGAACGGCGCTGCGCCAGTATTGATGCAGTCCGATCTCAAAATTGATTTTAAACGGACCACAGGATGAGTTGTCCCAGTATGCCTGAGAAAAATACTTCAAAAGCGTCCAGAAAGGACGCTACAAAGCTCAAGCGAAATTTTGAAGACTGCGAAGCTGGCCTGCGTCACATTTGTGTTCAGCTGGCCGCAGTTCAACATTTGTTCAACGACGCGGAATTCGCCGACCTGATGCACCATGTGGATGCACTCGAAACGGCGATGCGCGACAAAAAGAAGTTGATTGGCGCCTAAAGTATTCCATTGCCCCTTCGGGTAGCGCCAATTTCTGCTCCGCTATGCAAGTTGCGGGTCCGGCAACTCCATGCCAGACTCATCGACCATGCATGCGCAGACGCAAGCAGACATGATCTGATTGGGCACAGGGCAGCGAATGAAACGGCAGCACGGCGTGTTTGCGGTTTTTTGTCAGGGCTGGATGAGCGAGACGCTCACCGGCTACGTATTCCCACGATCTAAGCATCGATCCATCACCAGGTTTTTCTCGACTGCCCTTCTGGTCAGCATGTTCGTCACGCCAGGCGCCTACGCAAATGTGTTCGATCACGACGACCGCCGTCCATTGACGGCAGAAGATGGATTTGACGCGGTCGGGCAAATTGCCTGCGCCAATTCAACCCGCCTGCCAATCGGCACCATCATTTCCCACGACGCCCTGCCCGATGACCGGGACTATGAGTTGGTGGTAACCGTGGCCCACACCTTCAGAGGGCGCGGCGGTGTCATGGAAACCCGCTGTGATTTCCTGCCGGGCGGCGACCGCGAGGCGGCAACACCCTTGCTGCATGTGGCCCTTGGCACTCTGGCACCAGGTCGCGCCTTTCATCATGACTGGGCCGTCGCAATCGTCTCCGGTCGCCTGTCGGATACCCACGGCGCCTTGCCGCTGGCAACCCTGACGGAAGATGACCTCCTGTCCCTTGAAGAGGCCGGTGCCCGCTATTCTCTGGTTGGCAAAAACGGTGAGCGCCCCCGCATGCTCATCTCGGAAAATTGCGCGCCGGTCCCAAAACTGCATTGGCATCACGGTTTCTTTTCGCAAGGCGAGCTGAACCACAATTGCGACATGATCCCCGGCTGGTCCGGTGGCCCCCTGGTGATGACCCTCGACGGCAAACGCCAGATCGTTGGGATCAATGCCACGGAACTCAACGGCATCATCCACAAGGTCGGAGATGCCTATCACCCACGCATGTTTGCCAACACGGCGATCCGCTATACCGGAGACTTCAAGGCCACCGTTGCCCGCATGGCGGCAACACCGTTCAACACGGATGATCTTTCTGCCAACCTGCACGAACAGGTGGCGTTCTCCGTCCTGCCTGAATCCTGCAAGGGCGAAGCGGACATGACCTCCAACATTCTGGATTTGGCCGTGGAGATTGCTCTGGTGCCGGCCGCAGAAGCCAGGTCATTTTGCTGACGCCGCAGCACTCCCGGACATGATACCTGCCACCATTGTGGAGAGCGCCTGACCGTAGGCCTCGCGTGCAGCCTTGGGGTCCGGCGACGAAGCAATCGCCTGCCCGGCCTGGATCATCGCACCGGACATCACCACCGCAATCGGCTCCAGCGGTTGGGGGGCCAGCGTGCCGTCATCGAGCAGATGCTGAAGAGCATGCTCCACCAGCACACGATTGACCGGTTCAACCAGACCTTTCCAGGTATCGAAGCCCAGCACGGCAGGCCCGTCTCGCAACAGCAGCCGCTGAATATCCGGTTCCAGAAACGCGTCCAGCATCATTTCAAGGCCAACGGCCAGGTCTTCGCGGTCATTGGTGATCCGCGCCATGGTTTCTTCAAACACACGCAGGCCAAGCGCCTCAGCCAGCTCCCGGCACAGGGCCAGAAACAGATCCTGCTTGTCAGCGAATTGATAATAGAGCGCACCGCGGGTGACACCGGCGCGAGCCACAATCTCTTCGGTGCCGGTTTCAGCGTAGCCCTTAGCCGTCATGATCTCGCGCGCTGCATCGAGCAGCTTGCGACGATTGTCCGATGGTTTCTGGGCAGGTGCTTTTTTGGGAGAACTCATGGAGCCTGTCTTATCATACAGTCAGTATCATACACCTTGTATGATTTTGGGTTTTGCGCTACCAGTTTCATACAGCCTGTATGAAACTGGTAGCGCAAACCGCGAAAGTGCTCTCCATGTCTGACATCCAGCCAGCAGTCCAACCGGTTGCCACCGCCCGGTCGCAACGCGCACGCCTGCCATTCGCCGCACGGCCTGTGGTGCCCCTTCTGTTGGCCGGCTTTGCAGCCTTGTCAGCCGTGGCCTTCGGCCTCTCAACCGGTGACACAGCGCTGGATGGTTGGCGGCTCGCCACGCGCTATACGGCACGTGTCGCGGCGGTGGTCTTCTTGCTGGTGTTTGTGACCGGCCCCATCTGGCGCGGTTTCAGGGCCGGCTGGATCGCGCCCTTCATGCGCAACAGGCGCTATTGGGGGCTCGGCTTTGCCCTCGCCCACATCATTCACCTGGGGGCCCTGACAACCTTTTTTATTGTCAGTCCTGAAGACCCCTCCCTCATCACCATCCTGGGGGGCGGCCTGGCCTATGTGCTGATCGTGGCGATGGCGGCGACGTCCAACAACTGGTCGCAGCGCACCCTTGGTCCGTGGTGGCACCGCCTGCATATGGTCGGCATGATCTACATCTGGATCATTTTTGCCCAAAGCTATGCGGGCCGTCTGGAAGACCCCGAAAGCATCTGGACCGGTATTTTCGGGTCCAGCCTGTTTGCGGCCGCCATGCTGCTCCGCATCGGCGTGCGCCTGACCGCCCAAATGCGGTCACAAAGCTGACCCCCAAGGCCACACAAGAGGCCAAACCAGAGATGACGCAGGAGATTCCAGCGGTATAGTAGCTCCCGAAAAGACCATTATCTCCCGCACAGCAAGAGAGGCACCCGCTCAACGAGGTGCGCCTTTTCCATACACAGGGTGATGCGGGCTAAACATATTCAGGGAGACGACCATGGCCTGGAATTTCGGCGACATTCTCGACACCATTGCCCCGGTACTGCCGGGCGACAAACCGGCCCTCATCCATATTGCAAAAGACGGCACGGCCCAGATCAAGTCCTGGGCAGAGTTTGACGCCCGCTCGAACAACCTTGCCCGCCAGCTGATCGAGCGCGGCGCCAAGCCCGGGGACAAAGTCGCGTTCTACATGCGCAACCGCTCCGAATATGCCGAGCTGCTGGCCGCCTGCTTCAAGGCGCGCCTCACCCACGTCAACGTCAACTACCGCTACCAGCCCGACGAGCTGCATTACATCTTCGACAACTCCGACGCCCAGACCATCGTCTATGGCGAAGAGTTTGCCGACAATATTGCAGAACTTAAACAGCGCCTCGGCAAGGTCGGCACCTTCCTCGAAGTAACGGCAGGCACACCGGCCAATGATTTCGCAGACCGCTACGAAGACCTCACCAAGATCGGCAATGGCGGCGCCCTGGGCATCGAACGCTCCGGCGACGATCAGCTGTTCCTGTACACCGGCGGCACCACCGGCATGCCCAAAGGCGTGATGTGGCCCGCAGATGATCTGCGCGAAGCCCAGCTCTATGCCCTGCGGGCCTTGGGAGAAGTACCCGAAACCCTTGAGGCGCTTGCTGCGGCCATCAAGGAAACCGGCACCGGCGCCGGCCCGTTCATTCCCGCCTGCCCCATGATGCACGGCACCGGCCTCTTTACTGCCATCGGCAACATGATGAATGGCGGCTGCATCGTCACGCTCGACAACGAGAACCTTGATCCCCACGCCATCTGGAAGGCCGTGAACGATTACAAGGTCGAGCAGATCGCCATCGTCGGTGACACCTTCGCCAAGCCCATGCTCAAGGCGTTGGAAGATGAACCCGGCAAATACGATCTGTCGTCGCTGGTCAGCATCATTTCCTCCGGCGTCATGTGGTCCCTCGAAGTAAAGCGCGACATGATTCCGCACATGCCTCAAGCCATGTTGATGGACAGCTTTGGCTCCTCGGAAGGCATCGGTTTTGGTAGCTCGATCTTTACCGCCGACGGCGAAGTCAAAACCGCCAAGTTCCAGATCGGCGAACGCTGCAAGGTGTTTGATGAAAACGATCAGGAAGTGCAGCCCGGCTCCGGCAAATCCGGTGTCATCGCCGTCGCCCAGCCCATTCCCCTTGGCTACTACAAGGACGAGGAAAAGACGGCCAAAACCTTCCGCACCATCAACGGCATGCGCTACTCGATCCCCGGCGATTTCTGCACCGTGGAAGAAGACGGCACCCTGACCCTGCTGGGACGTGGCTCGGTCTGCATCAACACCGGCGGCGAAAAGGTCTACCCCGAAGAAGTCGAAGAAGCGCTCAAGACGCACCCCGCCGTCGAAGACGCACTTGTGGTTGGCCTGCCGGATGATAAATGGGGTCAGGCCATCACCGGCGTCATCACCATGGCCTCAGGCGAGTCCGCTGACGAAGCAGCACTGATTGCCCATGTGAAGGACAACCTGGCCCACTACAAGGCACCCAAGCGCGTGCTCGTGGCAGCCGATGCCTTCCGTGCACCAAACGGCAAAGCGGACTACAAGGGCGCAACAAGTTTCGCCAAACAGGAGCTAGGCATTGCCAGCTGACAAAAAGCCGATCCTCGCCCTCACCGGGTCCATGGCAACAACCAGACCCGGTGAGGTGCGCGACCAGATTGAAAACCGACTGACCACCGACTGGGACATCCGCACCTGGACCGCCGACGACGGCGAGCCAGCTCTGGCAGCATTGCTGGCAGAGGCGGATGTGGTTGTCCCCGGCGTGGACACGCTTTTTGTTGGCGCCTTCTTCTCCAGCCTCAAGGCCAGCCCCAATCTGCGCATGCTGCAAATTCCCTTTGCCGGCACAGACTGGCTCTCGCCGGAACTGCTTCCGCCACAGGCCGTCGCGGCGGGCTGCAGCGGCCATGAAATCACCATGGCCGAGTACACCATCGGCGCGATGCTGGAGTGGGAAATCCGCTTCCGTGTAATGGATCCGGACTTCCGGTCCGGCAGTTGGCATTTTTCCGGCTCGTCCAAAGACCCGACCTCCAAACACGGCGAAATCTGGAACAAGACCGTTGGCATTGTCGGCTATGGCGGCATCGGAGAAGAGACGGCCAGACGCGCCAAGGCCTTCAGCATGCGAACCATGGGTCTGAAACGTTCCGCCATGCCCTGCCCGCCGGAACTCGACTGGCTCGGATCAACGGCTGATGATCCAGACGCCCTCATGACGCTGCTCAGGGAAAGCGACTATGTCGTCCTTGCCTGCGACCTCAACGATGCCACCCGTGGCATGATCGGCCCCGATGAGTTGGCCGCCATGAAGGACACAGCTGTCGTCATCAACGTGGCCCGCGGCGAAGTCATTCAGGAAGAACCGTTTTACCAGGCGCTGAAAAAGAAACAGATTGCCGGTGCCATCATCGATACCTGGTACCGCTATCCCGCCCGCGGCCTTGCGCCCGGCGAGACACCCGAAGACCCATCGCCTTCCGCCTACCCGTTTACGGACCTTGAGAATGTGATGGTGACGCCGCACTGCTCCGCTCATTCCGACAATGCGGACTACCGCCGGATGATCTCCATCGCCTCCAATCTGGACAAGCTTGCCAAGGGCGAGACGCCTGATCGGGTGATGATACGCGGCAACGGTGTTGCAGCTTAAGGCAGCGGCCTTGCGCAAATGAGGGATGTTGTTCCGCACACCACCGTGTAGCGTCCCTGCACCATGAGTGACACGACCATCATCGCGATCCTGTTGCTGACAGCGATCATGCACGCCACATGGAACGCCGCCCTCAAGACCGGTGCTGACCGGGTGCTGGATATGGCGGCCATGCGCATGTCGGGCATCGTATTCGCGGCGATTGTCATTCCACTTGCGCCCATGCCTGCACCGGAAGCCTGGCCCTTCCTTATCGCCAGTGCCGTGGCGCACATGTTTTATTATGCATGCCTCATCTCGTCCTATCAGCGCGGTGACCTCAGTCAGGTCTATCCGATCGCCCGAGGGTCCGCCCCCCTGCTTGTGGCTCTCGCCGCCTATCTCACCATCAGCGAAACACCAACACCTGTCGGCCTTGCCGGTGTCATCGTTATCTCCATCGGCATCATCGTGGCGGGGACCGGCGCCTTTCGTGAAAACCTGCACGCCATTGGCTTTGCCCTTCTGACCGGCCTGTCGATTGCGTCCTACTCCCTGCTCGGTGGCCTCGGCGTCCGCGAGTCCGGCACGGTGCTCGGCTATGCGGCGTGGCTGGAGCTGCTCTCCTGCGCGCCGTTTATTGCCTTTGCCCTTGTCCGCAGGAGGCACTTCGTTGTGCCCTACGTGTCCAGCAAGGTGGCCTACCGCAATCTCGTGCTCGGCTTTGGCAGCGTCCTGTCCTACCTCATTGTCCTGTGGGCCATGACCCTGCTCCCTCTCGCAACCGTGACAGCCACCCGCGAAACCAGTGCCATTTTTGCGGCCCTCGCCGGAACGATCCTGATGAAAGAACCTTTTGCCGGCCGCCGCATCATCGCCGCGGGCTTCGTGACGATTGGCATCACGCTGCTGGTGCTTGGCTAACACCTGCCCTGCTCAATTTGCAGATGTCAGTCCGCACACGGATGTGTAACGTCGCGCCACCATGGCCGACACAACCATCATCATAATCCTGCTGCTGACCGCGCTCCTCCACGCCACATGGAACGTCGCCCTCAAAACCGGCACGGACCGGGTACTGGACATGGCGGCGATCCGGGTGTCCGGCGTCCTGTTCGCAGCGGTTGTAATTCCGCTGACCCCAATGCCTGCCGCAGCCTCATGGCCGCCATTGATCGCCAGCGCAATCGTGTACATGGCCTATTACGGCTTCCTCATTTCATCCTACAAGCACGGCGATATCTCTCAGGTCTACCCGATCGCCAGAGGATCTGCCCCTTTGCTGGTGGCACTCGCAGCCTTTCTGTTTATCAACGAGACCCCCGGCTCCATTGGTCTGGCAGGAGTCGTTGTTGTGTCCCTTGGCATCGTGATTGCCGGGTCCGGCGCGTTTCAGCAAAACCTGCGCGCTGTCGCCTATGCGCTCATCACCGGACTTACGATTGCAGCAAACTCGTTTCTGGGCGGCATTGGCGTGCGCGATGCGGGAACCATTCTGGGATATTCAGCCTGGCTTGAATTGCTCACCTGTGTGCCCTTCATTGCCTTTGCCTGTGTGCGCAGGCGTGGATTTATCGCCGCCTACGCCGCCAACCCTGTGGCCAGGCGAAACGTACTGCTTGGCTTTGGCAGCGTCTTTTCATTCCTCATCGCCCTCTGGGCCATGACGCACCTGCCCATCGCGACCGTGGCAGCAACCCGCGAAACCAGTGCAATTTTCGCAGCACTGGCCGGGGCTGTGTTGATGAAGGAACCCTTTGCAGGCCGCCGTATTCTGGCAGCCATTCTGGTAGCCATCGGCATCACGCTTCTGGTTGTTGGCTAGTCGCTGACAAATTGCGACGGAATGACCCGCCCGCTGACGTTGAATAGCGGTAAACTGCGAACTCACGGTCAAAGGCACTCAAGATGAAAAGCGTATTGCGGCCCTCCACCAGCCTCGTTCCAGCAGTCACAGCCATTCTGGTTCTCGGCATTGCCGCAACCGCCATGGCACAGATGCGCCCTCAGGCACGCTCCCACACCATTCTTCAGTCGGACGGCACCCTGGACCGGCAGCCCGCCACAGCCATCCCCCCCGGCACAAGCAGTTTTTCCATGCAGGTTGTGGGCGACGAGCGGATCATCAGTGCCAACGGCATTCCTGACCATCACGTCGGTGACTTCCCGAATTCCGGTAACCCTCACCGCATCAGCGCCCAGCGCTATGAGTTCGTGCTGGACGCAACCCCGACAAAAGCCGGTCGCACAACGTCTGCACAGGGCATCCCCTTCGGCATTGCTGTCAGTGGTGTGGTTTTCGATCCGGGGGCAGCTGAATGGTACAAAGGTCAACGCGGGCCATGGCAGTACGAGCCCTTGTCCGGTGCAATCAGGCTGGGTGTGGATGCCAACAACGCGCACGTTCAACCGACCGGTGCCTATCACTATCACGGTCTTCCAACTGGCCTGATGACCCGGCTCGCCGTGGGCAGCGCCAGTCACTCCGCCATTGTTGGCTGGGCAGCAGACGGGTTTCCTATCTACGCCAAATATGGCTACGGCAATCCCAAAGACCCGACCTCCCCCATCATTGAGCACCGCTCCAGCTACACGCTGAAGGACGGCGTGCGCCAACCCGTGGAAGGCAATCGGCAGGGTCCAGGTGGCGGGCGGCAGGGAACCATTGAAACGCCCGGCGGCTACTACGACGGCACCTTTGTGGCGGACTATGCATATATGGAAGGCCACGGGACCCTCGATGAATGCAACGGCACGTTTGCCGTGACCCCGGACTTCCCCAACGGCACATATGCGTATTTTCTGACCGCCGATTGGCCGGTCATCCCGCGATGCTTTGCGGGCACCCCGTCCAGCAGCTTCACCAGCATGCGCCCTGGCCCCCAATCGGGCCCCGGCGACCGAGGCGGACCCGGCGGAAACCGCGGGTCACGGCCGGACGGCCCGCCAAATGGTGACCGCTTCGGACGGCCTCCACCACGCTTCTGATTTTGGCCCTTTAAGGCAAAACAAAGTTGCGGATTCAGGACTCGCCTTGTCGCGCCATCCCTTTATATTCCCTGACAGAAAATCACACATAAGTTGACCCTGTCAGGGAGAGACCCATGGCCGATCTCGAAGCCTTCCGTAAAGACGTTCAAGCCTGGCTTGAAGAAAACTGCCCCCCTTCCATGCGCACACCGATGCCGGATGATGAAGTGGTCTGGGGCGGACGCAATGAGACCTACAAGAACCCGGAGTCCAAACAGTGGCTCGATGCCATGGGCGCCAAGGGCTGGACAGCCCCCACATGGCCCGCAGCCTATGGCGGCGGCGGTCTCTCCAAAGAAGAAAACATGGTGCTGCAGCAGGAACTGCGCCGCATCAAGGCACGCTCGCCACTGAGCTCTTTCGGCCTCTGGATGCTTGGGCCGGCACTCCTTGAGTTTGCCAGCGAAGAGCAGAAGCAGCGCTTCATCCCTGAAATCGTCCGCGGTGAAATCCGCTGGTGTCAGGGCTACTCCGAACCCGGTGCCGGTTCAGACCTTGCAGGCCTTCAGACGAGTGCCGTCCTTGATGGCGAAACCTATACGGTGAACGGCCAGAAGGTGTGGACCTCCTACGCGGACAAAGCCGACTGGATTTTCTGCCTCGTGCGCACAGACAAGACCGTAAAGCATGACGGCATCTCCTTCCTGCTGTTCGACATGACAACGCCGGGCGTATCCACCAAGCCGATCAAGCTGATCTCCGGCTACTCGCCCTTCTGCGAAACCTTCTTTGATGACGTAAAGGTGCCCGCGGAGCAGCTCGTTGGCGAACTCAACAAGGGCTGGACCATCGCCAAGCGTCTGCTTCAGCACGAGCGGGCCATGATTTCAGGCATGGGGCTGGGCGGCGCGCTCTCCGGCGCCACCGGTCAGACACTTGCTGGTGCTGCCAAGGAATATCTCGGCGAGGACAACGGCAAGGTCGCAGACCCCGTCGTCCGTCAGCACATCACCCAGCACAACATGGACTCGAAGGCCTTTGCCCTGACCATGCGCCGCGTACAGGAAGAAGCGAAAGCCGCCAACGATGTGAGCGCCACATCTTCCGTGTTCAAATATTTCGGCACGGAACTCAACAAGCGGAAATATGAGCTGCTGATCGAAAGCATGGGCACAAAGATGCTCGGCTGGGAAACAGACGACACCTATGCCGCTGACGAGATCGACAACACCCGCTCATGGCTTCGCTCGAAAGCCAACTCCATTGAGGGCGGCACGTCGGAAGTACAGCTCAACATCATTGCAAAGCGCGTACTGGGCCTTCCTGATTAATCAGGGTCCGGATTTTTCAAGCGCCACGATACATATTAAGGAGACAGGCTCATGAGCTTTGTACTCAACGAAGAACAGCAGATCCTGCGCGACAGCGCCAAAGGCTTCATCGCCGAAAAATCACCGGTCACCGAGCTGCGCCGTCTGCGCGACAGCAAGGATGACAATGGCTTCGATACCAATCTCTGGTCACAGATGGCCGAGATGGGTTTTGCCGGCATCGTGATCCCGGAAGAATATGGCGGCGTCGGCTTTGGCTATCGCGGTCTTGGCCTCGTACTTGAAGAAGCGGGCCGGTCGCTGACCGCGTCCCCGCTGGTCTCAACGTCCCTCCTGTGCACGTCGGCGCTGCTGATCGGCGGCTCTGAAGAACAGAAGAAGACGCTTCTTCCTGAAATCGCTGCAGGCTCGCTCGTCATGGCCATGGCCATGGACGAAGGAGCGCATCATGCGCCTGCCAAGATCGCCACAACCGCCGCCAAGGACGGTGACGGCTTCACCATCAACGGCACCAAGTCCTTCGTGCTTGATGGCCATGTGGCCGGCAAGCTGATCGTGGCGGCCCGCACCCATTCAGAGCCCGGTGACAAGACCGGCATCACGCTCTTCATCGTGGAAGCTGATGCTGCCGGCATTTCCCGCAGCCGCCACACCATGGTGGACAGCCGCAACGCTGCTGAAATCACCTTCAACGACGTGAAGGTTGGCCACGACCACGTGCTGGGCAATGTGGATGGTGGCTTTGCCATTCTCGACGAAGCGCTTGACCGCTCCCGCATCGGCCTGTCCGCAGAAATGCTCGGCAGTGCGCAGGAAGCCTATGAGCGCACCATGGACTATCTCAAGGAGCGCAAGCAGTTCGGCGTTGTCATCGGGTCCTTCCAGGGCCTGAAGCACCGTGCTGCCAAAATGTTCTGCGAGCTTGAGCTTTGCAAATCCGTAGTCGCGGATGCGCTCAACGCCATCGATGAACGCCGCAATGACGTGCCCCAGTCAGCATCCCTGACCAAGGCCCGCGTCGGCGCCACCTTCAACGAAGTCTCATCAGAAGCCGTTCAGATGCATGGCGGCATTGGTGTGACGGACGAATATGAGATCGGCTTCTTTCTGAAGCGCGCCCGAGTCGCGGACGCCACCTTCGGCAACGTCGCCTTCCACAGCCAGCGCTACGCGGAGCTGGAAGGCTACTAGGCCAAAGCCGACACACATTGATCGAAACAAAAGAAGCCCCGGAGAGGCATCTCCGGGGCTTTTTGTTGCCGTCACTCTGGGCTCGACCCGGAGCCTACTCGCCTCACCCCCAGCCCGCAGCAACTGCGAGTGGACCCCGGGTCAAGCCCGGGGATACGGTGAATGGCAACGCCAGGCCTCCACTACACATTCTGAAACGTGAAACTCGACAGGCCGCGCGCCTGCTCATCCACGATGAGTTTGCGGTTGATCGGCGGGAACGCCCGCTCTGCGCAATCAGGCCGCTCGCACAGCCGGCAGTTGACGCCGATCGGCGTCACGCCCTCTGACGCCTGCAGGTCATAGGCGCGCGCATATTTGAGCCGCGACGCTTCGCTGATCTCACACCCAAGCCCAACAGCCAATTCCTGCTCCGGCGCCAGCACACCTGCCCCCGGGCGCCGCACCGTGCGGGCAATGGAGAAATACGTCGTGTCGTCGGGCAGCTGAACGATCTGTGTGATGATCTTGCCCGGCGTGCGAAACGCATCATGCAGGTTCCAGCGAGGACACGTGCCGCCATAACGCGAGAAGTGAAAGCCCGCCGCTGCAAAGCGCTTGGATACATTCCCCGCCCCATCCACACGAATGAGAAAGAACGGAATGCCGCGCTCACCGGCGCGCTGCAGCGTGGTCAGCCGGTGGCAGGTCTGTTCAAACGATGTCCCGAAGCGCCGCGCCAGCAGTTCGATGTCATAGCCGCTGTCTTCAGCTGCCGCATGAAACCGCGAATAGGGCATGATCAATGCCGCCGCGAAATAGTTGGCGAGGCTGATCCGCGCCAGCCGCAACGTCTCCTCGCCCTGAAGCGACGAAGCCTTGACCGTCCGCTCGATCAGGTCCGCCTGCTCCAGATAGGCAATCTGATAGGCGAGCTGAAATGTCCGTGCCGGGCCGTCGAGCACTTCGGAGAGAAGGATGCGTCGGCTGTGCCGGTCAAACCGGCGCGTCGTCGCCCCCAGCACCTCCACCGGCATCACCTTGACGCTCAGCCCATGAGCTTCATCCAGATGCCGCCGCAACCCGATATAGAGTTCGTCCTGTGCAAATTCGCGGTAGTCGTAGAGCGCTTCGGCGGCGTCATCCAACTCACCAAAATGGTTGCGGTTGGCGTGAATGTAGTCGCGCACTTCCTCCACCGGGAACTTCATCACATCCAGATGGTCGCTCTTGTCCCGGTCGGCGATGATGTCCGTCGGCGCCACCGGCCCAAGCCCAAGACCCTGCCCGGCCAGCTGTTCCCGGTAGGCCTGATACAGCGACCGGATGGCATCCGCCACGCTCGGACTGGCCGCCGCCACATCTTGCACGTCCTGCCGCGACAGACCGGCATTCTGGAACAATGGGTCCGCAAAGACTTCATTGAGTTCGGCAAAGGCCCGCGCCTCGTCGTCGCCGGACAGTTCGCGGATATCCAGGTCAAAACCGTCCGCCAACTTCAAAAGCAGCTGTGCGCTCACTGGGCGTTGGTTGCGTTCCACCAGATTGAGGTAGCTGGCAGAGATGCCCAGTTGCTCTGCCATGGCCGCCTGAGTCAGCCCCTGTTCGCGCCGAAGCCGCCGAACCCGGGGGCCCGCAAAGACCTTCTGAGCCCGTTTTCCCGAGGGATTTCCAGCGCTTTTCGGGTTGCCCGCATCGAATGTGGATTTTGTGGCCATGGGGACCTCATACTTTACAAACTTAACAGATTTACAAACTATCCCCACACATCTGTCAACACGTTCACCCGAATGTTTCCCTCAGCTTGTGGACTCTTGGGGCCCCTTTGTCATTTATGTGCGCACGAAACCGGCTCTTAAAACCGGCTCTGGGGCGATCACGCCCTGAGCGACTGCCGGACGATGAATTCCAACCGCGCATGTATCCGCTCCCGCGAGGGGCTTGGCGCCTGCGCACAACTCGAAGAAACCGAAGGATCAGTCTTATGAGCAAGACCTTCTCTGACATCATCCCATCAGCCCCCAAGGGCCGCTTTGACAACGTCAAGCGCAACTACTCAGTCGAAGACGTGGAAAAGCTGCGCGGCTCGTTCCCCATCGAGCACACACTCGCCACACGTGGCGCCAACAAGCTGTGGGACCTGATCCACACTGAAGAGCGTGTGCACTCACTGGGCGCCCTTTCCGGCAACCAGGCCATGCAGATGGCCCGTGCTGGCCTCAAGGCCATTTACCTGTCCGGTTGGCAGGTTGCAGCCGACAACAACACCGCCGGCACGACCTACCCTGACCAGTCGCTGTACCCAGCCAACTCAGGCCCGGAACTTGCTCGCAAGATCAACCGCACCCTGAAGCGTGCTGACGAAATCGAACACTCAGAGGGTGGCGCAAAGCGCGACTGGTTCCTGCCAATCGTGGCTGACGCGGAAGCCGGCTTCGGCGGCCCGCTCAACTGCTTTGAAATCATGAAGGCCTACATCGAAGCGGGCGCTGCTGGCGTCCACTACGAAGACCAGCTTGCATCTGAAAAGAAGTGCGGCCACCTGGGCGGCAAGGTGCTGATCCCGACAAAGGCGCACGAACGTAACCTCAACGCAGCCCGCCTCGGCGCTGACGTCATGGGCGTTCCGACCCTGATCATGGCCCGTACGGACGCTGAATCAGCCAACCTGATCACATCCGACATCGACGAACGCGATCACGAGTTCATCGACTTCGATGCCGGCCGTACACCAGAAGGCTTCTTCCGCATCAAGGAAGGCATGGGCGTTGACCACTGCATCAAGCGTGGCCTGGCATTTGCTCCTTATGCTGATCTGTTGTGGTGGGAAACTTCCAAGCCAAACCTCGACGATGCGCGCCGCTTTGCCGAAGCCATCAAGAAGGAATACCCGGACCAGCTTCTGGCCTACAACTGCTCACCTTCCTTCAACTGGGAAGCCAATCTCGACAAAGACACCATCGAGACCTTCCAGCAGGAAATCGCAGCGATGGGTTACAAGTACCAGTTCGTTACGCTCGCTGGCTTCCACCAGCTCAACCACGGCATGTTCCAGCTTGCGTCCGGTTACCGGGATCGCGGCATGGGCGCCTACTCCGAGCTGCAGCAGGCTGAATTCGCCTCTGAAAAGGATGGCTACACAGCCACCCGTCACCAGCGCGAAGTTGGTACTGGCTACTTCGACATGGTCTCCATTGCAGCTGGTGGCGGCGAAAGCTCCACAACAGCTCTTGGCGACTCAACAGAAGCTGCTCAGTTCAAGAAGTAAGCTCTGCTTACAGCTGACAACGACATCAAAGGCCGCGGGTTTATCCCCGCGGCCTTTTTCTTTGACCGCACCTCTGTGGCCCCATAGCCTTCTTGCAAAAGCAATCGCAAAAACCTCTGGGAACCACACCATGTCCATGACCATGACCGAGATCCACGGCACCTGCGCAAAGGCCTTCGAGCCGGTGCGCGAGCACTTTGCTGCCAACTTCAAAAACGATCTCGAAATCGGCGCCTCCTTTTCCGTCATTCACAAAGGCGAACTGGTGGTCGATCTATGGGCAGGCGACGCCGACGAAACCGGTGCCACGCCCTGGGCCCACGACACGCTGGCCAATGTCTGGTCCACCACCAAGGGTGTCGCTGCCATCTGCGTCGCGCTCCTGGTCGACCGCGGCCAGCTCTCCTATGACGACGCCGTCTCCACCCACTGGCCGGAGTTCGCCGTCCACGGCAAGGGCGGCATTACCGTCGCCCAGATGCTGTCTCACCAGGCCGGCCTGTCGGGACTGCGCGAGCCAACAACCCTTGAGGACTGCTACAATCACGACCTGATGGCGCAGCGCCTTGCCGCTCAGGAACCGCTGTGGGAACCAACGACGCGCTCCGGCTACCATGCCTTTACCTACGGCTACCTCGCCGGCGAACTGGTCAAACGCATCACCGGCAAGACCATCGGCACCTTCCTGCAGGACGAAATCGGCAAGCCCCACGGCATCGACTTTTTCATCGGCCTGCCCTTGAGCGAAGAGCCACGTGTCGCACCCTTGACCGAAGCCAAGGACATGCAGCCGCTGGCCGACACAACCGAAGTTCAGGCGCTTACCTTCACCAATCCGGCCATCGCCCAGACCGCGCCCAATGACCGCGCCTGGCGCGCCGCGGAAATTCCCGCAGCCGGCGGCTTTGGCAGCGCCTCAGCCCTCGCCAAACTCTATGCCCTGCTCGATGACAGCACCGCGCCGGGCGGCAAGGCCATCATCAAGCGCGAAACCATGGAAGCGCTGCGCACGGTCCGCATCGAGAACGAAGACCTCATTCTGGGCGTCCCGGCTCGCTGGGCCTCAGGCATGGCCATGAACGGCTTTGAAATGTACGGCCCAAATCCGCAGACCTTCGGCCACACCGGCTGGGGAGGCTCCTTTGGCTGTCTCGACCCTGAAGCCGGTGTCTCCATCGGCTACGTCCTCAACAAGATGGGCGCCGCCGTGGTGGGCGACCCCCGCTCGATGGGTCTTGTCGCTGCTACTTTTGCCTGCCTCTAGGGCACCGCACACATATCCTCCGGGGTCATCGCGTCCGCCTGCGTCATGGCGTCATACCGCGCACGCAATTCCGCCACCGGCTCTGGTTTGTCCGGGTCCGGATAATATGGCACGACCAGATGCACGGCCTCGCGCACAACGGAGAACGTCTGTGGCGCAATCTCGTTGATCGTCGGTGCGTCCGGGTCATCACCGGGACGCGCCACCATCAAGATCGCTGCCAGCGCCGGGGCTTCCACCGGACACCGCACATCCCCGCCCGCGTCCCGTCCCGCCTCAAGTGCCAGCAGCAGCCGCTGCGCCAACGGTACGGGACACGACTTGTCTTGCGTCGCTAGGTCAAACGCCCTGGCCGTGGCATCAATGACCGCAGCGGAGCGCAACGTGTTGCCCTGGGCGGCATAGGTGTCACCGGCCACACCGCCGGACCAGTCAGGAGTGCTGCCTCCGGTCACAAAGCCTGTGGCGACAGGACTGTCTTCTCCCGCCGCCAGGGTCGCGACGCCATATTGCAGATAGGGAAAATCAATTGTCAGCCAGCCGGCATACAGCTCCGGGTCCTCCAGCACCGCCAGAACGCGTGTGGCATCCACCCCCTGCATCACAAGCTCGCGCGCTTTTTCTCGGCCCGTGAAGCTGGTAGCCGCCTGTGAGACAATGGCCCCCTTGCCGGGAACAAGCGCTGCGATATGCGGCACACCAATCGAACAACTGGCCGCCGCAAGACCAACCTCACCCGTTTGCGGATCCACCGCCACGATGGACCACGTCGCGTGCGCCGCAGGTGCACCCAGACAGAATACGGATGCTGCCAGCAACGCCACCTGTCGCAGACAAGACATCATCAAACTCTCCCCAGTGACGCATCCACATCCGCCTCTATGGCTCACCCAAGTTTCATGCGCGCCGCATAGCGCTCCATGATGGGGCCGTAATCCTCAGGCTGGCCGTCATAGTGCAGGGCATCTTTGGGCGGCTCAAACCAGTCCAGCGCGCTTGCAAGCCAGGAATGCGCCATGGGCTCTGCCCACTTCTGGTCATCCAGCGTGCCGCCGCGCACCGAATAAACGCCCATCTCCGGCACACTGCCATGGCGGATGCGGGTGCCGCAGGCAGAACAGAACTCACCATAGCGATGGGCACCGCTCTCAACGGTCCACTCCACCCGCGCCAGCTCCCCCTGGGTGATCTCCATGGTGTCCTGCAAAGCAGCACAGGAGACCGCAAAGGCACTGCCGGAAATGCGGCGGCACTCGGAGCAATGGCAGGCATAGGCCATGAGCGGCGGCGCGGTCAGCACATAGCGCAGCGCGCCACACTGGCACCCACCTTCAAGCTTGATGTCGGACATGATGGTCTCTCCCTTTGATGCAGCAAACATGGGAAGGCTCAGCCAAAGCAACAACTACTTTGTGGGTAATGGACAGGCGCACGGGCTCCGTCAGCTCGCTGGCTGCGGAGGGTCCGTGTCGTCACCTCCCTGGCCAAGGGGAGTGGGAGCGCCTCAAGCCCGCCGGGCATGAAAGGCGTGATATCAAACGTCAGTCAGGTGGCAGCCTCAAAGGCGCTCCACACCGGATGGTCTTCGGCACCTGCCCGTCCCCATGCGCGCTAGCTATTACCCCGCAACGCAATGAGGCAACCCCGACGTCCGCGCGCCGCACTTTGGAACTGCGCGGAGGGCGCGGGGCCCGCTGTCTTACGGCGTGACCAGGGTCGTGGCACGTGCCGCCCTTGTGGTGTGCGCCCGTTACTCGCGCACCGCACCGGCGGGGTCCCCCTCCACGTTCCCAAGGAGGCATCGTCCGCCAGCTTCCAGGCATCCGCCCTCCCGCTCAAGACCGGACGGCCCGGTTTGCCCTTCAGCAGGAGGTGACACCCAGTATGCGGGCGGTTGGGAGACCGGGGATAAGTTTTTGAAAAAAGTCAAAAACGAGTATGTGCAGCGCATCTACACGCACACTCTCCTTGTACGTGTTTTAGATTGCATTACCTGATAACCGCTGCAAACTGGAGAAACGCCGCCTCTCAGGAGAACCCTCATGCGCCTGCTTTTCTTTGTGCCCCCTGCCGCCGTTCTTATGTCCTTGTCCGCCTGCGCTACCATGACGGCCGAACAATGCGTCGCTGCCGACTGGCAAAGCATCGGCTTCGAAGACGCCATGAAGGGCCGGGCAGCAAACCACCTGACCCAGCATGTCTCAGCCTGTGCCGACCACAGTGTCGTGCCCGACATTGCCGCCTACACTGCTGGTCATCAGCAAGGCGCCTTAGCGTTCTGCACACCGGACAACGGGTTCAAACACGGGCTGTCCGGCGGTACCAATAACAACATCTGCCCGGATGATCTAAGCAACGCCTTCAGTGTCACCTACGAGGCCGGTCGCGGCCTGCGCACTCGCAAACAGGCCGTCGCGACAGCACAGAATGACCTCGCCTCCATCGAGCGGCGCATGCAACGGCTGGAAAACGACTTCGTCCACAACGAAAAAGTCCTGGCGACGCTCAGCCTCAAACCCGCTGACCGCGCCCAGGTGCAGGCAAACATCAACGCCGCCCGCAACGAGCACCAACGGCTAAGCAAACAACGCAAACGCGCCCAGGAAAAAGTAATCCGCACCGAACGCGACTACAAAAAATACCGTGCCGAAGTAGAGGACCGGTTTTTCACCGGTTCATGAGTTGGCGTCACCCTGAACTTACAAACCCTTTTCAACAAGCAACTAGAAGCCGTGCAAGTCGGGAATGCGAGTGGACCCCGGATCAAGTCCGGGGATGCGGACATAACGACGGCCTTACCAGAAGCCGTGTCCCCGGACTTGATCCGGGGCCTACTCGCAGTTCAGCGGGCGCAGCAACGGCAATTACGAACCGAACCGATCCACAAACACACACGAAACCAACACGGTTTGCAGCCCCTACTCCGCCGCCGCCTGCGCATGTCCCGCACCGCGCGCGACAACTGCATAGTCGTCCCAGTTCACGCGCTTGGTCATGCGCTTGTAGGTCAGCGTTGAGTTGGGCCAGTTATTGGTGATGCGGCCATCGGCGGTTTTGTACCAACTGGTGCAGCCTGACGCGAAAACGCTCTTGGCGTTGTCAGCCTGCACGCCCCTGTCCCATTCAGCCTGAGCGGTCGCGCGCACATCCGCATAGGCCAGGTTGTCATCGCGCAGCTTGCGCGCGATCTGCGTCACGTAAGCCGCCTGGCATTCAATCATGTAAATGATCGAGTTATGCCCAAGGTTCGTGTTGGGGCCATACAGCAGATAGAAATTGGGATAGCCCGACACGCCGATACCCAGATGCGCGTCTGCGCCGTCTTTCCATTCTTCGCGCAGGTCACGACCACCAAGACCCTTGACGTCCACCGGCCCGAGGAAGTGGTTTGTATCAAAGCCCGTGCCATAGACGATGACATCAAACGCGTGGTTGGTGCCGTCCGTCGTCCGAATGCCGGTCTCGGTAATACGCTCAATGCCGGTGGTTTCAATCTCCACATTCGAGCGCCCCATGGCGGGCCACCAATCATTGGAAAACAGCACCCGCTTGCAGCCCGGGTCATAGTCCGGCAGCAGCTTGGCGCGTTTCTCCGGGTCCGGCACATATTCTTCGGATTCCTTGACGTGCCCCTTCTTCAGCGCCCAGCCCAGATGGCGGAAGCTCAGCAGCAGCTGCTCACCATTGAGCCACATGCGCGTGCGCTGGATCCACATCAGCCACGGGAAGCGGCGATAGAGGTTCTTTTCCCATTCCTTGAATACCCGCTCCGGGCGCGGCAGCACCCAGCTGGCCGAGCGCTGGAAGATGGTGACATTGCCCGCTTCCTTGGCAATCTCCGGCACAAACTGAATGGCGCTGGCCCCGTTGCCGATCACGGCAATGCGTTTGCCGCTGAGATCAACATCATGGTTCCACCGCGCTGAGTGCCACGCGTCGCCCTTGAAGTCCTCCGTCCCCGGAATATTGGGCAACTGCGGGCGGTTGAGCTGGCCGGTCCCGGCCACAAGCACATTGGCGTCAACCTGTTCACCATGCTCCGTCGTCAGCCGCCACGTGCCTGTGGCTTCATCAAAAACGGCACTGTCCACCGCACAGTTGAGTTTGATGAAGGGGCGCAGCCCGTACTTCTCAACCACGCGATCCAGATACGCCTTGATCTGCGCGTGGTCGGCAAACTTGTTGCGCCACTCAGGGCTCATTTCGAACGAATATTGATACAGATGCAGCGGCACATCGCACGAGCAGCCGGGATAGGTATTGTCCCGCCACGTCCCGCCGATGTCTGAGGCCTTCTCATAGATCGTGAACTCGATGCCTGCTTCTTGCAGCTTGATGGCCTGGCAGATGCCCGCCACCCCGGCGCCGATAATCGCAACCCGCATGGGCCCCGCATTGGCGCCTGCCGTTTCGCGATAAGTCGCAAGATCATGAACTGCCGCCATGATGGTCTCCCGGTGTTTCCCTATCCGCGATGCAGCAGCCTCATTTGGCGGGCCGTCCGTCGTCGCGAAAATCCCATGTGTTTTCAAAAGTTAGAATAACGCGGATTTTGGATACGCATAGACTCTTCTGCCGCCAGCCCACATCCAGGTCTTCTGCGCGCCCCGGTGGCCGTGCTACCAAGGACAAAACCAACCTTTCACGGGAGCAATTCCATGGCCAAGAGCCCCGCCACCACCGACCTCTCAGACGATCACGGCGATGCCGTCCGTGTGCTTGATTCAATCTTTGCTGATTTCGGCAGCCGAGAGGCCTTCCACGGCCCGGTCAAAACGCTCAAGTGTTTTGAGGACAATGCCAAGGTGCGCGAAGCGGTGGAGAGCCCCGGCAATGGTCAGGTGCTGGTCGTGGATGGCGGCGGATCAGAACGCTGCGCGCTGTTTGGTGGCAACCTCGCAGAGCTCGCCGAAAAGAACGGCTGGTCCGGGGTCGTCGTCTATGGCTGCATCCGCGACATCGGCGAGATCGAAACATTCGATATCGGCATGAAGGCCCTCGCCCTGCATCCCAAAAAGTCCGTCAAGGCTGATGGCGGCAAATACGACGTCCCCGTCACATTCGCCGGCCACACCATCACCCCCGGCGACTGGCTCTACGCCGACCGCGACGGCATCGTCGTGTCAGACAAAGAGCTGTAGGCAAGCATCCCGCCATGTCTCCGGACTTGATCCGGAGCCTACTCGCATCACCCACACACCGCAGCAAATGAGAGTGGACCCCGGATCAAGTCCGGGGATGCGGATCTTTTGGCTAGATGAAGGTAACCCGCCATAGCGCGGGGTCCTTTTCATGCGGGGTGTGCTTCAGCAATGTGCCATTTGGCAGGTGGCTGAACCCATCGCGGCCCAATGCCTGCTCTATGGCCCAGTAGGCGCCCCCGTGGCCGACAATCAGCGGTGTGCCCTCTTGCGCCAGCGCCCGCGTAACGCCGCGCACCATGCGGTGAGCAAAATCCGAAAATGGTTCCGCGCCAAACAGGGTCTTGCCCGCACACCATGCAGGGCGCCAGCTGGTATCCGCCTTGCCCTCCGCGTCGCCCCAGAACGCTTCCTTGAGGTCATCATCCAGCTCGACCGGCAATCCCAGCCTGTCAGATGCGTGCCGCGCAGATTGCTGCGTTCTTGTCAGGGGACTGGCGATGATGCGGGCAATCTCGCCCATCGGCAGGCGTGCAACCGACGCAGCCACTTCCACCTCGCCAGCCGCATTCATCGGAATGTCCGTCTGCCCCTGACAGCGCCCTTCAACATTCCAGTCCGTCTGGCCATGCCGCAGATAGAAAAACGGCTCACGCGGCAACAAAGCGACGTCAGACATCCAGCCGCGCAGCCCGCTGCTCAGCCAGGGCCGTTGAGACCTCGCTGAACTTTTCATCCGTCAGTGTGTAGAACAGCATCGCAATGGCCCCCAGCACGAACAGCACCACCGGCCCCAGCGCCACCATGAAGAGAATGCCGCCCAGCGCCTCAGGTGCCTGCGCAACATTTGGCACATAGCCCGTGAACGACAGGATGAGCGCCGCGCCAGCGCCGCCGACCGCCATCGCCATCTTCTGGAAAAAACTCGTGGCGGCGTAGATCGCACCATCCGCCCGCACGCCGGAGCGCAGTTCAGCGTAGTCAACCGCATCCGGCAGCATCGACCAGGCCATGACTGTTGGCCCGGCAAACATGATCGCGCCGATGCAGGAGACAATGAAAATCATCGCGATCTGATCCGTCGGCGTAAAGTACAGCGCGACGCCCGACAGACACCCGCCAAACGCCCCCAGCAGATAGGTCGCGCGCTTGCCTAACCGCTTGCCGAACGCCGGCACGATGATGATCCCAATGAAATTAAATACGGCGACACTGACCATGAAGACCGGCACCAGATCTTCCTGACCCACATTGTAGATAAAGTAGTAGATGATCGCCGCCGAGCGCACAGTGAACGCCATCATGCCCATCCAGAAGGCAAAGATGAGCAACGCAAGCGGCCAGCCACCAGCCTTCAGGGCACGGACGATCTGCGCGACGCCGGGTACATCCTCATGGGCGAACTTGCGTTCGCGGGTGGTAAAAAACGTGATCGCCAGCAAGAGGCAGGCCAGCAGGCCATAGACCACCATGGTCATCTGGAAACCATCGGCCCCGCCGCCAAACGCTGCCACAAGCGGTGTCGTCATGGCGGCAACCAGCAACCCACCCAGCATGGCAAACGCCATGCGGTATGTAGAAAGCACAGTGCGCTCATGTGAGTCCTCCGTCAGCGCCGAGGTGAGCGACGAGTACGGAATGCTCACCACCGTGTAGGCAATGCCGAACAGAATGTACGTCACATAGGCATAGAGCACCTTGCCTTCGGGACTGAGGTCGGGAGACGTGAATGTCGCCACCCCCATGACCGCCAGCAACGGCCCTCCCGCCAGCACGTAAGGACGAAACCGCCCCCACCGCGTGCGGGTCCTGTCGGCAATCACCCCCATCACCGGGTCGGTCACCGCATCCACGACGCGGGCAACCAGAAAGATCGACGCCGCTGTCGCCGCCGCGATGCCCGCAACGTCCGTATAGAAGAACAGCAGGAACAACAGCGCCGACTGAAAGAACAGGTTCACGGCAAAGTCGCCGACGCCATATCCCGCCCGTGTCGAAACGGGCAAGGCCCCGGCCGCAATCCCCGCACGGGATTGAGTTGCGTCAGCTGTCATCAGGTTCCCCTAGCACTCTGCCGCATCTGCAAGACCCGTAAATGCGAAGCAGTCCGGGACCTTAGCAGCCCCACAGCCCCAGGAAACGCCAAGAAACGCCAAGAAACGCCACAAACCGCAATTCTCACTTGCGAATGCCTCGCAATAACTATTAAGTGAGCCTTCCTTTCACCTCCTCTCATTCGCGAGTCGCCATGCGCCAGTTCCCGTCCCCGCCCGCCTCCAGCACATCCGCCACTTGCCCCACGGCCGCGGACCTTGAACCCGCCTGCATGGACACCCTGTCCTTCGCGCCCCGGCTCATCATCTGGGCGGCGCGCCAGTGGTGGGACGATCGCGGCGCAGTCACCGGCAGCCGCGCGATGATTGCCCAGGCCTTTGCTCTTGCCCGGTGCGGCGGCACCGATGACGCCTTTGACGAACTGATGCTCATGGCTCTGCACGGGGCTTGCCGCCACCTCAATTTCGGCAGTCATCATCGCCATCTGGGCACCGATGAACTGGCCTTGTTGCGGGTGATCTCAGCCTTTCAGGACGATGCCGTGATCGGCGGTGAAACCGCGCTGGAAAGCTGGCTTCCCCCGGCAACTGCCAGATTGGCCTGCGACTCCGCCCTCACCCTGGCCCGCCGGCTCGGCCGGGCAGGCCTCTATATGCGCCCCGAGCGCCAGAACTAGGACACCGGCTGAGTGAAAAATCGCGGAAAACAGCCCGACATCCACACTTGAAGATTCTTTATATAAAGATATCTTGATATTGTTATTCGACTCATCTTAGGCTGCGCGGCGTCACCAACCGCCCCGCCTGATGTCCGTGTGCACGGTCAGCCAAGGCGCGAGGCTTTTCAGGGAGCCGCCTGCCATGACCGAATCCACGTCGCCCGCCTCACCAAGGTCCAAAGATCAAAAATCCGTCCGCGCCGCCGTGCTCGGCTTTCCGCGCATCGGCGCCCGCCGGGAACTCAAATTCGCCACAGAGGCCTTCTGGCGCGGCGAGAGCGATGCCGAAGCGCTGGACGAAACAGCCGCCCAGCTGCGCACCCGACACTGGCTTGCCCAGCGCCAGCGCGGCATCGACGTCATCCCATCCAATGACTTTTCGTTCTACGACCAGATGCTCGACATGATCGCCCTTGTCGGCGCCATTCCCCAACGCTTCGGCTGGCAGCCTGGTACGCCCGTTGACCACAGCACCTACTTCGCCTGCGCCCGCGGTACCGACACCGCCCCGGCCATGGAGATGACCAAGTGGTTTGACACCAACTACCACTACATCGTGCCAGAGTTTGACGACGCGACCCACTTCTCCCTCGCCCGCACAACACCGCTGGATGCCTGGCAGGAAGCACGCACCCTCGACATCACAACCCGCCCGGTCCTCGTCGGACCGCTGACATTCCTGCTGCTCGGCAAGTCCAAGAGCGACGGGCTTGATCCCCTCTCCCTGCTGCCGCAGCTACTTAAGGTCTATGCAGACCTCCTCAACGCGATGAAGAAAGCAGGCGTTGAGTGGGTGCAGATCGACGAGCCGGTGCTGGTAACAGACCTTCCAGCCGATGCGGCCGATGCGTTCGAACAGGCCTATGCCGCCCTCGCCACGGTCGCACCGAAGATCATGCTCACCACCTATTTTGGGAGTCTCGGCGACAACCAGGAGTTGGCCACCAGCCTGCCCGTCGCAGGCCTGCACCTGGACTGCCTGCGCGGCGATGACGACGTCAAAGCGGTTGCGTCCAGCCTCTCCCCAGATCAGACCCTGTCACTGGGGCTGGTGGATGGCCGCAACATCTGGCGCACCAATCTGTCGCCGACCCTTGCGCGGGCAAAAGAGCTCGCGTGCCACCATGAAGGCGACATCGAAATTGCATCCAGCTGCTCTCTCCTGCACACACCGGTGGATGTGAGCCTTGAAAGCAAACTCGACCTGGAACTCAAAAGCTGGCTCGCCTTCGCCACACAAAAGCTGGATGAGATTTCAACCCTGGCCCGTGGCCTGTGGGACGGCGAAGAAACGGTTGCAGCCACCCTGCGCGCCAGCACGGAAGCCGCCACCACCCGCGCCAACTCCAAGCACACCTACAACCCGCTGGTACGCGGCCGCATCGCCTCTCTGGATGCGTCAGCCACGGACCGCAAGAGCCCGTTCGCGGACCGGCAAAAAGCACAGGCTGACCTGGGCCTGCCGCCCCTGCCCACCACGACCATCGGTTCCTTCCCGCAAACCGTCGAAGTCAGAAAGGCCCGTGTCGCTAACAAGCGCGGCGAGCTGAGCGACGCTGACTACCGTGCGTTTCTTGAGCGCGAAACCGAAGCCACCATCCGCAAACAGGAAGAACTCGACATCGATGTGCTGGTCCATGGCGAATTCGAGCGCACGGACATGGTGGAATATTTCGGCGAACAGCTCGACGGCTTTGCCTTCACCTCCAATGGCTGGGTGCAGAGCTACGGCTCACGCTGCGTCCGCCCCCCGGTCATCTTTGGCGACGTGTCACGCCCCGGCCCCATGACCGTGGACTGGACGAAATACGCCCAGAGCCTCACTGATCGCCCGGTCAAGGGCATGCTCACCGGCCCGGTCACGATCCTGCAATGGTCCTTTGTGCGCGATGATCAGAGCCGCGAAGACACCTGCCGCCAGATCGGCCTCGCCATCCGCGATGAAGTCGCCGACCTCGAAAAAGCCGGCATCCGCATCATCCAGATCGATGAGCCGGCCCTCCGCGAGGGATTGCCCCTGCGCAAAGCAGATCAGGCGGCGTATCTTGAGTGGGCGGTCAACTGCTTCCGCCTGTCAGGCTCACCGGTAGAGGACGCCACCCAGATCCACACCCATATGTGCTACTCGGAATTCAACGACATCATGGACGCCATCGCCGCTTTCGACGCGGACGTCATCTCCATCGAAACGTCACGATCCGATATGGAACTGCTGGGCGCCTTCGGCGACTTCCACTACCCCAACGACATCGGCCCCGGCATCTGGGACATTCATGCCCCACGCGTGCCCGATGCAGACGAGATCGAACGCCTGATCTCTAAAGCAGCCAATGTAATTGACCCCAAACAACTGTGGATCAATCCCGACTGCGGCCTCAAGACCCGCGGCTGGCCGGAAGTGGAAACATCCCTCACCAACATGGTGACCGCCGCCAAGGCAGCACGTCACAAGCTGTCTGCCTAAACCGCTATTGCCGGAGGGGACAACGCGGAGTTGTCCCCTCTGAGCATCAACGCCTACTCAGCCGCCATCGCAAGGCCGCGTCGGTCGGCGATCTCTGCCGCCACGCGGATGCCGGACTGCAGCGCCCCATCCATGTAGCCCTGCCACTGTGTTGCGGTTTCCGTCCCCGCCCAGTGGATGCGACCGCACGGTTCACGTAGCGCCGCGCCGAATGTGGTCATGACGCCCGGCGCCATATGCGCCACATAGCAGCCCTTGCTCCACTCCTCGGACGTCCAGTCATTATCCACATAGTCGATAGGATTTTTGGCTTCCGGTCCGAAGAACTGGGTCGCAGAGTCAATCACCGCCTGACGGCGTGCGTTGTCACCGGCAGTCGAGTATTCGGCAGCCGCATCAGCATCAATGAAGCCGACAAGAATGCCGCAGGAGGCATCCTCCGGAGACTGATCAAAGAACACGTTGCAGGGCATCAGGTCGCTCACGCCCATGCCGGACAGACCCTTGTCACGCCAGAACGGTTTGTCATAGGCGACATGAACCTTGATTACGGTTCCCATCGGCATGCGCTGCATCAGATGATCCCGCCTGACCGGAAGCGAATTGGCAAAATTGATCCGGCTCGCCAGTGTCGGCGGAATGGCGATCACCGCTCTTTCGGCTGTCACGGTCCCGCGGTCAGTCACAATCTCCACATGCGTATCATGCTGGGTGATCGCCCGGGCGGGGGCCTCATAGATGACCGGTGATTTCAGCTTCGCCGCCATCTTTTCTGTGATCTGATGGGCGCCGCCACGAAACTTGGCTTCCTGCGCGCCACCTTTGACGCCGAGCAGGATGTCCAGCCCTTCGCCGCCGCGGACATATTCGAGGAAATAGAGGAACGAGACATGCTTGGGCTCGCAGCACAAGAGTGACCGCGTGACCATGCGCAGGAACTCGCGCGTGTACTCGGTCCAGCAATTGGCTTGAATCCATGTTTCAAAGGTCTGACCGTCGAGACCAGCCGCGTTCCTGACACTCCACGGTGCGTCCGACGGCAAGGAGAATGCCAGCGCGTCAAGCTTCGACACGGTGCGCTGCAGGTCGAGAAGCGATACGAACGGCATCTTCGGCACATCACTGCTGGACAGCGACTGCTTGCCTTTGAAGTCGAGCACCGACTTGCCCTGGCGGTATTGGTCAAACTTCTCAACACCATGGGTTTCAGCTTCCGCCAATAGAAGCTTCTGCTGCGGCCCCACCCACTGGCCACCATTATCGATCTTGTGACCGGCAATGTGTCCAGGCTTCAAACGACCACCGACACGGTCGCGGGCTTCCAGCACGCAGACATTCAGCCCGCGCGCTTCCAGCTCAAGCGCCGCCTTGATGCCGGCCATGCCCGCACCCACCACCGCCACATCCACGGTGCGGTCGATTGTTCCTTGTTGCTCACTCATCAGCGAACCCTCCCACGAGATCCCGGCAGCCGGAATTAGCTTGCCCTCGGTTGACTGAGGATAATTTAGTAAACGCGTTTATTTTAATCAAGTGGTTTTTGTGGTATCAGCACTCCATGACCGATATCCGCCAGAAAACAGTGGCCCGCGGGCGTCCTCGCCGCACCCCATCTGACACAGCGCAGATGCGCGACCGCATCAAGCGCGCCGCAAGAGACCTGTTCGCCCGGGACGGATATGAGGGCGTGTCCATGCGAAAGCTGGCCGCTGCTGCGGGCTGCGCCCCGGCAGCGCTCTATGCCTATTTCCCCAACAAGCGGGCCGTGCTGCGTGTTCTGTGGGAAGACATTTTTGGCGAGCTTGGCAACGAGCTGCGCCAGGCAATCGCAACGCATCACGATCCTTTGGCTCAATTGCATACGCTGATGACCACCACGATCCGCTTCTGGCTGGAGCGGCCGGACGACTTTCGCGCCATCTTTCTGATCCAGGACGAGCCCCAGGGGCCCGACGGCACTTACTTTGCCGATGAGGCCGGAGCGATGAGCAGCCTTGGACTTATCCGCGAAGTCGCCGGGACAGCCGTTGACGCGGGTCTGTTACGCATCCATGACCCGGATCGCATCACCAGCATTTGTATCGCCAGCATCAATGGCACGGCCCTGAACCTGATCACCATTCCCGAGTACGATTGGGGCGAAACACAAGCCGTCATTGATGACATCACGAACACAATCATCGATGGTCTTAAATCGGTCTGAAACACCCGACCCATCGACATTGCAGGTGGTTTTCGCCATACTCCGCCCGCATTCAAACCCGGATTCTGACCCGGAATTTCAAGAAGGCTTTTGACCAGATGTCCGACGAAAACCTGCCCGACCGCATCACTGTTCTGGCCAAGGAATTCACCCCTGCCGCGATGGAGTTTCACCGTCGCCACATGGCTGAAAAGGGATACCGTCTCGACGGCGGCATCACCCCGCGCCAGTTTCAGGTGACAGACGGTCTCGGCGATCCGGACATCCTGTTCGACGGCGACATGTATTACGCCGCGACCTTCGTCAAAAGCACTGTGGACGACTAAGCCGACGACTGGGTCCACACCCTCCCGGTCCCTGATTTGACCGGATCAGTCACCTATCCAAAAAGGCAGCGACCGGAACCCGGCGCTGCCTTTTTTCGTTCTGACAGGCGAAAACCGCCGATTTCAGCCGGTCTGGATGATGCGGCAGATTAACCGTCATCGTCAGAAGCACTTGAAAATGCGAATAGCTCTCATTATTGTCTAAACATCAACCGAGACTCGAGGGTTTCCGACGATGTTTGTCTGCAGCTGCAATGCCTACCGCGATACCCAGATCGCCGACGCCGCCCGCAAGGGCGCCCGCACGGCGTGTGAAGCCTATGAAGCGTTGGGCAACGGTCCCAATTGCGGCGGCTGCCTCGACACGGCGACCAAGATTGTTGACCAGGTACACGCGGCACGTACCGCGTCCCACGCCGCTTTCAGCAACGCGGCGGACTGACACCCATGTTTCTCTGGCGCGCCCAGCTTGAGCGAGACACCTGCGCAATAACGCGCCGCCGGGTTTCCGACGACGCGCTTAAGATCTCGCAAACCGATATGCCGGAAAAGAAGCCTACGCTTCTGGCCCTTTTGACTCGGTATGTAGCTGGACATAATTCTGCAGGCCCATCTTCTCGATAAGGCTCTGCTGGGTCTCGATCCAGTCCACATGTTCTTCTTCGCTCTCCAGAATGGATGCAAACAGGTCGCGGCTGACGTAGTCGCGCAGGTTTTCGCAATCCGCCAGCGCGTTTTTCAGGTCGCCAATGGCCTCCACTTCAAGCGCAAGATCGCTGGCAATCACCTCTTCCACATTTTCACCGATGCGCAGCTGCCCGAGCGACTGAAGATTGGGCAGGCCTTCCAGAAACAGGATGCGCTTGATGAGTTCATCCGCGTGCTTCATCTCATCGATGGACGCGTCGTACTCATGTTCCCCAAGTTTCGACAGACCCCAGTCCTCCAGCATCCGCGAATGCAGGAAGTATTGGTTGATCGCGGTCAGCTCGTTTTTGAGAATCTTGTTGAGGTGGTCGATGACGACCTTTTCGCCCTTCATTGCGGCTTATCCCTACGCATACTTTGGTGAATCGGGTTCCTAGCTTCGCGGCACCCTAGCACGCACCATCAGGCAAGTCCGGCGCGCTTTGCAAACACCTCGATCACCTCGTCGCCGGCTTCTTCCTGCACGAAGTGGCCCGCATTGGGGATCGTGTCGAAGGTCGCGCCGTCGATCATCGACGCCCACTGCTTGCCCCATTCCGGCGTGAACACACCATCCGCGTCGCCGAAGATCACATGCACCGGCTTGCCCGGTGTCTTGAGAGCTTCAAAGCAACGCTCCTGATCCTTGCCGTTGCCGGCCTCATATTCCCAGTTGGGAATGCACCACGGGAACCGTCGTGTCCCGGCCCGGCTCTCGCCACCGGCTGTAAAGGGCGCCTCATATGCCGCCCTGATTGCCGCATGATCAGTCTCCGGCCGGCGGGATGAGAGGGCCACAATGCCGCCGGATGGGAAGTACCCTTCCATCGCCGCCAGCCATAACGGGTTGCAGGCTGAGTCCCGCCAGAACTTGATGCCGTCCGAATATTCATAGCCGTCATGGTGCAGCCACGTATTCATGATCACGAGGCGCGAGAACCGTTCGGGCATATCCACCGCCTGCCGCAGCCCGGTCGGCCCGCCCCAGTCCTGCACAAAGACCGTGATGTCCGTGAGATCCAGCGTCTCAATCAGATGGCGGATGCGCTCGCAGTGGCGCTCGATTACATACCAGGCGTCATCCACCGGCTTGTCCGAGCGCCCGAAGCCCGCAAGGTCATAGGCAATCACCCGAAAGCCCAGATCCAGCAACGGCTGGATCATCTTGCGAGAGAGATACGCCCAGGTGGGCTCCCCATGGGTCAGCAGCGCCACCGGCGCATCCTTCGGGCCTTCATCGATGTGGTGAACCCGCAAGCCCTCCCACTCCAGATAATGCGGGGCATAAGGCCAGTCCGGCAGATTTTCAAAATGCACATCAGGGGTGCGAACGAATTCCATGGCAGACGCCTCCAGGCGTAGTTTGTAGTGGGCGTTACATTATCAAGACCTTGCACCAAAAACCTGCGCAGCTTAAGCCTTTGCCCACCAAAAAGTTTAGCCGGAGACAACAGCCATGTCCGCAAAGCCCGTCATTTTCGATGGTGTCCGCACCCCCTTTGGCCGCCACGGGGGCGCCATGTCCCGCCTGCGGACCGATGAGCTGGCTGCGGCCCCCATCCGTGAAGTGCTCACGCGCTCCGGGCTCGACAGCGCGGCTGTGGAAGACGTGATCCTCGGCGACACCAACCAGGCCGGTGAAGACAGTCGCAACATTGCCCGCAATGCCTCCCTCATTGCAGGCCTGCCGGAAAAAACCGGTGGCCTTACCGTCAACCGTCTGTGCGGCTCAGGCCTTGCCGCCGTCATGGATGCGGGCCGCGCCATCAAGTGCGATGAAGGCGACATGTTCATTGCCGGCGGCATTGAAAGCATGAGCCGCGCACCACTTGTGATGTCAAAAGCCACCAGCCCGTTTGACCGTGGTCAGCAGCTGGAAGATTCCACCATCGGCTGGCGCTTCCCCAACCGCGATCTGCTGCAGCGCATCGGCAACGACACCATGCCGCAAACAGCAGAGAACATTGCAGAGCGCCTGGGCATCACCCGCGCCGACTCCGATACGTTCGCCGCTGCCTCCCACCAGAAATATGAAGCCGCCCTCGCCCGGGGCTTTTTTGCCGACGAGATCATGGATCTCGAAGTGCCCGCCGCCAAGCGCAAGGCCCCGCCGGAAATCTGCAACGCTGATGAAGGCCCCCGCCCGGGCACGACTGTTGAAGGTCTTGAGAAACTCCGCCCCATCCACGGCGAAGGTGGCGTTGTCACTGCCGCCAATGCGTCAGGCATCAATGATGGTGCCGCAGCGCTCATCATCGGTAACGAAGACAAAGGCACGAGCCTTGGCCTCAAGCCCCGCGCCCGCCTTGTCTCGGCCGCCATCGCTGGCGTCGAGCCGCGCGTCATGGGCCTTGGCCCGGTGGACGCCTCCAAGAAGGCCCTGGCCCGTGCCGGCCTGTCCCTCAAGGACATGGACGTGCTGGAACTCAACGAGGCCTTCGCCGCCCAGGTACTCGGCTGCCTCAAGCAGATGGACATCACCTTTGATGATCCACGCGTGAACCCCAATGGCGGCGCCATCGCCATCGGTCATCCGCTCGGCGCATCCGGCGCCCGCCTGGCACTCACAGCCATTCGCGCCCTTGAGGAACAGGACAAGAAATACGCCCTCGTCTCCATGTGCATCGGCATTGGCCAGGGCATTGCTGCCATCTTTGAACGTGCCGAATAACCAACACTGAATAGTCTCGCCCCATGACAAAGCGCCTGCTCATCGTCGCCCATGCGCCATCACCCAATACGGTGGCCATGCGCGACGCTGTGCTGGAGGGCGCGCAGCACCCTGACATTGCAAGCATCACGCCTGATGTCCGTTCACCGTTCGATACGGCTGCTGATGACGTGATGGCAGCCGACGGCATCATTTTGCTGACAACTGAAAATCTCGGCTACATGTCCGGCGCCATGAAGGACTTCTTCGACCGCACTTACTATCCGGTGCTGGAGGAGAAACAGGGTCTGCCCTGCGCCATTGTCATCCGCGCCGGCAATGACGGCACCGGCACAAAGCGCGGCCTTGATACCATTCTCACCGGCCTGCGCTGGAAACAGGTCAGCGATCCGCTGATCTGCAAGGGAGAGTGGGACGACGCCTTTTTGCCCTCATGCAGCGAAATCGGCATGACGCTCGCCGCCGGGCTTGAAGCTGGCGTTTTCTAGCTCTGGTTGTGCCGTCTCACCCGGGACCCGCAGGAAATGCGCCAATAATCCAGATTGGTATCTAGAGACTTCATTAAACAACACCCGTTATATGTGTAGTTTCAAGCACATTTATCGCTGGGTAAGTCCCTCGTGACTGTGCGTCTGCAGCACCCTTCAGGGGCGTTTTTCCGGGGCATTGTCGATGTCATCACTGGCAAGCGATATACCAGCGGCCCTTACGGCCAATGACGTCATCGAAGGCGGACACCAAATCCGCACGCAGCTGACCATTTGCGATACCGCAACAAGCGAGGGTGGTCAGACCCTTCTGAGTTACTACAAATCTCATCAGGCCCGCGGCGTCTTTCCTCAGCGTACGAACATGCCCTGCCGTGAATTGCTCGGCATCATGCCGGATCTCTTCATGCTGGAACCTGTAGATGCCGATGGGAACGACTGGCGCTTCCGCCTGGTCGGCCAGGGGCTTGTCGAGCACGTGGGTGTGGACGCCACCGGCCTGTGCATTTCGCAGGCCTATGAGGCAGCGGATGCCGAACGCAATGCCGGCGACTATCGTGACGTCGCCATCAACGGCAACACCCGCATCACCCGCGGCACGTTTCTCGGGATTGATCGCGAATTTCTGCAGATGGAAATCGTGCATGTGCCCATGATCGGCGCCGACGGCGAAACACCGTGGGTACTTGGCGGGCTCTTCATCCAGCCTGTACCCTGTTCGAGCTGACCGGTTCTACTTGGACGCCTCGAGTTCAGGAATGTCGCCGAAAAATCCATCGACGCGCACAACCTTGCCGGCGTCATCAAGTTCCGTGACATCCATGCCCGGCATCACCGGCGTGCCGCCTGAAGAAACCATCCACGTATAGCGGTAGCGGTTGTGGTGAACATTGAACCCGCTCGTCCGTTCCGCTTTCGCATCGGCAATGTCCTCACGGAATTTGTGGACCATCGTCTCGAACGCATCGATACCGACCACATAATTGTCCGGATCAACAAAAAGCACGTTTGGCGACAGCGCAGCCTCAAGATGCCCCCGAACCTTCGCGGGATCTTTTTCATTCCAGGCTGCCATCATGGCCTCAAGGCTGGGAGGAATTGCGGACATGAGATATCTCCATAAATAAAACCGACCAGCGGTTTGTATATAGAATGGATCATCGCACGTAAAGGCTTTTGACCGGAGCAACTTTTGCGTAAAAGACCTCATGGCGCTTCAGGTACACCGTCGGGAGAAGACACGCGCTGCTTTGCTGAAACACGCAAAGCGGCTGATGCTGCGCCATGGATATGAGGCAACAACCACCCAGATGATTCTGGATGCAACCGGCCTCAGCAAAGGCGCCCTCTACCATCACTTCGCCAGCAAGGCCGATATTGCCGAGGCGATCTATGCGCAAACCTCCCGCGAAGCCATCACCGCTGCGGCCCGAAGCGCTGCCCGCACACGCTCACCGCTGGAGGCTCTCAGAAAGTCAGCCCTCGCATGGCTGGACCAGATCAAGCAGCCAACCACCGCCCGCGTGCTGTTCGACCTGGGCCCGCAGGCCCTTGGCTGGCGACGGGCCAAGGCCATTGAGGATGAAAACAGCCTCGCAGCCATGACGCGGTCCCTTGAGGCCGCCATGGCTGCCGGTGAAATCGACCTCCCCTCACCGGCCATCACAGCCCGGATGCTCAACGCCTTGATGGCGGAAGCGGCCTATCTGCACCTGGAATTCGGCGACAGCACCCGCAAGGAAGTGGAGCGTACGCTCACCTCCTTCCTCAATGCATTGCCGCGCCCCAAATGACGCCAGCACCCCTCCGCCCGTTTGAGTACGCGCCTCCCATGGAGCCCTATCTGGATGTGCTGCATGTGGACGACGACATTCTGATCCTCAACAAGCAGCCGGGCATTCTCAGCGTGGCCGGCAACAGGCCCGGCCTTGAAGATTGTTTGGTGGCCCGCGCGGAAGAGCGTTATCCCGGCATCAAGCTCATTCACCGGCTGGACAAGGATACCTCCGGCGTTTTCATCATGGGCCGCCATCACCGGGCCCAGCGGCATCTCAGCCGCCAGTTTGAAAGCCGCCGCACCACAAAACACTATGTGGCGCGGGTCGAAGGACACGTGGAAGGCGACAGCGGCACCATAGATCTGCCCCTTGGCACAGACCCGGACCAGCGCCCCAAACAGATGGTCGATCATCAAGACGGCCGCCCCGCCATCACCCACTGGCAGGTCATGGACCGCGAAGCATATGTCACCCGCCTGCTGCTGCGCCCCGAAACAGGCCGCTCGCACCAGCTGCGTGTTCATATGTGCGAATTGGGCCATCCCATCCTGGGCGATAACTTCTATGCAGATGATCACGTGCTCGCGAAGGCCGATCGCCTGCAACTGCATGCCCTCGCCCTCACCTTCCGCCACCCGGATGGCGGCACGCCCATGACCTATTTCGCCCGCACACCGTTCTAGGCCGCGTCAAACAGACCCGTCTTGAAAAACGCAGCCATGCGATCCGCCACCGTTTGATTGGCAAGCGGCAAACTCAGCGACGCCTTTGCCGCCTCGACGGCATCCCCCGGCAGACCATCGCTGTACGCATCAATCAGGTCTACCTCATACCGCGCATCAAACTCTGGGTGGGGCTGCAGGCTCATGGCCCACGGGCGGCCATGGTCATCGTCATAGGCAAGGCCGGCAATCCTGCAGAAGGAACTGGACGCGATGACTCTCGCCCCGTCTGGCACCGTCATCACTTGGTCGCCATGAAACGCCAGAAGCGTCAGAGTCCTACCAATGTCAGGCAGGTCATAATCGACAGCGCCCATGGAGCGCCCGCCGGAAAACTTTTCAACCCGCGCGCCCATCGCCTGGGCCAGCACCTGATGTCCAAAACAGATGCCAATCGTCCGTACGCTCTGCGCCCGGGCGTCGCGAATGAAATCCTCAAGTGGCGGTATCCAAGCGTGGTCCTCATACGCCCCGCACGCAGACCCGGTAATCAGCCAGCCGTCCGCCGCACCTACAGACGGTGGAAACATACCGCGCTCGACATCATAGACGTCAAAGTCGAGCCCCAGCCCCGCCAGCAGGTTCATAAACATGACGTCATAATCAGGATGACGGTCAGCCAGCCTGCGGGGGATATGCCCTGTCTTGAGGATGCCGATTTTCATGACACCTCAATACCACGGACCCCAAGGTTACAAACACCGTCGTCAGATCAGCCCGTCAGCCCGCGCTTTAGCCTGAACCGCCCGCGTGGTTTCCCCCTTGCCATCCGGCGACCATCCCGGCGGTTGAAACAGATAGCCAAAGGCAGCCCGCAGCGACGGCGCGGTGCGCATGTCCTGCCAGATCGCGACCCACTCATGGAATGTCACCTTGATCGGATTGCGGGTTTCAAGCTGGTGGCGAATACCAAACACGCAGGGCTCATCATCGCGCTCCGCTTCAAACGTGCCGAACAGCCGGTCCCACACAATGAACGTGCCCGCATAGTTCTTGTCGCAGTAGCGAATGTTGGACGCGTGATGCACCCGGTGATGCGACGGCGTGTTCATGATCCACTCCATCGGGCCGAGCTTGCCGATGATCCGCGTGTGCAGCCAGTACTGATACAGATGGTTCAGCGAGATCAGCGCCACGACCATCAGCGGGTCCATGCCCAGCAGCACGGCAGGGATCAGGAAGATCGGCTCAAACCACGCTTCCACAAAAGACGAGCGCAGCGCTGTGCCGGCATTCATGAACTGGCTTGAGTGGTGGTTCACATGCGCCGCCCAGCCAAGCCGCACTTCATGGATCGCCCGGTGATACCAGTAGAACAGGAAGTCGACGATGACATAGGCGCCAAGGATCGCAACCACACTGCCCGTCCAGTTGATATCGGTGACCGCAAACTGATGGATCCAGTAATAGACAGCCAGCACCGTGCCTGCCGCCAGTGCAATGCTCAGCGCATAGGCCAGACCCAGCGTCACCGAGCATAGCGTGTCCGTCGCCTCATAGTATTTCTTGCGCAGCAGCCAGACGAGACCGACTTCAATGCCGATAAAGCCGATCAGCAGCCAGATCTGGTCCACATCTCGGATCGCCAGCAGTCCATTGAGAAAATCCAGCATGTCGCCCTCCTGAAAGTCCTGTTTCTTAGGTCGGTGTTCTTTTACAAAACATACGTTACGCAATAATTATTACAAAACAAGTGTTTTGTAAAGACCGCAATTCAGCTACACTCATGCCATGCCGAAAATCGTTGATCATGACGCCCGACGCGCCGAACTGGTGGAAGCAAGCTGGCAGGTCATCGCCGCAGAAGGCCTGGAAGGCCTGACCATGCGCAAGGTGGCTGAGGCTGCCCACTGCACCACCGGCCGCATCACCCACTATTTCGCGGATCGCGAGGCCCTCGTGCTCGCCGCCCTTCGTGCGGTCAATGGCGCAGCCGGCGATAGGACAGATGCCCTGCTCTCCCGCGACCTGCCAGCGCAGGACAAACTCATTCTATGTCTTGAAGAAGGATTGCCCCTCGACAAGACCCGTCAGCTGGAGTGGAAAGTGTGGATTGCCTTTTGGGCCGCCGCGGCATCCAACCCGGACCTGGCAAAGGAAAACGACGCCAGGCACACAGGTTGGATCAAGGCGCTGGCCCCCCTCATCAAGGCCGTCGCCCCCAAAACTGACGCAGAGCACGAAGCCCGCATTCTCATGGGCGTGCTGGATGGCCTGGGCCTCATCGCCGCCATCAACCCGACCGCCAGCAACAAGACCAACGCAAAGCAGGCCGTCCACACCCATGTGGCCAACCTGATGACGTCAAACAGCTAAGAGTGTTATTCGCCGGGGATGACCGCAGCAGCGCGCGCCTTGCGCATGTTCTTGAGCGTGCGGAACGGATAAGCCAGCTGCCCGCCAAAGCCCGCAGGCATCTCCTCGCGAATGCCGATATCCGCCGGTGGCCGCCGGTTCGGCAACAGCCATGTGCCAAACAGCAGGTCATAGGCCATCAGCACTTCGCCATAGTTGGAGTTGCCCTCCGCCACCACCTTGGAGTGGTGCCAGCGATGCAGCTGCGGCGTATTGAAGACATAGTTCAACCACCCCGTCTTGAGGTCCGCATTGGTGTGGGTCAGCAAGCCGCTGAATGCGGTAATGCCCCCCACCCACATGAACACCTCAACCGGTGCGCCCGCGAGATAAAGCAGCGGCTGGCTGAGCGCCACGCTCAGCGCCGTATCCACAAAGTGGAACCGCCCGGTGTTGATGACCCAAAGCCGTGTTACCGAATGATGCACCGCATGGAACGGCCACAGCCATGACACTTCATGGCCCAGCCGATGCGCCCAGTAAAAACCGAACTCCGCAATGAACAGCCCCAGAATGATCTGCGCCCATTGCGGCCATTCCGTCGGCCACAACATGCCCGGCTGCGGATCAACCGCTTCCACGACAACAATAAGCGTCGTCACGGCAGCAGCGGCCTGCACCATGCCCTTGTTCAAAAGCGTATGCGCGATGTTGGCAAAGGTCTGTCCGTCGCTTGCCAGCCAGGTGCGCTCATGGGTCATCCACCGCTCAAGCAAGAGCAGCGTGATCCCCAACAGCACGTAAGCACCGTTGAAGCCCAGAATGGGCTGGTCATAGGCCATGCCAAGGGCGGTCAGAGTGATGCAGGAGATCATCAACGCCGGCCATGCCGTGTAGCTGACGAGCGCCCGCAGCCCCGAAAGAGGCGCAGCATCCACAGTCGCTTGAGGCTGATCACTGGGTGTCATGGCAGGTTTGTCCCGGGCGGCTGCCGTCATGGCGCGCCAAATCACTTTGCGCAGACCCTATCACACCCGCGGCCACCCCTCGGCCCGCAAGCGCGTGCCGGGCAACTATGTCGCAACCGATGCAACAAGGCGACACTCCCCCACTACACGTCGGCGGATATGCCAGGCGCGCACGGAGAAAAAGCCGGGAAATCCGTCCCGGATTGCGGGTCTTCAGCATCGACCTGGCAATCACCCAGGACCCGATCAGGTTAACACTTCCACGCGATGCCGGGTTACACTCGACATAAATCGGACACCTTGGAAAAAGGGAACGGCCGAACAAAGAAGGGGATCAACACATGAAATCACCCATGCACATGTCAGCGGACAGCTGCCAATGACAACAGGACAGGACGACGACACAACCAGCACCGAGCCGCACAAGAGTGATGCCTACCGGCTTGCGTCCCGCGACATTGATTTTCTCGCAACGGATGATTTGCGCCCGATCCGCCTTCAGCTCGAACTTCTAAAGCCAGAACTCTCTTTGCGCCGCGAAGGCATCCGCTCGACGATTCCGGTGTTCGGCAGTGCCCGCGTCCTGCCGCCCGATGTGGCAGCCGCACAGCTTGAAGCTCTGGAACACGCGACCGGCAGCAATACCGCATCGCCGTCACAGCTGGCCCGCGCCCGCAAACAGGTGGAGTACGCCAAATACTATGCCGAAGCGCAGGCCTTTTCCGGCCTCGTGTCAAAGCGGCTGCAGAATGGTGACGGCCAGAACTATGTCATCGTCACGGGTGGCGGACCGGGCATCATGGAAGCCGCCAATCGCGGCGCCAAGGAGGCCGGCAACCGCTCGATTGGTCTCAACATCACGCTCCCCCACGAACAGGCACCCAACCCCTATACAAGTCCGGAGCTGTGCTTTCAGTTCCGCTACTTCGCCATCCGCAAAATGCACTTCCTGTTGCGTGCAAAGGCGTTGGTCGCCTTTCCCGGTGGCTACGGCACTTTGGACGAGCTGTTTGAAGTCCTGACACTGATCCAGACCCAAAAGATCCTGCGCATCCCCGTTGTTCTCATCGGCAAGGCCTTCTGGCAGCGCGTGATTGATTTCAACTTCCTGGTCGAGGAAGGCATGCTGGAGGAAGACAACATCAACCTGTTTGAAACAGTTGAAACCGCCAATGAGGCCGTGGACATCATCGACAAGTTCCATCAGGAGCAGCCTGCGTGAAAGTCACATTCAACGGCGCCGCCCAGGAAGTGACTGGCTCCTGCACCCTGGTTGAAACCGACAGCGTTCGCTTCCTGGTGGATTGCGGCATGTTTCAGGGTGGGCGCGACGCAGACAGCAAGAACCATGCGCCATTTTCCTTTGATCCCGGCACGATCGATTTCGTCCTGCTCACCCATGCCCATATCGACCACAGCGGCCTGCTGCCAAAACTCCGGCGGCATGGTTTTACCGGACCGGTCTACACCTCCCACGCCACGGCCGACCTCCTGGACATCATGTTGCGCGACAGCGCTCACATTCAGCAGTCGGAAGCCGAACGCGCAAAGCGAAAGCGCCAAAACCACAAGAAGAAAAGCAACGGCCAGTTCAACGAACCCGCCTACACGATAGAAGACGTGGAAGCCGTACTCGAACAGGTACGCAGTCTGGACTACGACGAGCCAGCGTCAGCCCATGAAACTGTACGGTTTCAACTGCGCGATGCCGGACACATTTTGGGGTCGGCCATTATCGAGATCTGGCTCCAGGAGTCGGATGCAGAACGCAAACTGGTATTCTCCGGTGATCTGGGACAACCCGACCGACCAATCCTGTGCGACCCAACCATGATCGAAGAAGCAGACATCCTCTTCATTGAATCCACCTATGGCGACCGCCAGCACAAGAACCTTGATGACACCATCGAAGAATTTGTTTCGGTCGTGACACACACGCTCAACGATTTGGGTGGGAACATCATCGTGCCGGCCTTCGCCGTTGGACGGACCCAGGAAATAATCTACTACGTCAATCACCTGACCCGAATAGGCCGACTGCAAAACATCAACCTGTTCGTCGACTCGCCCATGGCCACCGCCGTTACCCGCCTGACCATGCAGCATCTTGAGCTGTTCGATGCTCAATCCAGGAATCTGGCGGCCTGGCAAGCCAATGGCGACGGCGTGCCCAATGTCACATTTACCGGCAGCGTCGATGAATCGCGGGCCATCAATACCATTCAAAGTGGCGCAATGATCGTATCCGCCAGCGGCATGTGCACCGCAGGGCGGATCAAACATCATCTGCGCCATGGCCTGCCCCGCCCGCAAAACGCTGTGTTGATAACGGGCTTTCAGGCAGAGGGCACTTTGGGCCGTCGCCTTGTCGATGGTGCTCATCGTGTCCGGATCTTCGGAGAGGACGTGACGGTCCGTGCCAGTGTTCATACACTGGGCGGGTTCTCTGCCCACGCCGACCAGGCAGCGTTGTTGAACTGGCTAAGCGCCTTCAAACATCCTCCAAAACAGACCTTTGTCATGCACGGCGAACCCGGAGCTTCCTCAGCACTGGCAGATGAAATCAGCAATCGTCTTGGATGGCAGACCCAACTGCCGGAGCACGGCGAGTCCTTTGTCCTCTTGCCTGTCTAGCTTCAGGCCACCGGCGACCGCCGGTCAGCAAACGTCGCAAAGGGGCAGCTCACCGCAGATTGGTACTTATCCTGTGATCCAGAATTCAGTTTGCCCGCACTGCTCGGCGCCAGCTCATGCTGCAAAACGGTCCACGGCGGTTCACAAGTCAAAGCATTCCCCGAAGGAAAATCGCATGCGCACCGTGGCGGGTCCGTGATAGCGTCCGCCCAACTTTGCAATTCAATCAACCTAATGAGGCCCATCATGTCTTTGCCCGCAACCTATCTTCAGATGCTGTCTACCCTCACCGAGGATGGCGAACTCCGCATGGAACTGGTCGAGCAGAAAATGCCAACGCCCAAGCCCGGTCAGGTCATCATCAAGGTGGAAGCCACCCCGGTGAACCCATCTGACCTTGGCGTCATGTTCGGCATGGCGGACGCAGCCGCGTCCACAACCGCCGGCTCCGGTGCCGCAACAAAACTGTCGGCACCCGTCTCATCCCAGGGCATGCGCGTCATGACGGCCCGCATCGGCCAGCCGCTTCCCGTTGGCAATGAAGGGGCCGGCACTGTTGTTGCCGCTGGCGACGACAAGGAAGCACAGGCGTTGATGGGCAAGACTGTTGCTGCCATGGGCGGCGGCATGTACGGCCAGTACCGCTGTGTTGATGCCATCATGTGCATGCCGCTTCTGGATGGCAACACGGCAAAGGACGGTGCCTCCAGCTTCGTCAACCCGCTCACCGCTCTGTGCATGGTTGAGAACATGCGTATGGATGGCCACACAGCGCTGGTCCACACAGCAGCTGCCTCAAACCTTGGCCAGATGCTCAACCGCATCTGCCAGGCAGACGGCGTTGAGCTTGTGAACATCGTGCGCAAGAAAGAACAGGCCGACATCCTCTCGGCCATGGGCGCGAAATACATCGTTGATAGCAGCAGCGACACCTTCCTCGCTGACCTGACAGATGCCGTCCATGCAACCGGCGCAACATTGGCCTTTGACGCTACTGGTGGCGGCACGCTTGCCTCAACCATCCTCAGCGCAATGGAAGGCGCTGCGGCGCGCACACCAGGCGCCTACTCGATCTACGGCTCCGTCGCGCATAAGCAGGTCTTCCTCTATGGCGGCCTCGACACATCCCCCACCACCCTGACCCGCGGCTATGGCATGGCCTGGGGCGTTGGTGGCTGGCTGCTGCCGAACTTCCTTGCCAAGGCAGGCCTTGAAGTGGCGGGCCGTCTGCGCACCCGCGTTGCCAACGAACTCAAGACAACCTTCGCCAGTAACTACACCGACGAAATCTCCCTGACAGAAGCCCTGCAGGCAGATGTCGTTCGCAAGTATCAGGCGAAGACAACAGGCGAGAAGTTCCTCATCTGCCCCCAGAAAGACATCTAGGAAGCAAAGCTTCCTCGACACAAAGAAGGCCCGCACCGCATTCCGGTGCGGGCCTTTTTCATTGAAAACCAAAAGACGCGTCACCCCACAGGCACAAAAACCTCGACCACGCTGCCTTCACCAGATTTTGCCTCTATCGTCACACGCCCGGACACCAGGTCCGTCCGCTCACGGATCGATGTCAGTCCAAATCCATCTGACTGCATCGCCGCATCCTCATCAAAACCGGACCCATTGTCCTGAATACTGACCTTCAAGCCGCCCCCCTGCCGTGACAGGACAATCTCTATGCGGTCTGCGTTGCCATGGGACACCGCATTGCGCAGCGCCTCCTGAATGATGCGATAGACATGATCCTTGGCCTGCGGCCCCAGCTCCGGCGGCCCATCAGACACAACGTCAATCTGCGTACCCGTGATTTCACCAAGCCGCTGGGCATGGTCACGCAAAAGCACCTCAAGCGGCTCGTCTGCGGTCATGGCAGGGGCAAGATCATGCGACATGTCACGCAGGTCCCGGCTAGCAACGCTGGCAAATGACAGCGCATCTTCCAGATCACCGGCATCCACCGTGTCACCGCGCGCCTGCTTTGCCTGCAGGCTCTGCAGCTTCAGATTGATGGCCGCAAGGCTTTGCCCCGCATTGTCATGAATGTCGCGCGCGATCCGGCCGCGTTCTTCGGTCTGTGCGCTCAACACACTCTCGCGCGCCCGCGCCAGCCGTTTACTTTGATCCAGAAAGTGAATGCCCAGCGATACGCCAGCCCCGAGCAGAATGAGCTTGGCACCAACCTCCACCCCAATGCCGCCCCACTGAAGAACCGCATCGGTAGAGGCAAACAAAGCCACCGCCATCCATGCCACCACAAGAACAAGACCGGACATTGCCAGCGGCCATGCATGCCGCACACCGCCACGCCACGCCACCACCGCACAGAAGAACGACCACAGCATCGTGCTGGTTGTTGTGGCCTGGAACGCCAGATCAAGCGCAAAGGACAATGAGTGCGGCCAGTCAGCCCAGCGAACCACAAAAACGATCGGCGGGATCAGCGCACACAGGGTGGCAAGCACCGTCATCGGGAAAAACCGCCCCCAGCCCAAGGCCCGCGTGTAAAAGTCGTAGAACAGGTACAGGCTCACCCCCAACAGGAGAATGCCGACCCAGCTCACCATCAAGGACTGCAGGCCAAGCTCATAGGTCAGCTGCGAGTTGGTGAAGATGAAAGCAAAATGCGTGGCCCACATGGCGCAGAACGACCAGAAAAGGGCACCACGCACGCCGCCAAAATAGGCGGCCCCAATGAAGATGAGCGCCGCAATGTCTATGCCGAACAAAACCCATTGCACGGCCGCTGCCTGGTTTCGGTTTTGCTCAGCACGCTCCAACGCCGGTTCCCGGTCGGTGATCTGCACCGGCCCGCCGACAAAGCCACCTTCATTGAAATGCCGCCCCACACGCACCGCGATGACATTCTCTTGCCCCGGCTTGAGAAGCCCTACGGGTATGGGGTAGGCACGGTAGATCGATGGTGCATAGCTACGCAGTTGCGGCGACGTCCTGGAGAAAAATCCCTCGCCGCCAATCAGTTCGCCGTTGAAATAGGTCTCATCGCCCCAGCTGATGAGGCCTAATTCAAGCGCCAGCTTGCCAGCGGGCAGGTCGTCCGGCGCAACAAACCGAATGCGGTACCACCCAACATAGGTTGAAACGGAAACCCCGCTTTCACTCCACTTGCCCGGCACCAAAAGCGTGGGCCAATCACCATCATCAAAGGCGACAGATGCAAACGCAGGGTCATCACCTGGATAAAACGCATGCACGCCCTCAAGAGGCAGATTGAAGAGAGGCTCGTCCGGGCTGGCAGCATGAGCGGACACTGCAAGACACAGCGTAAGCACGATGCTCCCGACAACACGCCACGCCTCCCTCATGCAACCACTCCCCCAAATGCGGTCAGGCGTCTGCAAGTCCAAGGCTGATCGCAAGCCTGGTCATATGCGCGGCATTGCGGGCGCCCGTCTTTGCAATGATGTTACGTCGATGAGCATCCACCGTGCGTGGACTAAGGCCAAGCGTACCACTCACCGCTTGTGTGGACTGCCCTTGCGCAATCAACGCCAGAACATCCCGTTCCCGCGCGGTCAGGCTGGCCACGCCGCCCTTGTCCGACAACAGACCGTCTTCAAGCAGTGCCGCACTGATGTAACGCTCCCCAACGGCAGTCTGCCGGACGGCAAAGACCAGGCTTTCAAGTGTATCCTGCTTGAGCGCAATGCCGGTGGCACCAGCTTCCAGCGCGCGATGCGCAATGTGTCGATCGCGGTGCATCGTCAGCATGAGCACAGGCCGCATGTCTCCACTCGCCCTCAAACGTTCGACAAACGCAATGCCATCCATGCCGGACATGGCCACATCAACCAGCAGGAAATCCGGGTCCAGCGGCCCAATCAACTCCAACGCGTCCTCAGCGGACCCTGCCTGTCCCGCAACCTCAATGCCGGCGCCTTCCGCCAGCTCGCGCGCCAGCAGATCCCGCATCAAGGCGTGATCATCGACCAGCAACAGCCGTTTTTTCGGGTTTTCAGTCTCCACCATAGCCCAAAACTCCGCTGCTTTAGCGCCCTTGTCCATAGGTAGTTCTACCTATGCTCTAGGTACAAGTCGTAGGTTGTCCGTACACGGCGCACCCCACACTCTCCGCGAACATCTCATCGGGGAGTTTCAGACCATGTTTGCGCATTACAGCACACGTCTTCAACTTGCTTTGGCAGCCCTGTGCGCCATTGTTTACGTGGCGTTGCCAGGCACCGCCGCAGCCCAGACGGCTGTGTCCTGCCCCACAGGCATTGGTGCTGGTGCCGTGTGCACCTGCGCCGGCGGTACGCTTACCATCGTCGAGCCACCAAACCCGGTGTTCAACGAAGCCAATTCATCTGCGTGCGCAGCACCCACACCGACGCAAAGTCTGGGCATGACGCCGATACCGCAGGGTGAACTGCAGCAGAGAATTGATCGTGACCTCGAAGAGATAAAGCAGGGACGCGTGCTCGACAGATTCATTCAGCGCCTGGGCCTGGATCGCGCCCTAGAACAATTGGGCCGCGTTGAGGAGGAAGCGAAGGAAGAACCGGAAGAAGAGAGTGACAATGCGGACCTGCTCAAATCATACCAAAACCAGCTGCAGGACGCTTTGAACGACCTGGCTCGTCTGAACGGGAACATTGAGAATCTCAACCAACAAAAAGACGACATCAAAAGTGAAATAGAACGTGCAAGAGACGATCAGACCCGGCTCGCAGATGACAACAAAACGCTGGCGGATGATCGCGCCAACGAACAGGTCAACCAAGAAGCATTGAAAGAAAAGCTGGCTGACTACGAGTCCGGCACCGAGCAATACGACAAAGCATTTTCAGCCTACCAAACAGCCTTGCAGAACCAGAGCTACTGGCAGTCGATCGTCTCCAACTACGGGAAGCTATCCATCCAGGATGCCCAAGACCTGCTCAACCGAGGCATCGGATTGAAAGCCGCAACAAACTACCTAAGCGCGGCAAACCTCCGTGTTCAAGTAGCCGCCAATGATCTGGCTGCGGCAAAAGCCGCCCATCCTGAAGCAGAGGCGGGACGGAAGCGCATTGAAACTGAAATCTCGCAGTCTCAGGACCGCATCACGACGATCAACAACACAATCGCCAGCAATGAAAACAAGATAGAAGCCCTCAGCGGCGACATTGTTGACCTGGAGGCTGCAATCAATATGGCTGATGGCACCATCAACTCCATCCGCCGGATCGAGATACCGCCGGTACAAGCCAGGATCGCAAAACTGAAGAGCCTCATTGCGGCCCTCAAATCGGACAACCAGTTTGCAGGTCCCGGTACAGGCCCCTTCGATGCGCTGCGCAGTCGTGGCATTGAGCTCTTTGTGGCAACCGGATATCGGGCCACAACCGACAAGCAGGTTGGACGTAATGTGGAGGCAGACGACGTCAATGTGTCCGCAGGCATTCAGGCGCGCTTCACAGAGCGCCTGGTTGCTGGCTTGGGGATCAACGTCGCCGTTTCGGACAGTGACGATAAGACCGGTACGGGCACATCTACAGACAGCACCTCAGTGGCCATCGCGCCTTATGCCGTCTATCAGCTGGATGAAGGACTGGCTGCGACGGGCTCTCTTGTGTATGCGCGAACCAAAAACGATATCACCCGCGCGGGTATCGCGAACGCAGACTATCTGTCTCACACCTATGGCGGCGCAATTGGCTTGAGCGCGCAACGCCGCCTCAGCCAGTGGATTGCCATAACCGGCGGCATCAATCAGTCCTATTTTCACACCAGCAGTGACGGATACACAGACACCATAGGACTGACGATTTCAGACTCCAGCACCAACACCGCAACGTCGTCCCTCGCCGGCCGCATGGATATCTTTCCGGCCGACGGCTGGCGTGTCTTTGGCGGGACGAGCGTGAACTACGCAACCATTGAACTGGCAAATGATCTTGATCGGTTGGACGCCTCCATATCAGGAGGCATCGAACGTAACTGGGGCAACGCCTCCGTGCTTGCTCAAGTCAACCACCTCGCCTTCCGCAATAATCTGGACACCACCGGCGTCTCACTGCAGCTGCGTGTGCCCTGGTAGATGCGCCACTGGCCGAAATATGTGGCTCTGGGCATCCTCCTGCTCACAACAGGATGTGCGGGACAGGCATCGCTTTCCGACACCGCACCCAAGGTGCACGTGTCAATCGAGGCGGCTGCAGCTTGGCCCGCCGGTGCGGTGCAGTCTCAACTCAAATCCGCAACACGCCGATATGCTCAGTGCGGCATAAGGCTCGAAACACATCTGCTAAAAGCAACGAAGCCAGATCTTCCAAAAGTTCGTTTCGTCGCGTCACTGCCTCCCGTCGCCGGCAAAGCCGTTGAAGGCCGCGCCTTTGATCTCGATGGCCAGTCCATTGTCGAGATTGCGTGGATGGATGCCTCGGGCACTGCCCTCGACCACAGGCAGACACTCGCCCACGAGCTTGGCCATGTGCTGGGCCTGCGCCACACGCCGCTCCACAGCATCAACCTGATGTCACCCCATGGCTGCGAGCTGTGCAGTTTTACCCCAAGCCAGTGCGATACGCTCCGGCGAAACATGCAGCGCCTCTAGTCAGGACGATTGCAAAAGGGCCCTGCGCGGCGTGTTTTACACAACCAAAGCAGCAATCGCTCGGGCGCGGCCATGCGCAAGCAAAGCATGCCGCTACGTAAATTGTCCCCTCACCTTATCCGCTGGCATAGGCACACACCCCGACCTATATTTTTGGTCAGTTCACTATCCAAAAAACCAGGGCGGACCAGACACATCATGCGACTTGTCAGCGACGACATCCTCACCGACAGCAACCGTCAACGCCCTACTTTTGATGCGGTCTATCCCGAGCTCAAGGAATTCGAGCTGTGGAACCCGGCTTCCTGGACCCAGGGCCACCCCCACGAATTTTACAAGACCATGCGCGAGAGCGCCCCGGTCATGTGGTCGGACATTCGCAAGGGCGGCGACGGCTTCTGGTCTGTCAGCCGCTATGACGACCTCAAGGCCGTCGAACTTGCGCCCACTGTGTTTTCATCAGAGCGCGGCAGCATCAATCTTGGCGTTGCGCCCAAGGACAAATGGAAACCGGAAAAGCTGGTGTCAGCTGCCCTGAACGCGCTGATCAATCTTGATGCGCCCCGGCACATGGAAATGCGCATCCAGCAGATGGATTTTTTCGCCCCCGCCTATGTGGCCACCCTGCGCGACAAGGTATCCGCCAAGATCGATTCCCTGCTGGACGATATGGAAAGCAAGGGCCCGGTCGTGGACATGGTGCCGGTGTTTTCCGAGCAGCTGCCCCTCTTCACCCTGTGTGAAATGCTCGGCGTGGATGAAGAAGACCGCCCGAAGATCGCCCACTGGATGCACTATCTCGAACTCGCCAGCCAGTACCTCACCAACCCCTGGCAGGTCATCATCAAGGAACCGCTGTTCCCCTTCCGCTTCTTCAAGGCGGTTAAAGACATGTTTGCCTATGGCGAAGCCATCATGGCGGACCGCCGCGCCAACCCGCGCGAAGATCTGCTGACCGCCATCGCCAAGACAAAACTGTCCGACGAAGAGCTGCCGCAGGAGTTTCTCGACGGCTCCTGGCTGCTGATCATCTTTGCCGGCAACGATACCAGCCGGAACTCCCTGTCCGGCACCATCCGCCTGATGACCGAGTTCCCTGACCAGCGTCAGATGGTGCTCGATGACCCGTCGCTCATCCCGCGCATGTCGCAGGAAGCCCTGCGCATGATTTCGCCCGTGCGCCACATGCGCCGCACCGCCGTTGAAGACACTGAGATAAACGGACAGCGCATCGCCAAGGATGAAAAGGTGGTTCTGTGGTACGGCGCCGCCAACCGCGACCCCAGCATGTTCCCGGACCCGGACCGCTTCGACATGATGCGCGACAGTGTGGACAAGCATCTGGCATTCGGACACGGCGTCCACAAATGCCTCGGCAGCCGCATCGCCCAGATGCAGCTACGTCTGTCTTATGAGCGCATTTTTGACCGCTACCCCAACATCACCTGGACCGGCCACCAGAAGGTCGCCCCCAACGCGCTGGTGCACGCCATCTCAAGCCTGAAAGTCAATCTCTACGGCACCGATGGCACGCGTCCAACGCAGGTGCAGGTCAAGGCTGCCTAAGCCCGACCTGACCGGCTTACGCATCAGCTGCCGAAGCGTTCAATCACCATCTTGCCCAGAGTCATCAGATGCACCTGGTCGGGCCCGTCTGCCTGGCGGCACCAGCGGGCATAATTGTAGTGCTCGGCCATGGGGTAATCCTCCGTCAGGCCGCCCGCGCCATGCATCTGCATGCAGCGATCAATCACCGTCTGCATCATGATCGGCACCTGCGTCTTGGTCGCCGCAATCAGGTCACGGCTTTCCTGCGCACCTTTTTCGTCCATGGACTGCGCCGTGCGATGCACCAGCAGCCGTGCCATCTCGATTTCCGAAAATGACTTGGCAATCTCTTCGCGCACGGATTGATGCTTGGCCAGCGGACGCCCAAACGTCTCGCGGTTGAGCACCCGATGGCACGCCAGTTCCAGCGACCGCTGCCCGGCGCCGATCAAGCGCATGCAGTGGTGCATACGTCCTGGCCCAAGCCGCCCCTGAGCAATCTCGAAGCCGCGGCCTTCGCCCAGCAACACATTGTCCGCAGGTACCCGCACATTCTCGAACACGATTTCCGCATGGCCGATGGGCGCGTCGTCATAGCCAAGCGTTGAAAGCGGGCGCACAAGCGTGATGCCCGGTGTGTCCTTGGGCACCAACACCTGCGTCTGCTGCTTGTGACGGTTTTCATTGTCCGGGTCAGACTTGCCCATGACGATGAAGATCTGCGTGCGCTCATACATGGCATTGGTGATGAACCACTTGCGCCCGTTGAGCACCCACTCATCGCCCTCGCGCAGAATGGAAAACTGAATGTTGGTGGCGTCACTCGACGCCACATCCGGTTCCGTCATCGCATAGGACGAGCGGATATCGCCTGCCAGCAACGGCTTCAGCCACTGCTCCTGCTGCGCCGGCGTCGCATATTTCATGAACACTTCCATGTTGCCGGTATCAGGCGCATTGCAGTTGAACACTTCAGGGGCCCAGATGACCCGGCCCATGATTTCGGCCAGCGGCGCATACTCAAAATTGCTGATGCCCCCATGCTCCGAATACTGAGCAAATTCCGGCGGTACGAACAGGTTCCATAACCCTTCTGCCCGCGCCTTGGCCTTCAGCTCATCCATCAACGGCAACGGCGCAAACCGGTTGGGCGCCGCGGCCAGAGCTTCCGCATAGGCTTTTTCATTGGGATAGATATGCGCATCCATGAAGGCGCGCAGCTTGTCCTGAAGAACAAGAGAGGTGTCGCTGTAGTTGTACATAAGGCCTCGAGGATCATGCTGAATTGCGGATGCCCGCATTTGCCCCGACCCACGCGAGCGCGTCAATGCGCACGACGACAGGCACAAGCCCCCGTTTGGAGACTCAGTCAATTTTTGGAAAAGAGGGTGTTTGGTAGCGGGAGAGGGACTTGAACCCCCGACACGCGGATTATGATTCCGCTGCTCTAACCAGCTGAGCTACCCCGCCACACATTTCTCGCGGGCACCTGTCAAAAACTGCCGGAAAACCGGTAATTTCAATGGCACAAAGCGCGGGAAAGACGGGCATATAGACGCCGCATCTTGCCGGTGTCAAGCGCACATCCAACCCGCAGCAGATTAAGGCCATATCCCCAGCCAAATTACGGATTGAGGCCTCTGGGACACATGCCATGCCCCAAAATTAGGCATATGCAACCGAATATGTGGAAATAATAACCTTTGGTCGTGTACAAAGTGTGCAGGGTGACGGTTTCATGACCGAATCACCAAATGGGGACGGCCCATCCACTGAGGCCGGGATAACCAAAACAAACGACTTGAGGGGACGAAGCATATGACGAAATCACTTCTTGCAGGCGCTGCCTTCGCAACCGCTGCCCTTCTGGGCACCACAGCAGCACAGGCAGACGATGCCGGCTGGTACGCAAGCCTTGGTGGCGGCGTGAACTGGGTTGATGAAGTCTCAGGCAACGGCGTGTCCATGGACTTTGAAGCCGGCTACACCATCGTTGGTGCCGTAGGCTATGCATACGCAGACGGCGAAATGGGCCGCTTCCGTGCTGAAGGCGAAATCAGCTGGACATCAAACGAACTCGACAGCGCCACAGCGCTGGGCACCACTGTCAGCCTTGGTGGCGAGCTTGATCAGTTCGGCTTCATGGTTCAGGGCCTTTACGACTTCCTGCCAGACAGCGGCATCCGCCCTTATCTTGGTGTTGGTGTCGGTGTTGTTGACGGCGAAGTCACCGCAACAGTTGCTGGCGTCACGCTCAAGTCTGAAGGCACAAACTTCGCCTATCGCGGCTTGGCCGGTGTCGGCGTTGCCCTTGGTGACAACGCAACGCTTGATGTTGGGTACCGCTTCACCGGCGTGACCTCTGATGAAAACATCAACAACAACGCGGCCGTTGCGCAGGTGCGCTTCAACTTCTAGATATTCTTCACTGAAGCTTCTTCGAAAAGGGCGTCCTGCACAGGACGCCCTTTTTTGTTGCCTAGCTGGTGGCGTCGGTCGTCCGGCGGCGAAACCGCATCAGCGTAAAGATGCGCAACAGCCCCAGCGGCTTTTCCATCACCAGTTCCAGGTCAGGATGATTGAGCACCCGCTCGCGGCCAAATGCCGGATGCCAGCCGATAAGGGCGGCGACGCGTTCAAGCTTGCGCTCAAACCACAACACCCACCCATCCGCCTTGGCAAAGTGATTGACGATCACGACTTCGCCGCCCGGCCTGGTGATCCGCGCCAGTTCGTCCAGCACGGCTTCGGGATTGGGCGCGACCGACATCACATACATGGCGACGGCACAGTCAAAGCGGCCCGTGTCAAAGGTCAGCGCGCCCGCATCCATTTCTTCCAACGCAGCCACATGCCCCAGGGCCCGCTCGCTGACCCGGCATCGCGCCAGGTCAAGCATGTCCGTTGAAAGATCAATGCCGGTGATCCGCGTGGTGCGGGCATAGCCGGGAAGCGAAAGCCCCGACCCCACACCCACTTCCAGTACGCTCATCGGCTCGTCGCCGCCATGCGTGTCGACATGCTTGCGCGCCAGGGCATTGACCGCTGCCACCGCCGCAGCCCGGCCCACATCCGTAACGGGACCAACAACTGCATCATAAAACCGGGCCCAGCGCGCATAGGCGCGCCGAACCGCATTCTCGTCCAGAGCCTGAGAGTTACCTGTCATCTCTTTCACGTAACCGCAGAGCGTGACGATTTAAAGGGCATGAACGACGAATTGCGTCAGGTCAAAACGGCCAAAGATGCCCGCAGCTAGACCGTGCGCCGTATCCAGCCACCGCCCAGCACGCGGCTGCCATCAGCAGGGTCATAAAATACGCAGGCCTGTCCCGGGGACACACCTTCTTCCGGCGACGACAAAGTCACCAGCGCTCCGTCATCCGTCGCCACAATGCGCGCCGCCAGCAAACGCCCGGTAGAACGCACCTTGACGTTCACCTCCATGGGGGTGTCGCTCAAGGCCTGGTCACCAATCCAGTTGACGTCCGCAAGCGTGATGTCGCTGACACCCAGCGCGGACCGTGGTCCGACAATCACCTGCCGCTGTTCCGGATTAAGGCGCACCACAAACAACGGCTCGGCATTTTCGCCGCCCATTTCGGTGTCGCTGATACCAAGACCGCGACGCTGCCCGATCGTGTACCGAATGATGCCATCATGGGTGCCAAGCACCCGGCCATCCATGTGCACGATGTCACCGGGCTCAGCGGCTTCCGGCCGCAACCGTTCAACCACCTGCGCGTATTTGCCGTCGGGCACAAAGCAGATGTCCTGGCTGTCCGGCTTGGCAGCGACCTCTAGGCCCAGCTTCTGGGCAAGGGCGCGGGTTTCATCCTTCGGCAATCCGCCAAGCGGGAAGCGAAGAAACGCCAGCTGTTCGGGCTTGGTCGTAAACATGAAGTAGCTCTGGTCGCGGCTGTCATCGACGGCGCGATGCAGCTGTGCACCCGCGTCACCCTCAAACCGCTGCACATAATGACCCGTCGCAAGCGCATCTGCGCCAAGGTCGCGGGCGGTTTCCATCAGATCGCGAAATTTCACGCGCTCGTTGCACCGGACACAGGGGATCGGCGTTTCACCGCGCGCATAGGCGTCGGCAAAGTCCGTCATGACGGAATCCTTGAAGCGGCTTTCGTAGTCCAGAACGTAATGCGGGATATCCAGACGCTCCGCCACCCGGCGCGCATCATGAATGTCCTGCCCAGCACAGCACGCGCCTTTCTTCTGGACGGCAGCCCCGTGGTCATAAAGCTGCAACGTGATACCGACCACGTCATAGCCTGCCTGCGCATAAAGGGCAGCCGCAACAGAGCTGTCCACGCCCCCGGACATGGCAACTACCACCCGCGTATCCGCAGGCGCCTTGCCGGCAATCACAGGCGGCAGGTCCACCAACGGCATGGCCGCACCCGTGGTGACCGTATCCTCAGGCGCAGTATGGGCATCAATATGTGTCATGGCGCGGGACTATAGCGCCCGCCTCCCCCGCAGCAAGTCTCAAGCCGTCACGACCCGGCAAGTCAGACCCCCGCCCGGCAGCTTTTGCCGGTCCAGCCCCCGTTTCTGCCGGGCAAACCGCAGAGGCACTTCGCGGAAAACCCTAAAATTCTGCGGTTTTTCGCCAGCGTCCCGGTTGGCCCCGCCCTTGCTCATACCTGTCCGAGAAATTGCGTTCATGCCAGCCAACCGGCTTTCGGCATGGGCATCGGGGCACGACAAACGACACGGGATAAACCGGATGACATCGACTGAGACATTCAACGCAGGCCAGGCCCGCAAGGCAGAGGCAGCAGCACAGGTGAAAAACGCCGAGCCGCGCCGCGCCGAGGACGACAGCCGCTTTACAGAAGAGCTGCGTGCGAGCCGGGCAGAAGAAAAGCGCCAGGCTGAAGAACGCGTCCGCGAACGCAAGTCGGACGAAGCCCGTCTGGAAGAAACCCGCAAGGCTGCGGCCCGTGAGGCAGCTGCACGCACCGAAGAAGCCCGCGCGGAAGATGCAAGGGCTGAAAAGGCGCAGGAAGAAAAGTCACGCGAGGAACGCGCATCAGAACAGTCTGATGACGCGGACACAGCCTCTTCTGACGACCAAGGCGCAGCTGACAACGTTGAAGTCACGGCACAGCAGGCTGCAGTGGTGGAAACCATTACGGGCGCTGGAGCGGTTGAAACAACACCCATCGCAGAAGAGACCGCCCCCTCTGAAACCGACGAGGGTCTGGCTGCCGTCCCTGCAGAAGATATCACCGCGGCTGAAAAGGCTGCCGTCGCGCAACGCACAGCAACTGAAAGCCCTGTCACCAACAAGACTGAAGCGACAAACCAAGCTGACAAGCAGAATGCCCCTGCGGTCGTCGTCGCAGCAGCGAAAGCCAACGATGGCAAGAACGCTCAGCCGACGCAGGAAAACCAGAACGCACCAACCGCCGGCAAGCCAGCATCCGGAACCACACCAGCCGCATCCACCACGGACGCTGCTGCAACAAAAGCCCAGGCTGCCCTGCGTGACGCAGCGGCGGCACCTGTGGAAACGGACGTGGCTGCAGCCAGCACATCCGCACAGGCCGCAGGCAAGCGCGGCCTTGGTCATGCAACGGCTGAAAGCATGCAGGACGCGAAAGCTGACGCAAAGCCAACGGCAAAAACCACCTCCGCGACACAGGCACCGGAACCGGCAGCCTCAACCGACAAGCCCACCACCATGGCTCAGGCGGCTCAGCGCACATCCGCATCCGAGATTGCGCTTCAGGCCATTCTGGCCAAACCGGCCGGCACGCCTCAGGACATTCGCGTGGCAGGGCTTGATGGGGCTACAAGCACACCGCTTCAGGCCACCGACAGTGCCGCACCGGCGCCCAGCGTCACCGTGCGCGCCATCGTGGCTGCCTCCGCCCAGCCCGGCACACCGGTTCAGCCACAGACACCGGCCCGTGAGATCGCCATCAACATGGCGAAGAATCTGGGCAATGGGACAAACCGCTTTGAAATCCGCCTCGACCCTGCCGAACTCGGCCGCATTGATGTGCGCATGGAACTTGGCACCGATGGACGCGTTCAGGCGCATCTGACCGTCGACAAGCCCGAGACGCTGGACATGCTCCAGCGCGACGCCCGCTCACTTGAAAAAGCCCTGAGCGACGCCGGTCTTGATATGGAAAACGGCACCCTCAGCTATTCCATGCGTGACGATGGCGACGGCTCAGACTTTGCTGCCAACCGCGACACCGCGGAGGGCGCGTCAGACAAGACACCGACCGAGGACGAACTGGCAGCAGATCTTGCTGCCGTCCAGCACATCTATGCGCTCAAGGCCGGGTCCGGCTCTGGCGTAGACATCCGCATCTAGGGACAGACCATGTCAATTGAAGCCATTGCAGCCGCACAGTCCTCCCAAGGGGCCGCCGCCAGCGCATCATCGAAGCTCAATACAGACTTCGATACGTTTTTGACGCTGCTCACCACACAGCTGAAGAACCAGGACCCGCTGGAGCCGCTGGACAGCAGCGAGTTCACCAATCAGCTGGTGCAGTTCTCAAGCGTTGAACAGAACATCGCCACCAACCAGAACCTGGAGCAGTTGCTGAACCTCACCTTCGCCAACTTCGCGACGGATGCTGTGGGCTATATCGGCAAGGAAGTCGTGGCTGAAAGCCCGACCGCCATCCTCACCGACGGCACGGCAAATTGGGACTACGAGCTGGCCGCCCCTGCTGACAAGGCGCAGCTGTTTGTAACCGACGCCGCCGGTCGCCTCGTGCATACGTCCGAATTGCAGAACGTTTCCGGCAACCAGACATTTGCCTGGGACGGCAAGGACGCGAATGGCCGCCAGCTGTCTGACGGTGCCTACACCCTGCGCGTCGTGGCCCAGGATGCGGCCGAAAATGAGATCAACGTCACCATGAAGCAGGCAGGCGTCGTATCGGCAGTCGAGTTTGACAACAACACGCCGGTTCTGACCGTCAATGGCTCCGGCATCCAGCTGTCAGACGTCATCACGGTGCGCGACGTCGCGACGGGTTCCTAGACCTATGACCCATTGCGACACACACCATGGCATCAAAGTTAATCACGTATTCACCATGGCATTTAGCCCTTCCTTAAATGCCCACCACGTACTCTTCAGCTCACACACACAGAACGTGTGACGGATTGAAGTCAGGATCTGCTTGAAATGGGCATGCAATATCAATCGCGAGTGAGCTATGTGATCGGGCCGGACGGAAGCCCCCTCACTATCGCTGACCTGCCACCACCGGAAACGAAGCGTTGGGTCATCCGCCGCAAGGCTGAAGTCGTGGCCGCTGTACGCGGAGGTCTTCTGTCTTTGGAAGAGGCCTGCCAGCGCTACACGCTGACTGTCGAAGAATTCTTGAGTTGGCAGCGTTCCATCGAACGTCACGGCCTGCCGGGCCTGCGCGCCACCCGCGTGCAGCAGTACCGCGAGCACTAAACACTACATACGGGTCCTTATTGAGTATCGGCCCCCAAGATAGCCGCAAGGCTTGCGTACTTGTGCGTCGTAGCGCCGGAGAGTGGAAACACTCCCCGGCGTTTTCTTTTTGTTAAGCCTTCAAATTGTTTCGACCAATCGGCAAATTTTGCCGAGTTATCTGCCGACGTTAAGACGTTGTTTAGTGGTGCCGGGTAAATCTTGCCTAGCTGGATTACACCGGACACGGACAAAACCACCAAGGACATAGGTGGGCGATCGTGGACCGGCCCTTTTATCCGGCGCGATGATCCACCAGGCCCAGGATGAGCCGGAGTATCGCGCAATCCCGACCACACTGCGGGGGTGCGCCGTGAACGGCACATTTGACTTCCTAAAGGGGCTTGGCCCCTCTCGGCTTATCGCACTGGGCGCTGTCACCATCGCCCTCGTTGCCTTTTTTGCCGTCATCATGATGCGCGTATCGCAACCCACCATGGCGCTGCTCTATAGCGGCCTGCCGGTGAGCGACAGTGCTGAAATCGTTGCCAAGCTCGAGGCCATGAGTGTGCCGTATGAGCTTAAAGGCGACGGCACCACCATCATGGTTCCCAAGACAGAAGCCCTGCGCCTGCGCATGAGCATGGCCGAAGCGGGCCTGCCTTCAGGCGGCTCTGTTGGCTATGAAATCTTTGACGACACATCTGCGTTGGGCACTACGAGCTTCGTGCAGAACATGAACCACCTGCGCGCTCTGGAAGGCGAACTCGCCCGCACCATTCGCGCACTGGACACGGTTCAGGCCGCCCGCGTGCATCTTGTCATGCCTGAGCGCGAACTCTTCAGCCGCGAACGTCAGGAACCAACAGCCTCCATCGTCATCAAAGCCCGCGGTGGCCTGGGCCGCAGTCAGGCCAAGGGCGTTCAGTTCCTTGTCGCCTCTGCGGTCGAAGGTCTCAATGCCGCCAACGTCTCCATCATTGATGAAACCGGCAACATGATTGCCGGTGGCGCGGACGGCACGTCGCTGGGGTCCTCGTCAATGGACGAGCGCCAGCGTGAATATGAAACACGCCTGCGCCGTCAGGTGGCTGACATTGTCACAAGCGTTGTTGGCACCAACCGCGCACGCATTCAGGTCGCCGCCGAACTCGACTTCAACCGCATCACCCGCAACTCAGAGACATTTGATCCTGAAGGCCAGGTCGTGCGCTCAACCCAGACTGTTGAAGAATCGTCTTCTGCAACAGAACGCGACGCACAGGCTGGCGTGACAGTGGGCAATGACCTGCCGGACGCCATCGGCCAGGGCGCCGGTGCGGACGATGCAACATCCAACGAAAGCAACGCCCGGGTTGAAGAAACCGTCAACTATGAAATCTCCCGCACCACCACGACGGAAGTCATCGAGGCCGGCAGCGTCAAGCGCCTGTCCGTTGCTGTACTGGTAGATGGTGCCTATGAGACGGCCGAAGACGGCACACAGACATATACCGCCCGCTCCCCTGAAGAGCTGGAAATGATTGGACGTCTTGTCCGCTCCTCAATCGGCTTTGACGCCGCGCGCGGGGACAGTGTCGAGGTCGTCAATCTTCCGATCAACGACACCGCAACAGAATTCCTGGCAGATGACGCCGCAGAACTCGGCTTCATGGACAGCATCATGGGCAGCCTGGACGTCATGCGTCTGGCCGAACTTGGCGCGCTTCTGGTCGTCACACTGCTCGGCGTCTTTCTGGTGGCCCGCCCCCTCATCAACAAGCTGACCACCCCTGGCGTTCAGCAGGGCGGCCAGGCAGCTCTGACGGGCGGCGCCCCAAGCAACGCCCCGCAGCTTCCAAGCCCGGACATGCAGCAAATACTTGCGAAGGCCCAGGCTGACGGTCAGGAAGTCATCACCAGCCCCGACGGCACACCCATTGCGCTGGCCGCGCCCACGCCGGAGCAGCAGGCCGCAATGATGCTGGAAGACAACACAGGTTCGATGATCGACATCGCCCAGATTGAAGGACAGGTCCGCGAAAGCTCCGTCCGCAAGGTCGGCGAGATCGTTCAGAACCATCCCGAAGAGTCGCTGACAATCCTGCGCGGCTGGCTCCACGAAACCGCATAACTCACGCGCCAACAAGGTCTGAAAGTCGACATCATGGTCGCTCAAGCAAAACCAAAGATGGATATCAACAAGCTGACCGGTGGCGAGAAAGCCGCCATCATGCTGCTGGCCCTCGGGGAAGAGCATGGCGCTCAGCTGTGGGAAATGTTCGACGACGACGAAATCCGCGAACTCTCCATGGCCATGTCCAATCTGGGCACGGTGGACGCAGAGCTCGTTGAGAAGCTCCTGCTCGAGTTTGTGTCCGGCATGTCATCCACCGGCGCTCTTGTGGGTACCTTTGATTCAACAGAACGCCTGCTCTCCCGCTTCCTGCCAGACGAACGCGTCAGCCTTGTCATGGACGAGATCCGTGGCCCGGCCGGTCGTACCATGTGGGACAAGCTGGGCAATGTGAACGAGGTCGTCCTCGCCAACTATCTCAAGAATGAATACCCGCAGACCGTTGCCGTGGTGCTCTCCAAAATTCGCGCAGATCACGCCGCCAATGTGCTGGGTGCCCTGCCCGAAGACTTCTCCATGGAAGTCGTCAACCGCATGTTGCGCATGGAAAGCGTGCAGAAGGACATTCTGGACAAGGTCGAACAGACCCTGCGTCAGGAATTCATGTCCAACCTCGCGCGCACCAACCGCCGCGACAGCCACGAAACCATGGCCGAAATCTTCAACAACTTCGACCGTCAGACCGAGAACCGCTTCATGACATCCCTTGAGGAGCGCAACCGCGACGCGGCCGAGCGCATCAAGGCTCTCATGTTCACCTTCGAAGACCTGGCCAAGCTCGACCCCGGCTCCGTGCAGACGCTTCTGCGCGCTGTGGAGAAAGACAAGCTGGCTCTGGGTCTCAAGGGTTCTTCCGACACCCTGCGCGATCTCTTCCTGTCCAACATGACCGAACGCGCGGCCAAGATGCTGCGCGAAGACATGGACATGATGGGCCCCGTCCGCCTCAAGGACGTGGACGAAGCGCAGATGATGATGGTCAACATCGCCAAGGACCTCGCCAACAAGGGCGAGATCATGATGGCGGACGGCAACTCGGAGGACGAGCTTATCTATTAGTCCGGTTTCGCACGGACATAGAGAGCACCAAATCTCATGAGCAACCCAGCTATCATCACATTGCAGGAATCGTCCCGGTTCGAGTTCGATCGCGAACTGTCCAAGGGTGCGGTCATTCAGCCGCGCGCCGAACGCAAGAAAACCAAATGGACCGAAGACGAAGTCAACGCCATCCGCGCAGAAGCCTTCGCCGCCGGTGAAGAGGCTGCGCGCACCAGTGATGAAGCTGAATTGTCACACCGGATCGCAGAAGGCTCCCAGCAGGTAGCCGAACGTCTCAACGTGCTGCTTGAGAACCTGCACACCGAACGCGCGAAGCTGCGTGAAGAAGCTGCGGAAATCGCCCTCACCATCGCCCGCAAGCTGATGCCGGCCCTGATGGAAACAGCACCCACATCCGAGATTGAGGCTGTGGTCGAGCAATCCTTTGCCCTCCTGCGCAACGAAGCCCGCGTGGTCATCCATGTCGCCGAAGACCAGCAGGGCCTGCTCGAGCAGCGCATCACCGACATGACGCGCGAACACGGGTTTGAAGGTCAGCTCGTCCTGCGCAGCAGTGACGACGTCGACCCCGGCGACGTCCGCATTGAATGGGCCAGTGGCGCGATCACCCGCGACACGCCTGCCCTTGACGCCAGCATTGAGCAGATCGTCCGCACCTACCTGTCAGCGCCCGGCGCCGACCAGTCCGGACAGACAGATTTTTTCGCCCTTCTGGGCAAACAGCAATAGCCCCTGCTCCGCATGGGCACTGGAAAGCCCAAAGCGGACAGAGTTGAGGAGAAGACTATGAGTGACGAAACCGACGTTCAGCTCGACGAGCTATCAAACGCAGGCGCGGACGCAGGTCCAAACGCTGAGTTTGCAACCCCAGACGCAGACCTTCCCGTTCCCGCTGAAGGTGGGGAAGAAGGCGCTGCACCAGCCGACGGCGAAGAACGCTTTGCCGCTGACCTGGAAGCTGTGTTTGACGTGCCGGTGCATGTCTCTGCCGTGCTGGGCAAAACCCACATGGAAGTCAGCCAGCTTCTCAAGCTGGGCCGCGGTGCTGTCGTGGAGCTCGACCGCAAGGTCGGTGAGGCCATCGACATCTACGTCAACAACCGTCTCGTTGCCCGTGGCGAAGTGGTGGTCGTGGACGAGCGTCTCGGCGTGACAATGACCGAAATCATCAAGGGCGGAAACGCTGCGTAAGACGACGCGGCAACGGAAAACACCATCATGCGCTCATCACTCACAGCCATTGTCGCCCTGATCGCAAGCTTTGCCTTGCTGGCGGCTGCCCTGACCCTTGAAGGCAACGGGTCAGCCTTCCTTGATGTGCGTGCAGCTCTCATCGTCTTCGGCGGCACACTGGCCGTCACCATGATCTCGTTTTCTCCTCTCGAGGTCATCATGGCGATCCGTGAGACCTGGTCTGCCATCGCCACACCGCGGTTCAACCGCAAGGGCGCTGCTGACCGAATGCTGAAAATTGCAGAGCGCACCCGCAAGGATGGTCTCCTTGGTGTTGAGCGCCTGCTGCCCAAGCTGCGCAATGATCCATTCCTGTCTCGCGCCCTTGCCATGCTGGTTGACGGCATCGAGGTCGCAGACGTCGAGCGCATGCTTGAAGACGAACGTCTCTCCACAGCTCAACGCCGCACAGAGAGCGCTGAAGTCCTGCGCCGCGCCGCAGACATTGCACCCGCCATGGGCCTCATCGGCACTCTCGTTGGACTTGTGCAGATGCTCGGTCAGTTGAACGATCCCGCTGCCATCGGCCCGGCCATGGCCGTTGCCCTGCTCACCACATTCTACGGCGCGGTCCTGGGCACCATGGTGCTCTCCCCGCTCGCCGCCAAACTTGATCGCATCTCAGGCGATGAACGCGACATGCTCGCGATCTACGCCGCAGGTGCAGCCGCCATCGGCCGCAAGGACCATCCTCGCCAGGTCGAACACACACTCAACGCCCTGCTTCCCGAAGCAGACCGCGTCCAGTATTCGCGTTAAGGAGCCAACCCCATGCGTTTGCTTATTGTAGGTAGCCTCAACGGCCAGCTCACCACCGCCACAAAGATGGCCATGGAGACAGGTGCCAAAGTTGCCCAGGTCGACACCGGCGAACTCGCCATGGACGCCCTGCGTGCCGGTCAGGGTGCTGACCTGTTGATGGTGGAAGTCTCCAACGACATCGGCTGGCTCGCAGCCCAGCTGCAGGCCGAGCGCATTGCCCTGCCGATCGTGGCATGTGGCCTGGGCTCAGACGCCCGCGCCGCCGTCAACGCCATCCGCGCCGGTGCCAGGGAATATGTACCCCTGCCGCCGGACGCCAAGCTCATTGCCGCCGTGCTGGAAGCTGTTGCCGATGACACCCACGCCTTGATCTACAAGGACGACATCATGGCGGATGTCATCCGCCTCGCAGACCAGATTGCGCCATCTGACGCCTCCGTCCTCATCACCGGCGAAAGCGGTGTGGGTAAGGAAATCATGGCGCGCTATGTCCACCGCCATTCTGTGCGCAAGGACAAGCCGTTCATCTCCGTCAACTGCGCCGCCATTCCTGAAAACCTGCTTGAGTCAGAACTCTTCGGCCATGAGAAGGGCGCCTTTACAGGCGCTGTCTCCCGCCGCATCGGCAAGTTTGAAGAAGCTGACGGCGGCACGCTGCTGCTCGACGAAATTTCCGAAATGGATGTGCGCCTGCAGGCCAAGCTTCTGCGCGCCATTCAGGAACGTGAGATTGATCGTGTCGGCGGCAACAAGCCCGTCAAGGTCAACATCCGCATTCTTGCAACGTCCAACCGCGACCTTGCGACAGAAGTGCGCAACGGCACCTTCCGCGAAGACCTTCTCTACCGCCTCAACGTCGTAACCCTGATGATCCCTGCCCTGCGCGAACGCCCGGCAGACATAATGGAACTGTCAGAGCACTTCGTGAAGCGCTACGCCGATGCCAATGGCGTGCCCGCACGCCCGCTGTCAGACAGCGCCAAGTCACATCTTGTGCGTCAGCACTGGGCCGGTAACGTCCGTGAGCTGGAAAACACACTCCACCGCGCCGTGCTTTTGGCCAATGGCGATGAAATCGACGTGGACGCCATCCGCCTGCCGGACGGCTCACGCATTGACCAGACGGTCTCTATCTCGTCCAGCGATCCGGCATCACGTGCTGCTCAGGTGGCCGAGACTGTCAGCCGCAACCTTGTGGGCATGACGGTTGCCGACATGGAACGCGACCTGATCCTCAACACGCTGGATCATTGCCTCGGCAACCGCACCCATGCGGCCAACATTCTGGGCATCTCCATTCGCACCCTGCGCAACAAGCTCAACCTCTACACCCAGCAGGGTGTGTCGGTTGCAGCCCCGGGTGAAGCCCGGATCGCCGGCTAGTCCTTTCACGTAACGCCTAAAGTATCCGGAACGCATACGCGCAATGTCAGACGCAGCACCAACAACACCACCGGCGGGCGGAGGCCTCTTTGGAGGCCTGACCCTGGGCGGCATTGGCAATGCCATTGGCGCGCGCTCCGAACTGGCACTGGCTGCCGGCGTGTTGACCATCATTGTGGTCCTCATCCTGCCGATGCCGAGCTGGATGCTCGACTTTGCCCTCGCTATCTCAATCACCTTCTCGGTGCTGGTGATGATGACGGCCCTTTTCATCAAGAAGCCGCTTGAATTTTCGTCCTTCCCGACCGTGCTGCTGATTGCCACCATGCTGCGCCTCGCGCTCAACCTGGCATCCACACGGCTGATCCTCTCTCAGGGCCACGAAGGCACCGATGCCGCAGGCGCCGTGATCGAGGCTTTCGGCAACTTCGTGATGCAGGGCAATTTTGTCATCGGCATCATCGTCTTTGCCATCCTTGTCATCGTGAACTTCGTGGTGATCACCAAGGGCTCCGGCCGTATCGCTGAAGTCGCCGCCCGTTTCTCTTTGGACGCCATGCCCGGCAAGCAGATGGCGATTGATGCTGATCTGTCCGCCGGTCTCATCGACGAAGACACCGCCCGCACCCGCCGCTCGGAGCTTGAAGCCGAAAGTGCCTTCTACGGCTCCATGGATGGTGCATCGAAATTCGTGCGCGGTGATGCCATCGCCGGTCTGCTGATTACCTTCATCAACGTCATTGCCGGTGTCATTGTTGGTGTGGCGCAGATGGACATGTCTTTCGCGGACGCCTCCGCCACCTACACCCTGCTCACCGTTGGCGATGGTCTGGTCAGCCAGATACCCGCCCTCATCGTGTCCATGGCCGCCGGTCTGCTGGTCTCCAAGGCCGGTGTGGACGGTGCCGCGGACGAAGCACTCTTCGGTCAGCTCTCCGGCTACCCACAGGCGCTTGGCATGTCGTCCGGCGTCATGGTCGTTATGTCCGTACTGCCCGGCATTCCAATGGTACCGTTCCTGATCCTGGCAGGGCTCACCGGCGGGGCCGCGTGGTTCCTGACCAAGGGAGCCGAAAAGAAAGTCGCCGATGAAGAGGCGGCTGTTGCCGAAGCCGCCGCACAGGAGCAGGCAGCACCCGTTGAAGAACCAATCTCGACGGCCCTTGCAATGGATGAACTGCGCCTTGAACTCGGCTTTGGCCTGCTGCCCATGCTGGAAGGCGACGGCGAAGGACACTCCCTGACCGAACAGGTCAAAGCCTTGCGCCGTCAGGTGGCTCAGGACATGGGCTTTGTCATGCCGTCCCTGCGCATCCTCGACAACATGCAGCTGGATTCGACGTCCTACGTCATGCGCGTCAAGGAAGTGGAAGCCGGTGCCGGCATTCTTTACCCGGACCGCTTGATGGTGATGGATCCACAGGGCGGCCCCGTGGACCTCCCCGGCGAGCACACGACCGAACCGACCTTCGGCCTGCCGGCCACATGGATCGACCACACCCAGCGCGAAGAAGCCTCCTTCCGCGGCCTCACGGTCGTGGACCCGGCAACCGTGCTCACAACGCACATCACTGAAATCATCAAGGCCAACATGGCCGAGCTTCTGTCCTACGGCGAAGTGCAAAAGCTGCTGGACGACATCGGCGGCGACAATCAGAAGCTGGTGGAAGATCTCGTGCCGGATCGTGTGTCCGTCACCACGATCCAGCGCGTGTTGCAGCAGCTCCTGACAGAGCGCGTGTCGATCCGTGACCTGCCGACCATTCTGGAATCCATCGGCGAAGCGTCCAGCCACACCCAAAGCGTGACCCAGATCGTCGAGCATGTGCGCACCCGCCTTGCCCGCCAGATATGCCACACCAATCAAAGCTATGCCGGCTACCTGCCGCTCATCGCCCTGTCGCCAGAGTGGGAAGATGCCTTTGCGAATTCTCTCATCGGCAATGGCGAGGACAAGCAGCTGGCCATGCCGCCGAGCGATCTTCAGAACTTCATCCAGTCCCTGCGCATGGCCTTCGATCAGGCTGCCGCATCTGGTGACGTGCCTGTGCTGCTCGTCAGCCCCGGCAACCGCCCCTATGTAAGGTCCGTCGTGGAGCGCGTGCGGCCACAAACAGTGGTCATGAGCCAGGCCGAAGTTCACCCTCAGGCGCGTCTCAAGACGCTGGCCCAGATTTAAGGCGGGCCGGGTAGAGTATGCGTCTTCGTCGATTCAAAGCCCCCAGCATGCGCGAGGCCATGGCCCGCGTCCGTGATGAGCTGGGCGAGACGGCCATCATCGTGTCCAGTGAAGATCTGGAAACCGGTGGCGTGGAAGTCACAGCCGTCAATGAACGGCGCGGCGAAGTCCGCGATACCGAACCCGAACCCTTCAGCCCCGTACGCAATCAGCTTGAAATGCGTCTCAAGGCCCGCCTGCGCGGTGAAGCAAAGGCATCACAGGCCGCAGCCTCAAACGCAGATGCCCCAGCGGCCCTGGGTCTGACGTCCACTGACCTCTCCACCGTTCTGAATGACCATCGCGTGCCGGACGCCCTGGCGGACCGCCTGCTTCAGGCGGCGTCCGCCCACGACAATGACGACGCCCAGGCAGCCCTTGCCCATAGCTTGGGTATCGCGCTGGATTTCCAGCCCATCGGCGAACAGCTGCCCGGTTCCATCATGCTGATCGGCGCACCTGGTGCCGGTAAAACCGTAACAGCTGCCAAGCTGGCAGCCCGTGCGGTTCTTGCCGGTCAACAGGTGGACATCATCACGGCAGATGCCGTGCGCTCGGGCGCCCTTGCCCAGTCAAAAGCCTATGCCGATGTGCTCAATCAGGATGTTGCTGAAGTGCGCGGCGCGGACGAACTGGCCTTGATGCTCGACACCCGCGCAGAACTGGGCCGCAACCGCCCCTGCATTATCGACACGCCTGCCACCAATCTGCATGACCGCGCAGAGCTGGACCACACAGCCCGTCTCGTTCAGGCCTGCCGCGGTGCTGATGCGACCAGCACAGTGGAACCCATCGGCGTCATTGCCGCCGGGGGCGACATCGAAGACATGGCAGAAGCCGCACAGTTCTTTGCGCAACTCGGCTGTCGCCGCGTCATCATCAGCCGCACGGATGCCACCAAGCGCCTTGGCGGCGTGATGGCGGCCCTTGCAACCGCCCGCCTTGCGGTCGCCGAGTTCGGCATCAAGCCCTATCTGGCCGGCGGCCTTGTGGCTGCCACGCCGTCCCGTCTGGCTGACATGACCCTGACAAAATCCACCACCAGTGCACCGCAGCCGTCAGTGCTGCCGCGCCGCGCCGCCGCTTCAGTCACCCCCCTCGCTGGTGCATCACCCACCGGCAGCACGGAGCCCACATCCGCATGAGTACGCAGCCATCCACCACAGCGGCGCCGGAAAAAGCCCGCCGCAGTCAGACCATCATCACAGTCGCGTCCGGCAAGGGCGGCGTCGGCAAGACCATGGTCTCCACCACACTAGCCCATAGCCTCGCCTTTGCTGGTGAACGCACTTTGCTGGTGGACTGTGACCTCGGCCTCGCCAATGTAGACGTTCAGCTGGGCATCATGCCGGAACATGATCTTGCAAGCGTCGTCGCCGGCACAACAGCCTTTGAAGACGCCACCATCCGTGTCAGCAGCACTGACAGCGCGTCGGCACGTGGCGCATTCGATGTCATTGCCGGCAGTTCCGGGTCCGGCAATCTGGGCGCACTTGCGCGCACCGAACTTGCCCGCCTGCGTCAGGGTCTCACCCTGATTGCCGCTCACTATGACCGTATGATTGTTGATCTGGCCGCGGGCGTTGATCCCGCCGTCACGATGTTTGCGTCCATCGAGGGGCCAACCCTTGTGGTGGTCACCGATGAGCCAACCTCGATCACAGACGCCTATGCCTTCATCAAGGTCGCCTCAATGACACCGCGCGACGACGGCACTGCCGCCGATATCCGCATTGTCGTCAACATGGCGGAGACCATTGAAGCAGGCCGCAAGACCTATGAAGCCCTGTCGCGGGCCTGCGGCAACTTCCTCGGGATCACGCCGCCCCTGGCTGGGATCGTGCCGCGCGATACGGCCGTCCGCGATGCAGTTCGACATCAAACTCCCCTGCTGACCCGCAGCCCAAATGCCAAGGCCGGTGCAGCCATCAGCAAAATGGCTGACGGCATCCGCACCGGCTCTGCCAAATAGCACCCTCAGAAACGCCTGTTTTCTGTCGGTTTTCGTCAGCGGTAACTGCTTTTGTGGCACACCGGCCACACCGTCTGTGCAAACCCTCCCGATACGCGTAGTCTTTCGACATCATTCGTGAGCCCGGTCACACGCTTGATAAAGAACCGGGCCATGGTGATGGGAACGTCGGAGGACATGAACCTAAAGGGGGGGTTCTTTAATGGAAGACGCTTTGCAGTTGGTCCAGCCCGTGCTGGACTTCTTCGCAGCTGGCTTCAACCAGGTGAATGCGATTCAGGGGATTATCATCGGTGTGCTCGCAGCCTTCGTGCTGCGCCAGTACTCTCGCATTCTGGTTATCAGCTTTGTAGCTACGCTTGTTCATCTAATTGTTGATACCGCTCTGCCGGTCATTCGGGGAGCGGAACTCAAACTGCCGCCCCTCGCGGATCTGGAATGGTGGAAGTATGTGCTGCTGCTCTATGTCGGCTATCTGGTCGTCATCACGGTGATCTACATCCTCAAGAGGATTTTGATCCGCGGATAGGATCAGCACCCAGAACAAACAAAAAGGCCGCTGCACTAATGCAGCGGCCTTTTTCATTTGCAAGACGCAATGAGCCCTAGCCGATTTCAGCAGCGCCGCGCCCATGCATGTTGATGGCTATCTCGTCGAGGTCGGCCTGCTCCCGGCGACGGGTCTCAGCCTTGGCCCGGCTGCGCGCGCTCTCATCCACAAGCTCGACCTTCTTGAGGTCTTCAAACGCTTCCGCCAGCTTTTCGCGTTCCGCATCAACCTGACGCGACAGCTCACTGATGGACTGCGCCAGGTTATCCCGGCGCATCGAGGCGTATTTGGCGTAGGTCGGATAGGCATAATGCGCCTCGTCCGTAATGCCGGCCTTCTTCTGCTCGTAGCGCACACGCTTTTCCAGCTCTTCCTCCTCTCGGCGGAAGTCATCAAGCATCTGCTCCAGATCGGCCACGCGCCGCTGGATTTCCTCGACCTGAAACCGCTGTACGCGGATCAATGATGTACGGGACTTCATGTCACTTCCCCCAAGTGCTTACTGCCCTGCATGACCGTCTTCCATCTCAACGTCAGCTGCCTCTGGCGGCTGAGCGGTGTTCAAAATCCCATCGAGCATGCCAAAGCCATCCGCCAGTGGCGTGGCTTCGCCCTTGCTCTGAGACAGGAACGCATCAAAGTCCGGCATCAACCGAATAGCCTCATCCACCAGCGGGTCAGCCCCACGGCGATAGGCACCGATGCGAATAAGCTCTTCCATATCCGTATGCGCGGACATCAGTTCACGCGCCCGGCGCACAAGCGCAAATTCCTCATCAGACTGGCAATGCGGCATGGTCCGCGAAACGGACTTGAGAACATTGATGGCCGGGTAACGCCCGCGCTCGGCAATCGCGCGTTCCATAACAATGTGGCCATCCAGAATGGACCGGACGGCATCTGCCACCGGTTCATTGTGATCATCACCTTCAACCAGGACTGTAAACAGCCCCGTAATGGATCCAGAACCAACACGGCCAGGACCGGCCCGTTCAAGCAGACGCGGCAATTCTGAAAACACGGTTGGTGTATAGCCACGCGTCGTGGGGGGCTCCCCGCCAGACAGGCCGATTTCGCGTTGCGCCGTCGCAAATCGCGTCAGGCTGTCCATCAGGCACAGGGCATCAAGCCCATGATCCCGGAAATACTCTGAAAGTGTCATGGTGAGATACGCCGCCTGACGGCGCATCAAGGCGCTTTCATCTGACGTCGCCACCACGACCACACTGCGGGCGAGACCTTCCTCACCCAGATCATCTTCGATGAATTCCTGAACTTCGCGGCCACGTTCACCGATAAGTCCGATCACGGACACATCAGCCGACGAATAGCGCGCCAGCATCGACAGCAGCACGGACTTGCCAACGCCTGAGCCTGCAAAGATGCCCATACGCTGACCACGGCACGTTGTTGCAAATGCATTGAGGGCGCGAACGCCCAGATCAATCCGCTCCCCCACCCGCGCACGATCATGGGCCGGCAGAGGTGTGCCTTTGAGCGCATAGGGCATACCGCCCTGCGCAATCGGGCCCTTGCCATCAATAGGCTCGCCCATGGCATTCACCACCCGGCCAAGCCAGGCAGGCGACGGATGCATAATCGGTTCAGCTGAGTCAAACTTGGCGGGCGCGCCCATCCGCAGGCCTTCAATGGCGGCAAACGGCATCGCCAGCGCACGATTTTCGCGGAAGCCCACAACCTCGCAGGGCACAGGCACATCACGGGCGCCGGGCACAACCACCCGGCTGCCCAGGCTGAGCGATGTCAGCGGGCCTTCAAGCTCCACCATCAACCCGCGTACGGCAGCTACAGTGCCATACTGTTCAACAGGCGACAGACGCTCGATTTCAGCAAGAAGCGGCTTCATTGGGTCTCACAAACTCTTGGACCGGTGTCTCTCAATGAAAGAGCCATCCGGTGATGAGCAAGTGTGCCGCCAAGCCGATTAAGGGCTGGTAAACCCTATCAAGCAGTTACGTGAAATTTCCAAATTCGCGCCATAAATGGCCGGATGAGAAAAAGTGTTGCGCCAAGATGACCCAAAACACACGGATTTCCGGGCATCCGTGAAAGGCTTTGGCAATGGGCATTAAAAAAAGCTGACGCTGTTAAGCTTTGTTAACCATTTGATCTTAACGTCCATACAGGGATTAACTGGGGTATCGGCGAATCACCTGATTTTCCGATCCGATATGGCACAGCAGGCCCAACGACATAGGGCCGACGCCGCTTGAAGGGGGAGCAAGGACATGCGGGTTCTTCTCATCGAAGACGACAGCGCAACGGCCCAGAGCATCGAACTGATGCTCAAGTCGGAAGGCTTTAACATCTACACCACTGATCTGGGCGAAGAGGGCATCGACCTCGGCAAGCTCTATGATTACGACATCATTCTGCTGGACCTGAACCTGCCGGACATGTCGGGCTATGAAGTGCTCAAGACGCTTCGCCTGGGCAAGATCGGCACACCGATCCTCATTCTCTCCGGCATGGCCGGCATCGAGAACAAGGTTCGTGGCCTGGGCTTCGGCGCAGACGATTACATGACCAAGCCTTTCCACAAGGATGAGCTGGTTGCCCGTATCCACGCAGTGGTGCGTCGCTCCAAGGGTCACAGCCAGTCAGTCATTCGCACTGGCCGCCTGACGGTCAACCTCGACACCAAGACTGTTGAAGTTGAAAACCAGCGCGTGCACCTCACCGGCAAGGAATACCAGATGCTGGAGCTGCTCTCGCTGCGCAAGGGGACAACCCTCACCAAGGAAATGTTCCTCAACCACCTGTATGGCGGTATGGACGAACCGGAGCTCAAGATCATCGACGTGTTCATCTGCAAGCTGCGCAAGAAACTCGCAGCTGCCACAGGTGGCGAGCACTACATCGAAACAGTCTGGGGCCGCGGCTATGTTCTGCGCGATCCAGTCGAGGAAGAAGTCGCGGAAGCCGCAACCGCGTAACGCCTCCTCACTTCGGGACACATACCAAAAGGGCGTCTGCTTCAAGCAGGCGCCCTTTTTCTTTGCGCATTTCTTCCCTAGCCTGTTCGCCATGGCCGAGCTGAAAACCAAGCCCACAAAGCAAAGCGTCACGGAATTCCTCAAAACCGTCGCGTCAGAGCGCCGGCGCGCCGAAGCAAAAGTGCTGATGCAGATCATGCGCCGCGTGACCGGCAAGCGCCCGGTCATGTGGGGCCCGTCCATCATCGGCTATGGCAAATACCACTATGTCTATGAGTCAGGCCGCGAAGGCGACTGGATGGTGACGGGCTTCAGCCCGCGCAAAAGCGCCATGACGGTCTATCTGATGGCCGGATTTTCCGACAAGCAGAAGCTACTCGCCAAGCTCGGCAAGCACCGCACATCCGTGAGCTGTCTGTACATCAACAGGCTTGACGACATTGATCTGGGCATCCTGGAGGAATTGATCGCCCAGGACGTCGCTCTCATGCGCAAGAAGTACAAGACCGCCTAAGCGGTTTTGCTCAGCCCCGCGGAAAGCGGCTGACGTGCCGGTGCTGCGGGCCGGGCAGATGCAGCAGATGCCGGAGATCCAGCATTGGCGGCATAGACCTCAGGATTGCGAGCATAGAGCCCACGCGCCCCTGGCACCGGTTTGAAGGCATCGGTAATGCCCACAACGGTTTCAGCAGCACCCAGCAGAACGCAGCCATCTTCCGGCAGCATGTCGGCCATCCGCTCCAGCACCATCTTCTTGGTGGGCTGGTCAAAATAGATGAGCACATTGCGGCAGAAAATGATGTCGAACTTGCCAAGCGCGGTCAGCGGCTCGAGCAGGTTGTTTTCCTTGAACGTCGCCATGCCCCGAATCTTGGCATCAATCTGCCAGCTCTCACCCACCTGCTTGAAGTATTTCATCAGCAGCTGGATCGGCAGACCGCGCTGAACTTCAAACTGCGTGTACATGCCCTGGCGTGCACGTTCCAGCACCTCGCGAGACAGATCCGTCCCCAGAAGGTCGAACGCCCAGCCTTTGGCCGCCGCGCAATCATCAATCAGCATGGCCAGCGAATAGATTTCCTGCCCCGTTGAGGCAGCAGCACTCCAAAGGCGCACCTTGCGCTGCGGCCGGTTGGCCAGCATGTGTGGCAGAACCGTATTGGAAAACAGGTCAAACGGTGTCTTGTCACGAAAGAAGAAGGACTCATTCGTCGTCATTGCTTCCGTCACGTCCGACGCAAGACTGCCGTTCACATCGGCGCGCAACGCCGTCACGAGTTCCGGGATTCCCCCCAACTCAGCCTTGCGGGCAATCGGCGTCAGGCGGCTTTCAAGCAGATAGGTCTTGTCGCTGGACAGCACCAAACCCGACCGCTTGCGCACCAGATCAGATAGAAACTCGAACTCTTCTGGTGTCATTATCGCCTCCCGGCAAACTGGCGAGTGATCGCCGAACTAATCTGGTCCAATGGATAAACGGCAGCGCAGATACCTGCTTGGGCGCAGGCGCCCGGCATACCCCAGACAACACTTGTTGCTTCATCTTGTGCGTAGATCGTGCCGCCGGCGTCCGCGATAACGCGGCCTCCCTCGCGGCCGTCATGGCCCATGCCCGTCAGCACCACACCCAACGTGGCCGGGCCAAACAGCTTGGAAACACTTTCAAACATCGGATCCACTGCCGGGCGGCAGAAATGCACCGGGGGTTCCTGATCCAGCGCGATTGCCACGCCCGGCCCGTCCTTGCGCAGTCGCATGTGATAATCGCCAGGCGCCACATAGATGTGGCCCGCCTGCAGGCGTTCTCCGTCTTCGCCTTCCTTGGCGGGAAGGCCAGACAGTCTGCCCAGTTTCTCCGCAAGAATTTTCGTGAAGGCGGGAGGCATATGCTGGGTGATGACAACGGGGACAGCCCCGATGGCCGGACCGATTTTCTCAAACACATCAAACAGCGCCTGCGGACCACCCGTGGACGAGCCGATAGCAAGAATGCGGGGCGGCACACTGGACGCCTTGCGCACTTCAATCTTGTCTGGAGCCGGGCCCAAAGGAATGGCAGAACGGGCTGGCGCAGAAGCAGCCGTGGACCGGCCAGTCCCCTCGCCCGCGGCGCCTGTCGCTCCCGAGGCACCCATCGCTCTTTGGGCCGTCCTGCCAAGCGCTTGTGCTTTGACAAGAATCTCCCGGCGGAATTCTTCTGACCCGGCAATGCCCCGCGCACTGTCCGGCTTGGGAACATAATCAGTTGCGCCCAATGACAGTGCCTTGAGCGAAATGTCCGCATTCCGGAGCGTCAGGGTAGACGCCATGATGACCTTGGTGCCCGGCGACCCGGCAAGGATGCCTGGCAGGGCTTCAAGCCCGTCCATTTGCGGCATCTCGATATCAAGGATCACCACATGGGGCTTTAGCTTGCCCACCTGGTCCACGGCCTGCTTGCCATTGGAACAGGAGCCGGCCACTTCAAGGCCGTCTGTTTCTTGTATCCAGCGCTTCACAAGCCCGCGAATAACGGCGCTGTCGTCAACGACCATCACCCGAACCGCATTCGCTGCAGAGGCAGCCGCGCCTGCGTCTGCCCCGGCCGCGACCGGTGCAGTCCGTGATTTGGAAATGGTGGTCGCGTGATCCATGAAGCTAGACCAGACCTGCTTCGGCGAATTTCGCCTGAACGATATCGCGGTCAAACGGCTTCATGATGTATTCGTTGGCACCTGCATTGATGGCTTCACTGATGTGCTGCATGTCGTTTTCCGTCGAGCAGAAAACAACGACAGGCGCATCGCCGCCATCGCGCTTGCGAAGGGCCAGCAGAAAGTCCAGACCGTTCATGACTGGCATGTTCCAGTCGAGCAGAATGGCGTCCGGCATCTTGCCATCGCACACGTCAAGGGCGGCCGCACCATCAGCTGCTTCTTCAATGTTGAAGTTCATTTCTTCAAGGATACGGCGCGCGACCTTTCGGATCACGCGACTGTCATCCACAACGAGACATGTCTTCATGGAATTTCAGGCCTTCTGCTTGGTCACCGCAGCAACTACGCCGCGGATGATGTGTAAAACTTGTCCGATCCGCCCGCTTAGGCCGCGACGGAAGCACCTTGAAGCTCCAACGCCTTCGACACGTCCAGAACGACCATCAGATCGTTTTCAAGACGGTGTACACCGCTGGAAACCTGCTGCCAGCGCGGGTCAAGATTCGCCGGGCTGCGTTCCACATCCTGCGCCTGAAGGCTTAATACTTCGCCTACGCTGTCAACCATCAGTCCAAAGGCCTCTCCGCCTTCTTCAATGCCGACAGCCATCCGCGAAGCACCTTCTTCATTGGTTGGCAGGCCAAGCCGAATGCGCATGTCGATGGCCGTAACAATGCGGCCACGCAGATTGAGCACTCCACGCACTTCCGGCACCGAAAGCGGTACACGGGTCAGCGACTGCACTTCAAAAACGTCCTGAACCACTGTCACAGGAATTCCGAAGAGCTGTTCACCCACATAAACGGTGATGTATTCGACGAGATTTCCATCAAGATTGATGAGGCTCTCATTGGGGTCGATCAGACCATTGGTGTCTTGCGAGCTCATGCCACGGCTCCTTCGTTCTGAAGTGTTTCACGCAGGACATCAATCAGCCCGTCGCGGTCAGTCTTCGCTACATAGTCAGAGAAACCCACCGCATGTCCGCGCTGAATGTCTTCCCGCGACGTACGTGACGACATGGCAACAATGGGTGTGGTGCCCCACGCCGCATCGTTCTTCACGGCTTCGGCAAAGTCGAAACCATCCATGCCAGGCATCTCGATGTCGCTGACAATGATGTCGAAGCGGGCACCCGCATCACGAAGCTGGAAGGCATCATGGGGATCAGCAGCTGTGGTCACCCGATACCCGGCAGCATTCAGCAGCGGTGCCAGCATGTTGCGGAAGAACGGGCTGTCATCGACGAGCAGCACCCGCTTGGATGTTGCTTCGTCTGTCCGTTGGCCGTCTGCACGGGCAAACCAGTCTTCGAATGCCAATGTCAGGAAATGTCCGACATCAATAATCTCGGTCGCCTTGTCGCGCACAATTGCGCTGCCAAGCATGCCCGGTGTTTCGGACGTGATGTCCATGTCGAGCGGCGCTTCGATAACATCGACGATCTCGTCAACCACAAGACCCATCGAACGGCCGTCATCCGTGAACACAAGGATCGGCTGACGACCCTCCGCCACCATTTCCTGATCCGCGGAGACCTTCTGCAGCGGCATAAGCTTGCCACGATACTGAACCACCGGCTTGTGATCGGACATCTCGATTTCGTCCACCACGACTTCTTCAAGGCGCGTCACAAGAGACAGCGGCACAGCCTTGGGCTCACCACCCCCTGCACGGAAGATGAGGAGCGAGGTGTTTTCGTTGTCCAACAGATGAGCATCCAGTTCTGGACCATCCTCAAGCTGAGCAGCCACCTCACGGCTGACGCACTGGGCGATGCCGTTTGGATCAATGATCATGATGACACTGCCGTCACCCAGAATAGTGTTGCCGGAGAACATGTTGATGTCCCGCAGCATGGAGGCTGACGGCTTCACAACAATTTCCTCGGTGTCGAAAACCGTATCCACGACAATACCGAACTGCGCCGGGCCTACCTGAGCCACGATGACGAAGCTTTCGCTGCGTTCAGCGGTCGGCAGTGGCATGTTGCCATCTTCGTCCGGCTTGCGATGCTTGTTGAGGAGCAGGAGCTCATCAAGATAGACCAGCGGCAGCAACTTGCTGCGCAGACGTAGAACCGGCGTGTCGTTGATTTTCTCAATGCGCGCCTCAGATTCTGCCTTGGCACGCACAAGCTCAACAACGGCAAGCTGAGGAATGGCAAAGCGCTGCGCACCTGATTCAACAATCAGGGACGACACAATCGCCAGCGTCAGCGGGATCTTGATCGTGAATGTCGTGCCCTTGCCGGACACAGACACCAGATCAACATTGCCGCCGATCAACTCGATGTTTGTACGCACCACGTCCATGCCCACACCACGGCCGGACACGTTTGTAACCGCTGCAGCTGTAGAGAACCCGGCTGCAAAGATGTATTTGTGGATCTGCGCCTCGGTCTTTTCTTCAAGCTCAGCTGCTGTCGCAATACCGTTCTCAATGACCTTTTCGCGAATGCGATCCGTGTTGAGGCCATGACCATCATCTTCGATCTGAATAATGATGTGTCCGCCTTCATGAAAGGCGCGTAGGGTGACCTTGCCGGTTTCTGATTTGCCGGCCGCAACGCGGGCATCCGGCATTTCAAGACCATGGTCAGCAGAGTTGCGGACCATGTGCGTCAGCGGATCCTTGATCAGGTCAAGAACCTGGCGGTCCAATTCGGTTTCCGCGCCTTCCATCACAAGGTCAATCTTCTTGCCAAGCTCGTTGGACAGGTCACGAATGATGCGTGGCAGCTTCTGCCAGGCGTTGCCAATCGGCTGCATCCGCGTTTTCATCACGGCTTCTTGCAATTCGGCTGTCACATTGGACAGGCGCTGCAGAGGCACCTTGAATTCTGAATCATCAAGACGGCGAACCATCTCAAGAAGCTGGTTCCGCGACAGCACAAGCTCAGACACCATGGTCATGAGGTTTTCCAGCGTATCCACGTTCACGCGAATTGACTGATTGGCGACAGAGGATTCGCGTGCCGTTGCTTCTTCAGCCTTCGGTGCTGCTTTCGCAGCAACTGGCTTGGCAGCTGGTTTGGCCGCAGGCTTGGGAGCAGGCGCTGCTGCCTCAACAGGCTCAGCTTCAACAGCTTCCGCGACAACCTCTTCGGTCTCGGCAGCTGGAGCCGCAGCCTCCATATCGTCCGGACCCTCAGCTTCCTGGAACGCCCGTTCGAGATCATCAAGAGAAACCTCACCGGGCTTCAGCTCGCGCTCAAGTTCCTTGACCTCGATCGGCGCTTCTTCTTCCGCAGCCGCTTCTGCTGGTGGCTCTCCACCAGCTTCCGCCGCAATCGAGAAGGCTTCGAGCTGGGAGATCAGGTCTGTGTCATCACCGGCTGGTTCTGTCTCATTCGCTTCAAGCTCGCCGAGGATCTCTTTAATCCGATCAAGCGTATGAAGAATGATGGTCACGCCGTCGCCGGTTACTTCAGCGCCGTCACGATACTTGCCCATCAAGGTTTCAGCGGCATGCGCCAAAGCTTCCAGGCGTGGCAGACCAAGAAAGCCGCAAGTGCCTTTGATCGTATGCACCAGACGGAAGATGTTCGACAGAATGGCTTCGTTGTTGGGATCCTGTTCGAACTTCACAAGTTCGACGTCCACAACATCAAGGCTCTCAAAAGTCTCTGTCAGAAACTCGCGTAGAAGGTCGTCCATGGTTCCCCACCCCGGAAAAACTGGGCGCGCCCCTCGAAAGGGATAGCGCCTGATAGTTTCAGAGTGTTAGCGGGAAACATTAAAAACAGGTGAAATAGCGTGCGTTGTCGGTAACCACACAACCAGTGGGTGTGTAACTACCCGATCATGCCATCATCAACGGCAGCATTCCGGCCATAACTGATGGCGAAGGTCACAGGCCCTTCCTCCATCTCCTGGTTGACCTTGAGCGACGCATCCAGCTGCTTTCCAAGCAGACCGATCAGGTAGGGCTGGATGGCCCGGCTATCGGGCAACCCATCGAACTTGTCGCCTTCAGCCAGATTTGAGTGCTCCGGAACACGTGCCCGCGGCCCCGTCGCCACGATCACCATGCCCTCATTGCCATTTTCAACAATGATATTGAGCTCGCCACCGCGCGGAACCGCCCCCGTCGCAAACTGGATCAGGTTCATCAGCAGTTTCAGCCGTGTCTTGTGCAGAGCTGACGGTTTGGTGTCCCAGGCCAGCGTCACCCGGCCACCTTCCATCAGGCCTTCGGCTGCCCGCCGGGCATCAGCAATTTCGATATGCGCACCTGCAGACCCGGACGCCCCGAAAGCAAGCCGGGCAAACTGTAGCTTCGCAGACGCCTGCAACGCACTCTTGGCAATCAGGATCAGCGCGTGTTCACGCATTTCCTGGTCTTCTTCTTCCTCAAGCACCTCAAGGCCATTGACGATGGCCCCAACGGGGCTGATCACGTCATGGCAGACGCGGGAACAAAGAAGAGCGGCAAATTCCAGCTGATCCGGCGCATCAGGTTCGCCCGCTCCGGGTCCTGAGCCAGATCCAGAGCCAGCACCAGCTGTATTGTCGTTCGTCGCAATTTCGCCCGTCATTACGCTGTTTCTCCCGCACGGTCCCGGCATTGGAACCGAATCACCAAGTCCAATTTTTGATACACTTCGCAGACCGATCGTGCAAAGAAGAGTGCCCTTCCCACCCGTGACGCACGTCATGCCCGGCGGACCCATCCCGCCCCGTCAACGTGCAAATTGCAGACAGATCGAGCCCACCTGTGCCTGACACTTCATTGCTGACCGAACTCACAGATATCTCCATCGACGCCGGCGCGCGCATCATGACCCTGTATGAGCGCCCTATCAAAGTGACCGAGAAGGACGACAAATCTCCGGTGACCGAAGCAGATCAGGCCGCCGAGGACATCATCCTTGCCCGGCTCGCCAAGGCGTTTCCGGATATCCCTGTCGTGTCTGAAGAAGCAGCCGCTGCCGGTCACGTGCCTGACTTCGGCGACAGGTTCTTTCTGGTGGACCCCCTGGACGGCACCCGTGAATACATCAAGCGCAATGGCGAGTTCACGGTGAACATCGCCCTGGTGGAAAAGGGCGTGGCGACCGCAGGCGTTGTCTATGCGCCTGCCAAGTCACTCCTGTATGCCGGCGCCAACGACCTGGGAGCACACGAAATAAAGGTCGATGCACACAAGCCCGCAGACGCTGCTGCACCGCGCACCATCACAACCCGGCCCATGCCGGACGATGGTCTGGTGGCAATTGCCAGCCGCAGCCATCGTGATCAGAAGACGGAAGAATTTCTCAACCACTACAATGTGCGTGACATTGTGACGGCAGGGTCGTCGTTGAAGTTCTGTGTGGTTGCCCGTGGCGACGCGGACATCTATCCCCGCCATGGTCGCACCATGGAGTGGGACACAGCAGCAGGCCACGCCGTGCTCACCGCAGCCGGGGGCACGATCACCCGGTTGGATGGAACACCGTTCCTCTACGGAAAAAGTGCAGATGGGCTAGCCAACCCGTTCTTCATCGCCAAGGGCGATCCGACGGCGTACTAGCGGGCAGGCCAGCTAGGCCCCGTCACCGCCGGCAATGGCTTCCATCATGTCCAGGTCACTGATCTCGACCCGGTTGCCTTCTTTGAGGGTGATGACGCCGCTGGTCTTGAGCTTGGTAATCGACCGGCTCACGGTTTCAACCGTCAGACCCAGATAGTCCCCCATGTCACTTCGGCTCATGGGGACGCGCACCGGGTTGGCTTCTTCACCGCGGTCCTCAGACCTGCGGGACAACCACAGCAGAAAAGACGCAATGCGTTCCTGTGCCGTCTTGCGGCCCAGCAGCAGCATCTGCTCCTGCGCCACGGCCAGCTCCATGGACGCCAGGTTCAACAGCCGGTTGGAGAGCTTGGGATAGGTATCAATCAGCTCCTGCATCTTGTCAGATGGCAGCGAGCACGCGCGCACCGGTTCAAGCACCTCTGCCGTATAGCCATATTCGGCCGCCGGATTCATGCCCAGAAAATCGCCCTTGAACAAAAACCCGGTAATCTGCCGGCGTCCATCCGGCAGCAGCTTGTAGAGCTTGAGGGCGCCTGCCTGAACGATGAAACAGGCCCCGACGGCATCACCTTCGAAAAACAGCGTTTCGCCCGCTTCATACGTATTGGTCTGCGTCAGTTGAGCCAGTCCACCCAACTCATCGTCCGTCAGCACCGCACATACCGCCTGGGTGCGCACATCGCAGCTCACACACGGGCTGGAGACGTCGCGCGGCAACGCCGGGGCGTAGCCACCGCTATCCGCAATATCTCTTAGTCCGGCATCGCCTGAAAATTCCGGCATCGGCCCACCATAAAAATTGGTTTGTACAAATGATTTACGTCAAACCTACAGCGGGCACCGCCCAATGGGCAAGCAAAGCCAATTGCCACACCTCTGGGTAGAGGCCGCAGCTTTTTTTTCGCCAAATTGTGTGAAAAGTGGCCGGCGGCGGCCTCCCAAATAGCCCCCCGACAGTTTGGGGGCCGCGCCGGCCTGGCCCTCGCGCCGTCTGCCAAGGCCGGCTCACAAGGGACAGAACTGCATTTTCGGGTGGCATCCTGACCGCCAGAGGAGCGGCATGAAGCGAAACCCGACATGCGTGCTGGGCACCCCATGTGTCCCGAAGCGCCAGCATCCGGATATGTGCAACGCCCATGCCGCTGGAAAAACGGGCCAGGGACCGCACCAAAAGACACAGAAAAACTAGGAAAAACGAACGAACCGCCGCCCGGACCGGTCATCTGTGACGGGACCTATTGACGGCATGTCAGCCAACATGGGGCAAACGGATCGTTTCAATGCGGGACAAACACCAGGCATAATCCGCCACAGGGGTCGGTCCGCAAAAAACCGGTGAGAGATCGACAGACGGCAAGCTGCAGTTATTTGCGCCGCCAGCCCGAGCCATCATTCACGTACTGTCCGGCGGGCGCCTGGCCAATGAGTTTGCTGCCGGCCAGCTGTTCAACAACTGACAGCGACGTGCCCTGCGAGGCTGCGATCTGGCTGTACTGGGCCTTGCGTCCAAGGTTGACCCCATCGCCAAGCTGCTTGACCGCAGCCGATGGCGCCGACGGATAGCCCACATATCCGGTGGACATTTCTCCGACCACACCCTGCGCCTTGGCTTCGTCCAGCGTCAGGGCATAGGCAGGTGACATGGCCGCAAATGCGAGCGCGAGCAGCACAACAAAGCCGCTCAGCAGCGCCAGACGCGGCAGCGACGGTGCCAAGTGAGCGCGCGAACAGGTGATGGAAAGTGCAGTCATGTTTTTCATCTCTCGCATAACGGTCCCCTAGAAGAGGTCTGGATTGTTGGCAAACAGATCATCAAGCTCACGGTCAACCTTGATGCGGATTTCCTGCTCAATCTTCACGTTGAGATTGATCTCAATCGGCTTGTCGGGTGCCTGCACCTGAATGGTGGGCGTGCAGGCTGCAACCCCGAGCGCCAGCAAGCCGGCAATCACCGGCAGTCTTCGACTGGCGCCGTGGCGAAAAATCACGTCTGCGTTGCTCTGCGCATTGCTCATGGAACCAACCTGCATTCTGTCATTTGAGTCATTAAAGGTCCGCGTCGCTGAACCCTGTATGAACGGCATATCCGCCATAGGCAACTTAGCATCAGCTTAGGGCTCCGGCCCCACACGCTCAACATCCAGCCCATCCAGGTTTTCCTTGCCCGTCACCACATCAAGGGCCCGGAACCCCACCGTGCCGCGCCGCAGGAGATCGAGGAAAGCCCCCTGGGTGCTGATATTAAGATGCACCGGATAGCCCTCAAGCAGGTCCGGATTGGCACCCTGCAGCGTGATCTTGAGCGTCAGATCGCCATCAACAGGCCCGTCAATCTCAAGGCTCAGGACCTGAAAATGGAAGTTCTCCAGCGCCTGAAACGCGATGTTTGCGCCTTCAGCAGTTTGTCCCGCAGCGTCCGTGCTTGCATTTTGATACCGGACAATACCGCCGGGTTCAGCTGCAAGCTTCGCCTGCATCACATAGACGGACCCGTCCCTGATCTCGATCGGGACCGCTCCACCCAAAACCCCTTCGCCTGAGAGCCCCTCCATCTCCACCAGATTGAGAAGGTCGGTCAGATTGACACTCAAGGCTGCAAGTTCCGCCCGCTGAACATCCGCACGCGTATTGAGCGCACCTGACGTCAGCACAAGCTGTCCGCCGGCAAACGGCCATTGCGCATTCTCAATGATGACATCGCCGCCGCCTTCAACCCGCACCAGTGCAATACCACCTTCAAGGGGCAGCCCCGCATCCACCACGCCAATGGAAATGGCCTGCGTGCCTCGCGTGCGAACCGGAACAAGACTGGAAAACTCTATGTCTCCAGAAACCTGTGCAAACCGCGCAGCCGATGCCTGCAGCCCGACATTCACAAGTTCCGCCCGCGCAGACGAACGCCGCACACCCCTGTTGTTCCAGGCAATGGTCCCGGTGGCTGACACCTGTCCGGATACGGCAGCCACGACCCCCAGCAGCACCGGCGCAAGCTCCTGGGGTTGCAGTCCGTCCTCGGCGAAGGTCAAAGGCCCTGCCTTGAAATCAAGCAGACCGTCGCCAGTGGCAAGCTGGTGCGTGACGGTCGCTTTTGTCAGAACAATGCCGGCAGGGGTCTTGACGGTGACGGGGCCCGTAAGGCGGCTGGCAAGCAAACTGTCCTCGCCAAGCCCATCGAGCGACAAGGACGCTGACGCCACAACGGCGGCAAACCGCTTGGCCGCTTGCGTGTCGGTCACCCGCACACGGTCAATATCAAGCCGCCCAAGTTGTCCGGCGCTGCCCGGTGCAAGTGTGACATCTGCAGATATATTCTCCAGACGCAGGCCCTGTTGCGGCAGCGCAATGTCGCCGCCCTTGATCTTCAAAGCCGCAACAACCTGGCCATCCGCACCCTGACGAATGGTGGTATCCATCCGCGGCAACACACCATTGAGCGTATCTGCAAGCATTATGCGGGCCGGCATCAAGCTGAAGTCTGACCGCAGCGACGACGAAGCAACATCAATGCTGAGCACAGGGTCAGCGTCCGCCGGGCAAAACTGCAATTCGTCCAGCTTCCAGACCGCATCAGCCGCCGCCGACAAGGCCACCAGCATGCACCCGCGCATGGAGAAGGAACCAGACCCCTCCTCAAGATCAAACCGCGCAGTCAGGTCAATCGGGGCGGAAGCATTGGTCACCGGCAGCGGCTGACCGGGACGCTCGGCGAACGCCAGATCGCCTGCGATGGACGCCTCTACAATCCCTGCGTCACCCAGGCGCATTTCAGCACCCACATCTGACAGAGAGATTTTGCCGGGAAGCCGCTCATGATCGCTTTCAAGATTGAAAGACGTAAGACGCAGCACCTGACCATCCACGTCACTCGTGGCATCTATCCGCCCACCACCGCCTGCCAGATCACCGCTCAGGCGAACATCAAAGCCCGCAGCCAATGCAGATGTGTTGGCGGCCACCTCAAAAGACCCATCAAGGCCAACCTGCACATCTCCGTCCGGTGTCTCCAGAAAAAGCATTGCGTTGCTCAGATCCACCCGGTCCAGTGGCACGGATGTCTGTTCAGTCGCCGCGGATGGATCGCCAGGCGCCGTCAGTCGATCAATCAGTGGATTGAGCGCACCAAAATCCGGGGCGCCATCAACGAGCCGTCCGCGGAGAACCAGATCGTGCAACGACACAGTGCCGATGCGCCCTGCCCACAGCTCCAGGGGCGTGTAGGTCAGATCAACCCGGCCGACGGACAGCGTGTCGTCAGCCTCATCGCTACCTCCCACCGTCACATTGGACAGCGTCGCCTGGCGCCAGCCAATGTCATCGAACTGCAGATCAAGGCCCACAAGCCCAAGGTCAGAAGCCGCTGACTGCACAACTGGGCGCGCCAGCGACGGCAGATAATGAACGAGGCCCGCGATCCCGAGCCCCAGGACCACGAATAGACCCAGCACCCACCAGCGAATGCGCTTCAGGACACCCCGGCGCGGCTGGTCGGCTTCTGGTGCAGGGACGCTGTCCTCCGCAGAAGACAGTCCGCTGGACGTTGTCTGGTCGCCTTGCGAGGTCATAACCGGGTTAACCACTTGCCTTATTGATGCCAGAGACAGCCATTAGGCACTGAACATCACATTTACCTCATGCACAAATACGGCATGTACAAGAAGCTGCCCGCACGATATCGAGAACACAGAAGAAAAGCCGCTCCCATACAAGGTGGCATTCCGCAGCAGCCTGATCAGAACCAACTGACCGCCTGCGGCCAGATTTGAGGAACTCAACGACCATGAAGATTTTGTCTCACCTGCGCTCATCAGCCGGACCTGCATCTGCCTCCAAAGGGTCAAGTGCTCTGACATGCGCTGTTGCTGCAGCCCTGACAGTGTTCTTCTTCCTGCCACAACCCGCGAACGCCCAATGGGTTTCCACAAAAGAGCTGGTGGACAATTTTTGTGAAGACGAAGCTGCAGAAGAATCAGCTTTCTGCGCTGGCTATGTCGCAGGCGCGCTGCACGTGCTGATGGCCCCGCCGGAGCTGATGCCGACCGGCCAGTTCTGCATCGAGGTGGACAAGCAGCCAAAGCTGAGTGCCATCGCCGACCGTCTCACGACATTGCGCAAGGAACAGCCCGAGCTTGAGGATACACCGGCCTTCACCGTCATTGCAGCCATCATTGAACGCGGCTTCCCCTGCCCTGAGGACATCATTGATCCGAATGCGCCAACTATCCAGCAACCTGCTGCACAGGCTCCGGCGCCAGCAGCCCCGCAGGAACCAAGCACACCGTCTGATCTCTTTGGACTGCCATCATCTGAGTAATCGATCCGTAAAACAGGCCAGCGCAAACCCGGTTGCTGGCCGAATGGAGGACACGATCATGGACTTCCTGAAGACCGCACTCGCAATGCCGGCAATAGTTCTGGCGTCGTTCCTGTTGCTCACAGCACCTGCGGCTGCTGAGACCGACGGCACCTACTCTGAAGATGAGATTGTTCAGGCGGTACGAGGCTTCTTCGGCGACGTGTCCGAAGACATGGCCAAGGCCGTCAGCAAGGTCTTTGAAGATCAAGGCCGCCCCAACGCCTATATCGTTGGCGAGGAAGGCGCAGGCGCCATTGGCGTTGGCCTGCGATACGGCAGCGGCAGCATCCACATGAAGCCGGGACGGGTTCAAAAGGTCTACTGGCAGGGGCCGTCCATCGGCTGGGACATTGGCGGCAACGCCTCAAAGGTGTTCACCCTCGTCTACAACTTGCCAAATATTGACGGCATCTATCGCCGCTTCCCCGGTGTTGAAGGATCGCTCTACGTGATCGGCGGCGTTGGTGTGAACTATCAGCAGGCGGGTGACGTGATCCTTGCCCCTATGCGGGCAGGCGCTGGTCTGCGTGCCGGTGCCAATGTCGGGTATCTCAGCTACACCCGCGAACGGCGCATCCTGCCGTTCTAGGTCTTGGACCACCCTTCAAACTGAAAACGCCGACCTCTCGAAAAGAGCGTCGGCGTTTTCATGTCTGCTGACATTTCCCGGTCCGCTTATTCGTCGTCGACTTCCTGCTCGTCAGAAGAGGATGTTTCGTCTTCTTCCTCCACAGTCTCGTCAAAGGTTTCCACGACGATGCCGGAATCGAACGCGCCTTCAATCATCACGTCTTCTTCGATGAACACATCATTGGTGAAAAAGCTGCCATCCTGGGCCATGGCTGAACCGCCCACGGCGACCGCCGCCACACAGCCAAAAATCAGCCCACAGAACTTTGGTGAAGCTCGTCCAACGCCAAAAATCTGCTTCATACCGGGAACCGCCCAAATCCATTTCGACCCAATGTGTGCGCCCGATTGTGCGCCAGAAGGTATGACCAAAAAAAGGGCGCTGATGCAATGCCCTCAGCGCCCTTTTCCAAATCAGCGTTGATCCTGATGCAGCGACCAGGAAACAGCCTACTCTTCGTAGGTTTCCTCGATGATGATTTCTTCCTCGTAGGTCTCTTCGATGATCTCTTCTTCGTAAGTTTCCTCGACGATTTCTTCCTCGTAGGTCTCTTCGATGATCTCTTCTTCGTAGGTTTCCTCGATGATGACTTCTTCTTCGTAGTAGTCTTCTGCGAGAGCCGGGCTGCTCACAGAAGCTGTTCCGAAAGCAAGACCAATGGCAGCAGCAGCGGCGATACCGAATGATGATTTGAACGACATGCAATTTTCCCCTGTGTCACAAAATGTTTGCACACCGAGTTGAACCCATGTTTTCGTCCAGCACAACAAATCCCTTACCCTGAGGAGGGAGTTTTTCTGCGCGGCGTTCATACTGCATTCAGGCTGGGTTTGTGCGGCGTTTAAGCTCTGCGAGGACAACGGCAACGCCGCGAACGGCAAAATACCCCACCGCACCGGCCACGAGAGCCACAAATGGCCAATCCGCAAAATACCCGGTCACCTGCATGGTCGCGTAGCTGAGCACAGCCACACCGGCCCAGGCTCCCAGTGCCGTTTTACGCCCGCCATCCTCATACCATTCCACGTCGCCGCCGCCCGCAAAGGGCCCATCGCCGGGCTCATCATCAATTGGCTCCACATCAGCCGACGGCGCTTCAACGGCAGCCACCATGTCGGGTGCCGGTGTCACAACTGCGCTGGTCTGGTCACGGGTATCGGTCATGGGGGCAGTTTAACGGTGTTTTGCCAACAAGGTGGCAACTTTCCTGCGTTTTTGGCAATCTGCGCCGTGGGGATGCGCTTGGGGAAGCCAACATCCCTGATTTGGGGCGTAGCGCACCGGCTGCAATGTATTTCTGCCGGTGCCGAGTTGGGGTTGAGTACACCATGGCCGAAGCACTGATGCTTGTCCTTCTGGGCGTGTTGATAATGGCACTTGCTGCCTTGGCCCTTGCACCACTGCTGTGGGCACGGGCTGCCAAAGTCACAACGGAACGTGTCCGGCAGGATGTCCATTCCGCCGCCTTTCACGAGGCAAGCGATCACGTCTCCAAAAAATACGAAGGCAAGATTGCAGCCCGCGAGGGCAGCCTGCTCACAGAAATCCAGCAACTCGAAGCATCACGCGACAAGATCTCTTCCGAGGCCTCAAGCCGCGTCAGTGCACTGGAAGAAACCCGGGCAAGCCTCGAACAGGAAATCGCCAATCGAGATGCCCTGCTCGTTGAAAGCGAAAACCAGATGCAGGCCTTGGCGGAAAACGTGCGCAATCTCGGGGCCCGCGCAGATTCGCTGGGACGAGAAGCAGCCGATCTTGGCAGCCGTGCAGAAGCCTTGAGTTCTGAAATTGTGGGCCTGGGCGAATCTCATCACGAGATTGCACAGTCCCTACACCCTGAAGCAGCCCCGGCCTCACCTTCTGTTGCAGCCCCTGTCGCCTATGACGAGACAGTTGCCGCAGAAGCACCTGCAGACGCATCCGCACCTACACCTGAAACGCCTGCGCACGACACGGCCCAGCAATTTGTGAGTGAAGACACCACATACGATCAGAGTTCCGATCAAAGTGCTGATCAGGTTACGGACGAGAGCGCGGACCAGCCCGAGCCGGACCTGCAGCCGGAACCACAGGTCGAGCAGCAGCCCGAGCAGCAGCCCGATCAGCAGGTGATAGCGGCCGCCGCGCCCAAGGAACCCACACTCTCAGATCGCATCCGCGCCCTGCGCGACGGCGTATCTGCCTAAGACGGCTCTTCACCAGCCAGACACGCGCTACCGCACTTGACTGCCGCTGATCAATCGAACAGTAAGTGCTGCGTCTTGCCGCGACACCTGATATGGTCCGCCGCAAAACTGCAGTCGGGGGACAAAGCATGCACGTTCGGTCAACAAGAAAAATACTGGTCTCACTTGTGGCGGTAGCCGTTTCTGCCGGTATGTCGCTGACATCTTCCCAGGCCCAGACAGCACAGCCGGCGCAGACGGCCCCGGCGGCACAGCCGGCGCAGACGGCCCCGGCGGCACAGCCGACCCAGCCGGAACAAGCGGCCCAACCGGCCGGGAAACCCAATTTTCTGGTCGTCATGGTCGATGACATGGGCTGGTCGGACCCCGGCTTCCTTGGCAGCAAAATCCGCACGCCACACATTGATGCCCTGGCCGAACGCGGCACGTTCATGTCCAACTTCTATGTGGCGCCCACCTGCTCACCGACCCGCTCCATGCTGATGACGGGCGTCAGCAATCACGCCGCCGGTGTTGGCACCATGCATACCCTGCAGGCGCCCAATCAGTTGGGCCTGACGGAATACGGTGCTCAGTTGCATGATGGCGTTGTCACCATCGCCGAAATGCTGAAGGCCAATGGGTACGCCACGATGATGAGTGGCAAATGGCACCTGGCAATCGATGAAGACCAGCGGCCACACAATCGTGGCTTTGATCGTGCCTTTGGCCTCTTGGAAGGCGCCTCCAGTCACTTCGCAGATCAACGCCAGATCGGTGTGCTCGAAACGGTCACCTACCTGGAAGACGGCAAACCGATCGAACTGCCCGAAGATTTCTATTCCAGCGTCGGCTACACCGACAAAATCATCGAGTACATGGATGGCGCGGCAGACACACCGTTCTTTGCCTATCTTGCCTACACAGCACCCCATGACCCTTTGCAGGTCCCGGATGAATGGCTTGATCGCTACAAGGGTGTTTTTGATGACGGCCCGGCTGCCGAAAAAGAGCAACGGCGGCAGCGTCTGGTGGAACTGGGCCTGATCAGTCCGGACAGCCAACTGGATGCCCCGCTCAATTTCCCAAGCTGGCTGCCATCCTACAAAGCGCCATGGGCTGAACGATCACCAGAAGAACGTGCCATCGACATCCGCCGTATGGAAATCTACGCCGCCATGGTGGAACTGCTGGATCAGCAAATGGGCAGAGTGGTTGCACGACTGGAAGAGACCGGCCGCCTCGACAACACCTACATCATTTTCCTGTCTGACAATGGTGCGTCCGTCACCACGCCGATTGTCTATCGGGGCAACACGCGCGAGTGGCTGCATGCCAATTACGACCAGAGCCCGGAGCGCATGGGACAGGCCGGGTCCTTCACAACCATGGGCCGGGACTGGGCCAACAGCAGCAACACGCCTTTCCGGCTGTTCAAGGCAACTGTGGCCGAAGGGGGCGTCAGATCCCCGATGATCATTTCCGGCCCGGGCCTTGAGCGCGGGGTGATCCGCAACAGCACCGGGCATGTGACAGACCTGGCACCCACGCTCTACGAACTGGCGGGCATAACGTCCAAGGACCACCCGCTCTATGACGGCAAGCTCCAGCCGCGCGGCCAGTCCATTCTGCCCATTCTGGCGAATGACGACGGCGACGAAAGCCGGGCCATCGTCACAGAGCTGTTCGGCAACCGCATGGTCCGGCAAGGCAACTTAAAAGCCGTTTTTCTGGGCCCGCCGGTTGGAAGCAGCGAATGGGAAATATTCGACATTGCAGCCGATCCCAGCGCGACCGCCAACCTGGCCGACAAGTTTCCCGAGAAACTGGCTGAAATGGTGCAGGCCTACGAAGATTTTGCCGCCACCAACAATGTGGTGACGCCTGAGCCTCCGCTGACGCTGCGCCCTGGGGTTTTCTTTGAAGGCAAGTGCAACTGGTGGTGCGAGGCGAGATTCGCGATCGCGGAAACCTTGGTCAACCCGTCAAGCCGCAACACGCTTTTCGCCGTGATCGGGGCTGCGCTGTTGCTTGGCGGGTTTATGCTTATCCGCAGCAGGCGCAAGAAGCGCGCAGCGTAAGGTCAACCCAACCCGCAGCGACCTCTATGGTACCGCAGGCGTCAGCACCAAAGAGCGGACCACCTGGCCGGAGCGCGTGTTCACCACCATGATCCGCTCGGGCTGGCCTTCGCTCACAAGATGAATGACCAGCCGGCGCTCGTCACCTGTCACCGCTTGGATCTGATACCCGGCAGGAACAGGCACTTCAAAGTCGCCCGCCTGCGTGACGGCAACAACAGGCTCAGGCGCCAATTCGGCCTCATCGCCAGAAGATGATATGCGTGAGGCTATGGTTGCCACCACAATGGCAAAGCCGATAATCAGCAGGACACCCAGCACAATGACGGTGATAAGCAACACACGCTGCGTCCGCGCTGTTGCTTCGTCTATTTCTTCCATTTCGCCCGCATCGCCTGCGGGTTTGCTATCCTGAGCGGCCATGACCGATCCTGTTGCCTCACATAAAACTGCCGATACGCCGGCACACGAAGATGGCACCCCGCCCTATCGCGTGGAAGTCCTCGACGCTGGCGATATGCATGCCAGTGAGTTGCCCTTGGGCGCAAGCCTTATCCGCGTGCTGGTTGGCGAAGATGCTGGCGGCCTGCGCACCGACAAATTGCTGGCAGACGCCCTGCCCGACCTGTCCCGCGCCCGCGTCCAGGCCCTCATCGCAGAAGGGCAGGTGGAAGCCCGTGAGGCTCCGTGTACGGAAGAAGGCGAGCAGGTCGTTGATGAAACAAAGACGCGGCTGATCACCAACGCGTCGTCAAAGGCGCAGCCCTTCACCGCCTATGACGTCATGCACCCGGCTGCAAAGGCGGCAGAACCTGAGCCCCAGGACATTCCCCTCACGGTGCTCTTTGAGGACGACCATCTGATTGTCATCAACAAGCCTGCCGGCATGGTCGTGCATCCCGCCGCAGGCAACGAAGACGGCACATTGGTCAATGCCCTCTTGCACCATTGTGCGGGCACTCTGTCAGGCATTGGCGGCGTCGCCCGGCCCGGCATTGTCCACCGGCTCGACAAGGAAACATCCGGCGTCATGGTTGCTGCAAAGACCGACCAGGCGCATAAGGCCCTTGCGGCGCAATTTGCCTCCCACGGCGCAGACGGTGCTCTGGAGCGTGCCTACTGGGCCCTTGTCTGGGGCCATCCACGCCGCCGCAAGTTCACCATCGATGCACCTTTGGGCCGCCACCCCAATGACCGCAAAAAGATGGCCGTGGTGTCTGAAGCGGTCGGGCGACGCGCGGTGACCCATCTGGAAGTCAAAAAGCGGTTTGAACCTGAAGGCAAACCCGTCGCCGCCCTGGTTCAATGCCGCCTTGAAACCGGCCGCACCCATCAGATCCGCGTGCACCTGACCAAAGAGGGCATTCCCGTCATCGGCGACCCGGTCTATGGCCGCAGTCACATGACAATGGCCAATGGGCTGCCCGAACCGGCAAAATCAGTGGCCAAGGCATTTTCCCGCCAGGCCCTGCACGCCTATCTGCTGGGGTTCTCCCACCCAAAAACCGCAGAAAAGCTCATTTTTGAGGCTGATTTGCCGCCGGATATGGCCAAACTCCTCGCTTGTTTAGAAGCGTTGTAAAATACCCGTGAACGCCCCCTTCAAAATTCAGCGCTAATCCCTAAATATAGAGGGCTTCAGGCGGCCCCTGCGTCAGCGCGCCAAAACGCGCACCCGCAGGAAGAAACCTGACCGCAGGCCCAAATCAAACAAAATCGGGCCGGAGGGGAGACTAATCATGGCGACCAAATCCATTCCTAGTCTGACGCCAGATGGCAGCCTGACGCGCTATCTGCAGGAGATCAGAAAATTCCCCATGCTCGAGCCCGAGCAGGAATACATGCTCGCGCGCCGCTATGCGGAACACGAAGACCCTGATGCGGCCCACAAACTCGTGACAAGCCATCTGCGCCTCGTCGCCAAGATCGCCATGGGCTATCGCGGCTACGGCCTGCCGATCGCCGAGGTGATTTCCGAAGGCAATGTCGGTCTCATGCAGGCGGTCAAGCGCTTCGATCCTGAAAAAGGGTTCCGCCTCTCCACCTATGCCATGTGGTGGGTCCGAGCCGCCATTCAGGAATACGTCCTGCGCTCATGGTCCCTGGTGAAGATCGGCACGACGGCCGCGCAGAAGAAACTGTTCTTCAACCTGCGCAAGGCCAAGGGCAAGATCGACGCCCTGGAAGATGGCGACCTGCGTCCTGAACACGTGCAGTCCATCGCCACCAAGCTTGGCGTGCCCGAGCAGGACGTGATCAACATGAACCGTCGCATGTCCAATGGGGGCGATCAGTCCCTCAATGCGCCCATGCGCGCGGATGCTGACGGCGGTGAGTGGCAGGACTGGCTGGTAGACGAAAGCGAAAGCGCTGAAGAGACGATCTCTGAAAGCGAAGAGCTTCTGCGCCGCCGCGAGATGCTGGCGGCCTCCATGCAGACCCTCAATGAGCGCGAAATGCACATCCTTACCGAGCGGCGCCTCAAGGATGAGCCCTCAACGCTCGAAGAGCTGAGCCAAGAATACGGCATCAGCCGCGAACGCGTCCGCCAGATCGAAGTCCGGGCATTCGAAAAGCTGCAAAAAGCCATGAAGGCCGCCCACAAGGACGAAATCCGGGCGACCCGCGAAAAGGCTGAGGAATACGCAAGCTAATTTGCGGAGCAGGATCGATGCAGGAGCCAAAATCAGGCCTCACGCGCGATAGTTGGTGGCTTTATCCAGCACATGAACACCTGCGCCCCGGATATGGGCGACAGACCTTGGCCTTTCTGGCCATCACCTTTGCCATTACCTACGGCGTGGGTGTCCTCGCCTTCCTGTTTCCCAATGTCATGATCGGCGAAAACGGCCTGAGCGGACCTCGCGCTCAGGCCTTTTTCTTTTTGGCCGTCTACGGGCCAACCCTTGCCGGTCTGATCCTCATCGTGTCGCATCACGGATGGCGGCGCGGGCTTGCCGATGTATTTGCGGGGGTGGTCGCCCCACGCACGCCGCTCACCTGGGTCATCTGGGCCGTGATCGCGCTGGCCGTTATGCCGCTCGGCTGGCTGATGGTGGATGCGCTCGCCCATATCGGCTTGGGCGGCGGGCCGATCGGACCGCTGAACGTTGCTGCCATTGCCACGGTGCCGGTCCTGTTCGTCACCACCCTGGCGCTCATCGCCGATCCCGGCCCCATCGGTGAGGAATATGGCTGGCGCGGCTATTTGCTTCCAAGGCTCATCGTTCTGCTGGGCCCGCTGCGCGCCAGCATCCTGATCGGCATCATCTGGGGCATCTGGCACCTGCCGGTGTTCTTCTTTCCCGGCACCAACCAGGCGAGTGCAAGCTACGCCTTCATGATGGCCAACTGGATCGGCTCCAGCATTCTCATGACATGGATCTTTATCCGCACCGGCGGCAACTGGTTCCTTTCAGGCGTCATCGTCCACGCCTCGCTCAACACCAGCCTCGCCATCGGCATTTTGGGGATCGATCCGCTCTACGCGCTTGGCAGCCTCTTTCTCGCCAGCGTCGTTCTGCTCTGGCGCGGACCTGATCTTGATCTCGCGCTCATGCGCGACCGGGCGGGGCCTGCGCCTTCAGACGGCACGTAGCCAATTACCGCACGGCATCCGCCAGCTCCACCGCCTTGCAGGACCGGCACCGCAGCTGGATCGTTGATCCGTCCGTACCCTTGAACTGCATCTGGACCCATCGGCCCTCGGCGTCGTACCAGACCTCGTTGTCAATCGCGCCTGAATACTGGTAGCGCGTCGCGTCGAGCGTGCCATGAGCAGTAACGACCTGCTCACGGCCCTTCGAGGCAAGATCAACGTCAGAAATGCGCCCGGTGAAGGTATCGAGCACCCGGGTGGATCCGATCACGCCCGCATTCCAGTGATTGGTGGGATAGATGCCCACAGGCGCTTCATCTGTGCCGTTAGGCCCCGTCACCGTGAGACTGCCGCCCTCGGCCTCAGCCTCAATCTCACTGACCGTGCCGCCATCATTGGTGCGCGCGGTGATGGACATCAACGTCCCGTCCTGCCACAGCGCATCGGATTCATATTCAAAGCGGTAGACCGTGATGAACAGCGCTGAGACAGCAAGGTTTGTGGAGGTCTGAACGCGCAGCCCGTCGTCTACCTCATCGAACTGAACAATATGCTCCCCGATCTCGGCGCCACCGCGGTAAACACCAAACTCGATCCGGTCACCATAAAGCGCACGAATGTCCAGAATGGAGGCGGCAGCAGCCGGCAACGCTCCGCCCCCCAGGGTCAGACCGGCCGAAACAATCGCTGGCAGAAAATTGCGCGGCATGAGAAGCCTCATTACATGCGTGAAACCATAAGCTTCATACGCACCCAGGGGCCAAGCGGTTTTACTGCTCCGCTTCGGCAGGCAGGTGAAACTCCGCCTCGATCAGCAACTCGATCTGATCACCCACCCCCATGGACGTCCCTTCCGGCGGCAGTCCGTTCGTCAGGCCGAACGCAGATCGATTGAACGCCCCGGTCGCGGAAAACCCGATGACGGCCTCAAGGTCCCCAAAGGGCTTGTTGCCATAACCACCATTGAACGTGACATCCAGCACCACTGGTCGGGTCACACCCATGAGCGTCAGATCGCCCGTCACATCTGCGGTGTGCGTGCCGGTCATAGTGATGTCCGTCGAGACATAACGAATCTCAGGGTGCTGATCCGCATCCAGCCATTCCGGGCCTGTCAGCGCCGCATTGAAGTCCGGCTGCGGGAACGGGAACTGCGTTTCAAGGGATGCCGCATCAACAGTCACCGACAGCGCCGCCTTGTCCGGCTCTGTTGGATCAATGGCCAGTGTGGCATCCATCCGCGTAAACCGGGCCCGGTAGGTGGACAGTCCCAGATGATCGACCCCGAGAATGAGACTCGCATGGGACAGGTCCAGGCGATACTCACCAGCCGGAAGGTCTGCCCCGGGCATCATGGATCCATCTGGCGAATGGTCATGCCCTTCATGGGCAGACACTGGCAGTGCGAGCCCTGCCACCAGCAGCCAGGCCGCGCCAGCACCAGCCAGCGCGCCTGTCCATGTTTTCAGCTGCATCATGTGCACGCCCCGCTTGCGGCTATTCAGCCGCCACGCCGGTGCCGATCGGGCAGGTCACGCCGGTGCCGCCCAGTCCGCAATAGCCATTGGGGTTCTTGGCGAGATATTGCTGGTGGTAATCCTCGGCAAAGTAGAACTCCGGCGCGGACCGGATTTCGGTCGTCACAGCGTCATAGCCGCGCGCACCCAGTTCCGTTTCATACATCGCCTTGGACGCCTTGGCGGCCGCCAGTTGCTCATCCGTATACGTATAAATGGATGACCGGTACTGCGTGCCCACATCATTGCCCTGGCGCATCCCCTGCGTCGGGTCATGGGATTCCCAGAACGTCTTTAGCAACGCATCGAAGCTCACCTTGTTGGGGTCATACACAACCAGCACGACTTCCGTATGGCCCGTCTGGCCGGAGCACACTTCCTCGTAAGTCGCATTGGGCGTGTAGCCGCCCGCATAGCCAACAGCCGTCACATGGACGCCGTCCAGTTCCCAGAACTTGCGTTCCGCACCCCAGAAACACCCAAGACCGAACTGCACCTGCTCCATGCCCTGTGGGTACGGGCCCTTGAGGGCCGCGCCGTTCACAAAGTGCGTGTCAGCGGTCGGAATATCGAAATCACGGCCCGGCAACGCGGCTGTTTCGGCCACCATTTCGGCCTTTTTGCGCCCAAACATGGAACTGCCTCCTTCTGGCGAGATACGTTACCCCTAATGTAGGGGCTCAAAGGCCTCACGACCAGCGGCGGGCATGTCACGAAACCGCTAACGCTTCACCAGCATCACAACGCCGGTGGCCCAGTCCATCTGGGTGAACGCAAATCCGTCCCGCCCCCGAAGATCGTCCAGATAGGCATCCACATTCGCCTGATGCCCGTCTGGCCAGTTGGGCTGTGGCAGCAGATCATCGACAAGATAGATGCCGCCGGGCTTAAGCGCCCCCAGCGCTTCATCCAGATGGGAAAACTTGCCTGGCCAGGCGTCCGCAAAGATCAGGTCATAGCTGCCCGCCTCCGCACGCGCCAGAACCGCCCCGCCATCCTCCAGCACAAACGTGACCCGCGCATCTGCGCCCAGCACATCGCGGGCAATGCCCTGCGGCCCCTCATCCGTATCCACACTCACCAGATGAGACTGCGCATCCATGCCTGACAGAAGCCACGCCACCCCAAGGCCACACCCGGTCCCAAGCTCCAGCACCCGGCCACCGGGCTTGGAGGCTGCGAGAGACGCCAGCAACTGACCGACCTGCATGCCCGAGTTCATGTCAAAGCCAAGCGCGTCCGCCCGCATCTGGATTTCAGCCAGGGAAGAAGGGAATTTGGTTTCCATCAGCTTCTTTCTTGATATGACAGGGTCCAGACCCACACCGAACAGGAAACAGCCATGAAAATCGCCATCGGCACAGACCATGCGGGCTTTGAATACAAAGAGAAGATCAAGGCATTCCTGACGGCGCAAGGTCACGAGGTCAAAGACTTCGGCACCTTCAGCGACGCCGCGTGCGACTACCCGGACTTTGTGTTCCCTGCCGCCAACGCGGTTGCATCCGGCGACTATGACAGAGGCATCGTTCTGGGCGGCTCGGGCAATGGAGAAGCCATCGCGGCCAACAAGATCAAGGGCATTCGCTGCACGGTCTGCTGGAATCCCCTCTCCGCCGAGATGGCGCGCCGCCACAACGACTCAAACGTCCTGTCCCTGGGCCAGCGAATGATTGAGGAAAGCGATGTGACCGGCATCGTGCAGACATGGCTCGACACGCCGTTTGAGGGCGGGCGGCACCAGCAGCGCATTGTCAAACTCGAAGCCTGAGCCAAACTTTGAACTCAAACAAAAGAAAGGGCCGTTCCAGCGCACTGCTGGACACGACCCTTTCCCGTGACTTCAGCGGGGTCGAAACCCCTAAAGCTAAAAGCACTGACCGGTTAGCAGACCACCTCGAAGGTTGCCCCAAATAGACCCGCTACCGACAAGGACCCAAAGCCCCGCTGCGTGACACTCGACATTGGATCACCTCCTTTCAATACGTTAGAACCATGTATGAAGCTGAGGTGATTTGCGGTTTTACGCAAGCAGGAATTTTGTGAATCGTTTGCGACTCGCCTTGCCTACCCCTTCAGCGCCTCATTCGACTCCTTCACCGCTTCCAGTTTCTCCGCATCCTGATAAATCTCACCGCCCGTATTCCGGAAGGTTTCGGCCATCTGTTCCATGCCTTCGGACGCTTCCTTTTCAGCAGCATAGTCGCGCACGTCCTGGCTGATTTTCATCCAGCAGAATTTGGGGCCGCACATGGAGCAGAAATGCGCCACCTTATGGGCCTCTTTTGGAAGTGTCTGGTCGTGGAAGTCGCGTGCACGCTCAGGGTCCAGCGCCAGATTGAACTGGTCGAGCCACCGGAACTCGAAGCGGGCCCGTGACAGGGCATCGTCGCGCAACTGAGCGCCCGGGTGCCCCTTGGCAAGGTCCGCGGCGTGGGCCGCAATCTTGTAGGTGATCACGCCTTCCTTCACGTCGTCGCGGTCCGGCAGGCCCAGATGCTCCTTCGGCGTCACGTAGCAAAGCATGGCGCAGCCGAACCAGCCGATCATCGCAGCGCCAATGCCGGACGTGATGTGGTCATAGCCCGGCGCAATGTCCGTGGTGAGCGGCCCAAGCGTGTAGAACGGTGCTTCACCGCATTCCTTGAGCTGCTTGTCCATGTTGACCTTGATCTTGTGCATGGGCACATGCCCCGGCCCTTCGATCATCACCTGGCAGCCCTTGTCCCAGGCCACCTGCGTCAGCTCACCCAGCGTTTCCAGCTCGGCGAACTGCGCTTCGTCATTGGCGTCCGCAATGGCGCCCGGACGCAAGCCGTCACCCAGCGAGAACGACACGTCGTACTTCGCCATGATGTCGCAAATGTCGTCGAAGTGCTCGTAGAGGAAGCTCTCCTTGTGGTGATGCAGGCACCACTTGGCCATGATCGACCCGCCGCGCGACACGATGCCGGTCACGCGCTTGGCGGTGAGATGGATGTAGGCCAGCCGCACGCCCGCATGGATGGTAAAGTAATCCACCCCCTGCTCCGCCTGCTCGATGAGCGTGTCGCGGAAAACTTCCCATGTCAGGTCTTCGGCCACGCCGTTGACCTTCTCCAGCGCCTGATAGATCGGCACGGTTCCAATCGGCACTGGCGAGTTGCGAATGATCCAGTCGCGGGTGTTGTGAATGTTGCGACCCGTCGAGAGGTCCATCACCGTGTCCGCGCCCCAGCGGATTGACCACACCATCTTGTCGACTTCTTCAGCCACCGATGACGTTACCGCCGAGTTGCCGATATTGGCATTGATCTTCACCGCGAAATTGCGACCGATGATCATCGGCTCCAGTTCCGGGTGGTTGATATTGGCGGGAATGATCGCGCGGCCCTTGGCGATTTCCTCGCGCACAAACTCAGCCGTGATGAACTCGGGGATGTCCGCGCCAAAGCTCTCGCCCAGCGCCACGTCCTGCGCTGCATCCTCAAGCGCTTTCTTGCGCCCGATGTTTTCGCGCAGCGCCACATATTCCATTTCCTTGGTGATGATGCCCGCCTTCGCGCACTGATACTGCGTCAGCGGCTTCGAGCCATCCCCCGCCAGCGGCCGGTTCACAATCGGAAAGGCCCGCGCCAAAGCCCCTTCGGAGACATTGCCATTGTCTTCGGGCTGCACATCACGCCCTTCATAGTCAGCAACCCCACCCAGCGCCAGAGACCATGCAGTACGGGTGCGCGGCAGGCCGGCTTCAATGTCGATTGTCGCGTCTGGATCAGAGTAGATGCCCGACGTGTCATAGACCCGCACCGGCGGCTCCATGGCGGAGGGCTCAAGCTCGATCTCGCGCAGCGGCACGCGCACATCGGGATGCCCCTCCGGCGACACATAGACCTTGGTGGACGCGGGCAGCGGCCCGGTGGTCACATCATCCGTTGTCGGCGCATTCGGCGTTGAGTGGATATTCATGTCCAAACCCTCCTGTCGGCACGCCCGTGCAAGGCGCGCAAATACATCAGCCGGTCAAGCATGCAAAGGAGGGGCGGCGCGAGCGAACAAATGCCGCGCAACGTCCCAGTCCCTTCGCCGGCATGACCCGGATCAGGTTCAAAGGGTTCGGCTCTCTCAGCCGTCTCAGCCCCTACAAATAGTAGGGACACCCCTTGGAACTTCGGCGCAGTGTGACTCCGTTTCGCCAAGGGTTAAAGCCCTCACTCACCTGTTATTTGACCCATCGCCGCTTCCCGCCACATTCTGGGGTGAGCTTGGGTCAATCACGGGAATGCCGCATGGAATCCGTCTACTGGGTCCTTAACTGGGCCTGCCACCGCAAGTGCACGCATTGCTACGAGAATCGCTTCCGCCCCTATGTGCGCGACGCACTGGAAGAGGTCGTGCGTGAGTCGGAGGAGGCTTTCCCCAAAATCATCGCCAATCTGCCCGAGCGGATGACCTATCTGGATCTGGCGTCCCCCGATGACAGCCCCGCTGGCTACACGCAGAAGCGCGGCCGCATCATCATGGCCGGCGGCGAAGTGCTGGTGGACCCGGTGCGCGAGCGGGTGCTCTACCCGGTGCTGGAGACGCTCAACGCCAAGTACCGCAACAAGGGCGGCGTCGACATCTCGATCCAGACCACCGGCGATCTTGTGACCGAGAAAATCCTCGAGGAACTGCGCGAGCGCGGCATCCGCATGATCGCCATTTCAGGCATGGATGATTTCCACGTCGGCATGGAAGGCGACAAGCGCAAACCGCTGATCAAAAAGCTGCACGAGATGTTCGCCAAGACGGGCTATGCGGAACATTCCACCCGCGGCAATTTTGGCGAGTGGCAGAAGAACGACGGTCCCACCTATCTCTTCTTCGGCGCCACGGAGGACGAGTGGATCGGCAAGATATGGCCGCGTGGCCGCGCCTGGGACAACGGCCTCTCCCGCGCCACCATCAAGGACAATTTCTGCAACGCCTGGTCCGGCGGCCTCAACTTCCTCAACCACAAATATTCAGGCTCGGAAGTGTCCATTGATCCCCAGGGCGACGTCTTCCCCTGCTGCCTCAAGACCAAGGCCCCCATCGGCAATGTCACCGAGGAAAAACTCACCGACATTTTGGACAGCCTCGTCGGCCACCCCGCCTTCGAAGCCATCAACATGGGCCATCCCGAGCGCATGGGACTGAGCCACGGCTGGGATACGGACACCTTCTACGAAAAATCGAAGACCACCGACCCCAAGGGCAATCCCTACCGCAACCTCTGCATCGGCTGCGACAAGTTCCACGAAGAAGTCCTGGCCCCGGTCATTGAGGACATCAGGCAGGAGCGGCTTCGGGCCATCGGCGTGACATCAGGGCCTTTGGTGGCAGCGGAGTAACACAATCCTCCACTTCTGTTACGCAGGAACCATTAGTTCCACCGTCTCGTTTGGAAACTCCGCCCTAAGCATTTCCTCAAGCATCGCTCCTCGCTCCGACAGAAGCGAAAGTTTTTCCGCGATCAGAAGCAATATATCTTCATCGGATTTCCGCTCATCCAGCAACGCGTTAACGAGCCGGGATTCCACTGTTTCATAGAGAAAAACAAAGACTAAAATGTCGTGTGCATGATTGGGAAGACGTCCGATTTGAGGCAACCAATATCGAATGTTAGAGATCGGGTTCGGCTTTGCCATTTCCTCCAGAGCCTGACGACGCGGACGTAATGCCACTTGGCGCAAATTCGTATAAGCCCGCGTCGCATGTTGAATTTTGATGTTTGCATCACCAACACAGGTCTGCACGTCAAAGTGCACCGAAGTCACCATTGACCGGCGCGTTAAATCTTCTTCTCGAGACTTCTGGAATTGCAAACTCCACCAGACGCCCCCGATGGCAATAAAACCTGTGATCAGCGTTTGAAAGTCTCTGACAAAATCAACGAGCATCGGAAATTCCCGCAGTAATTCAGCAAACAGGAACGCAAATATTACACCTGCTGAGACTAGCAGTATTGTTGGAAGCCAACGCTCAATCCAGTCGTCTTGCATCAGTCCGCGAACGGATCAGTCACCAGGATCGTATCCTCACGCTCAGGGCTGGTTGACAGCAGTGCCACCGGCGCTTCGATCAGCTCTTCGATGAGCCGCACATATTTGATGGCCTGTGCAGGAAGGTCAGCCCAGCTGCGGGCGCCTTCCGTGCTTTCTGACCAGCCTTCGAGGGTGACGTAGTCGCACTCGACGCGGGCCTGACTTGGCGCATCAGCAGGAAGATGATCCAGCTTCTTGCCGTCCAGCGTGTAGCCGGTGCAGACTTTGAGTTCGTCAAAGCCGTCCAGCACGTCGAGCTTTGTCAGCGCGATACCCTCAATGCCGCCGGTCTTGATGGCCTGGCGCACCAGCACCGCATCAAACCAGCCGCAACGGCGCTTGCGGCCTGTGACGGTGCCAAACTCATGGCCCCGCTCACCCAGCTTCTGGCCAACATCATTGTCCTGCTCGGTCGGGAACGGACCCTCACCCACGCGGGTTGTGTAGGCCTTGGTGATGCCCAGCACATACCCAATGGCGCTGGGGCCAACACCTGCGCCGCCTGCCGCCTGACCGGCAATGGTGTTGGACGACGTCACGAATGGGTACGTGCCGTGGTCAATGTCCAGCAGCGTGCCCTGCGCGCCTTCAAACAGAATACGCTTGCCAGCCTTCTTGGCTTCGTCCAGTACCAGCCATACGGGCTTGGCGAACGGCAGAATGCGTGGCGCGATTTCTTTGAGCGCCTCAACAATGGGCGCCGCCTTGAGCTCTTCCAGATTGTTGCCCCGGCGCAGCGCATTGTGATGCACCAGCAGATTGTCCACCTTGGCTTCCAGTGTCGAGAAATCCGCAAGGTCGATCACCCGCAGGCCGCGGCGCGCCACTTTATCCTCGTAAGCCGGGCCAATGCCCCGCTTGGTGGTGCCAATCTTGGTGCCGGAATTGGAGCTCTCACGCATCACATCCAGTTCCTGATGCACGGAGAGAATAAGCGTCGCGTTTTCAGCAATCATCAGATTGTCCGGCGTCACGGCCACGCCCTGACCGGCAATCTGGTCCACTTCCTTGGCAAACGCCCATGGGTCCAGCACCACGCCATTGCCAAGGATCGACAGCTTGTTGGGCCGCACGATGCCTGAGGGCAGCAGCGAAAGTTTAAAAACCTTGCCGTCAATCACCAGCGTATGGCCGGCATTGTGCCCGCCCTGAAAGCGCACGACCACGTCGGCGCGTTCTGACAACCAGTCCACAATCTTGCCCTTGCCTTCGTCACCCCATTGGGAGCCGACGACCGCTACATTTGCCATCGCGAGAGATTCCTTATTTGTCCGGAAAAGCGGCGGGACTATACCCACATCGGGGTGAAACTCCAATGCGCCAGCAGCAGTGCTGAAACTCGGCACGAAAAAGGGGCGGATGCCGCAGCATCCACCCCTGATTCTCTGTCTGCAAAAAGTGCCTGAAGCCTAGAACTTCAGTGCCTTGGCCTGCTTCACATTCGGCAGCGCCATGACTTTTTCAAGCACGTCCGCGCCCGCTGCCTGATCCACGTCGATCAACGCGATGGCGTCGCCACCTTCGCGCTCACGTCCAAGGTTGAACGAAGCAATGTTGATGCCCGCATCGCCCAAAACCGTGCCCAGACCACCGATGAAACCCGGCTTGTCGTCATTGGTGACGTACAGCATGTCGTGGGTCAGAGCGGCTTCCATGCCGATGCCCTTCACCTGAATGATCCGCGGTGTGCCGTCACCAAAGACCGTACCGCCGACGCTGCGCGTCTGACGCTCCGTCTTCACGGAGAGCATGATGTAGCCTTCATAGGCCCCATGCTGGCTCTTCTTGGTTTCGTTTACGGCAATGCCACGTTCTTTGACGATGGCAGGTGCGGACACCATGTTGACGTCTGTCAGCATCGGCTTCAGCAGGCCCATCAGCATGGCATTGACCAGCGGCTTGGTGTTGAGATCAGCCGCATCACCCACGAATTCGATGGTGACTTCTTCAAGACCGGTTTCAGTCAGCTGACCGGCAAACAGGCCAAGCTGCTCAGACAGGGTGATCCATGGACCCAGCTTCTGCGCGTCTTCCGCAGAGACAGACGGCACGTTGATGGCATTGGTGATCGCCCCATCCAGCAGATAGTCAGCCATCTGCTCGGCAACCTGAAGTGCCACGTTTTCCTGTGCTTCAGACGTGGACGCACCCAGATGCGGCGTGGCAATCAGCTTGTCCATGCCAAACAGCGCGTTCTCCTTGGCGGGCTCTTCTTCGAACACGTCAAGGGCAGCGCCAGCCACCTTGCCGCTTTCAAGAGCCACCTTGAGGTCGGCCTCAACAATCAGGCCGCCACGGGCACAGTTCACGATGCGCACGCCGTCTTTCATCTTGGCGAACGCGTCCGCATTGATGATGCCGCGCGTTGAGTCGGTCATCGGCGTGTGGAGCGTGATCACGTCGGCGCGCTTCAGCAGCTCATCCAGCTCGACTTTTTCGATGCCCATGTCGGCAGCGCGTTCCGCTGTCAGGAATGGGTCAAAGCCGATGACTTTCATCTTCAGGCCAAGCGCCCGGTCACATACGATGGACCCGATATTGCCGCAGCCAATGACACCCAGCGTCTTGGCGGTGAGCTCAACGCCCATGAACTTGGACTTTTCCCATTTGCCGGCATGCGTTGATGCATTGGCCTGGGGAATGTCGCGGGCCAGCGCCATCATCATGGAGATGGCGTGCTCAGCTGTGGTGATGGAGTTGCCAAACGGCGTGTTCATCACGATCACGCCCTTGGACGTGGCCTGGGGTATGTCCACATTGTCGACACCGATGCCGGCGCGGCCAACAACCTTGAGGTTGTCCGCCTTCTCCAGCACCTCAGCGGTCACCTTGGTGGCAGAGCGGATGGCAAGGCCATCATACTGGCCGATGATTTCAAGCAGTTCCTCTTTGGGAAGGCCTGGCTTGAAGTCCACATCGAGACCACGGTTCTTGAAAATCTCCACGGCAGCGGGAGACAGTTTGTCGGAAATCAGCACCTTGGGCATGGGTCGCTCCTGAAAGGTGAATTGTAGGGAATGGGGTGAAATGCACGCGGCGGACCAAAGCCCGCCGCGCACCTAATTCAAGTGAGGCTGCTAAGCCGCGTCCGCCTTGGTCGCTTCCGCATAGGCCCAGTCGAGCCATGGCAGCAGTGCCTGCATGTCAGACAGCTCGATGGTGGCACCGGCCCAGATGCGAAGGCCCGCAGGGGCATCGCGGTAGGCACCGATATCATACGCAACACCTTCAGCATCCAGCAGACTTGCCAGCTTCTTGGAAGCGGCTGCCTGCTGCTCTTCGTTGAGCGCCGGATCAACAATCGTCAGACACACAGATGTGTTCGAGCGATTGGCAACGTCAGCACACAGGAAGTCGACCCAGGCAGTGTCATCCACCCACTTGGTCAGTGCTTCAAGGTTAGAGTCAGCACGCGCCATCAGGCCTTTCAGGCCACCAATGGACTGCGACCACTCCAGCGCATCGATATAGTCTTCGACGCACAGCATGGATGGCGTGTTGATGGTTTCGCCCTTGAAGATACCATCAATGAGCTTGCCGCCCTTTGTCAGGCGAAAGATCTTCGGCATCGGCCAGGGTGGTGTGTAGCTCTCAAGGCGTTCCACAGCACGGGGGCTGAGAATGATCATGCCGTGGGCAGCTTCACCGCCAAGCACCTTCTGCCAGGAGTAGGTGGTGACATCGAGCTTCGCCCAGTCAAGATCCTGCGCAAAGGCAGCAGACGTGGCGTCGCAGATTGTCAGCCCTTCACGGTCCGCTGAAATCCAGTCCGCATTGGGAACACGTACACCGGACGTCGTACCATTCCAGGTAAAGACGACATCATGTGCTGGATTGACCGTGCTGAGATCAGGAAGCTGGCCATAGTCCGCTTCGATCTTGCGGGCATTGTCGAGCTTCAGCTGCTTGATGACATCGGTCACCCAGCCAGAGCCGAAGCTTTCCCATGCCATCATGTCCACCGGGCGCTCGCCCAGCAATGACCACATGGCCATTTCGACGGCACCCGTATCGGACGCCGGCACAATGCCGATCTTGTAATCGTCAGGAATACCCAGAACTGAACGCGTCAGGTCAATTGCCTGTGCCAGTTTCGCCTTGCCCGGTTTGGAGCGATGCGAACGGCCAAGACACGCGTCTTCAAGTTTGGATAGGGACCATCCCGGTCGCTTAGCGCAGGGCCCGGATGAAAAATTCGGATTAGCCGGACGGATGCCCGGAGTCTTAACGTCTGCCATGGTTTGTCTCCCTCCTCGCAGAGGGTCGCGCTTCGTTGGGGAAGCGTGGCCCGCGCCGTACATAGGCGTCTGGACCCAAAAGGTCAAATGACAGTTTTGCCCGGCGGCGTTACGGAGCAAATCCAGCTTTTCTGGGAACTTTTGCAGCGGCCACCGGTTCCACTCCCACGGCTCACAACGAACCGAAAGGAACCCGATATGGCTTTTGCCAGTCTTAAAGACGTTTACATTGACCAGCTGCAGGACCTGTATAGCGCCAACAAGCAGGCGCGGCTGGCTACACAGAAACTCGCCGCCGCAGCCTCTGATGACACCCTTCAAAAGGCTTTGGAAGCAGGCGTCATCGGCATTGAAAACGGCATGAGCGCTCTCGACGCCATTATTCGCGGCCATGGCGCAACGCCATCCGCAGAGTTCTGCAAAGGCATGGAAGGCATCGTCAAGGAAGCCCAGGCCCATGCTCTGGATGCCGACTTCACAAACGACGAAGTCCAGGACGCCGTGATCATCACCCAGTATCAGCGCATGGTGCACTACGCACTTGCTGGTTATGGCTGCGTGTCGGCCTTCGCCAAGCGTCTCGACCTTGGTGAGGAGGCAAAGACAATCGACAAGTGCCTCAACGAAACCTACGAGGGTGACCGCACCATGACGGACCTCGCCACGAACGGCATCAACAAGCAGGCAGCCTAGCCAGTTGTCAGATTTGTCCGCATCAGCGCCCGCAGCGAAAGCTGCGGGCGTTTTGCGTTCACCTTCACCGCTCAATCAAAATGACTTGCGGTCACTCACGTGCTTAACTGTCTCTGGCAACAACAGGAGGCTCGCATGGGCTGGAACGCAAAAAATGTCCCCGATCAATCGGGCAAACACATCATCGTCACCGGGTCCAACAGCGGCATCGGCTTTGAAGCCGCAAAGGTTCTCGCGTCAAAGGGCGCACATGTAACCCTCGCCTGCCGCAATGCCGACAAAGCCAAAGAGGCGCAGACAAAAATCAAGAAGACCCACAAGGGCGCCAAGGTGGAAACCGGCTCCCTTGATCTCGCCAGCCTCAAATCCGTCGCAGCCTTCGCCGCCGCCTATCGCAAGAAGCACGGCAAGCTCGACATCCTCATCAACAATGCCGGTGTCATGGTGCCGCCCTATGACAAGACTGAAGATGGCTTTGAACTGCAGATTGGCTGCAATCATCTCGGCCACTTTGCCTTGACCGCCCAGCTCATTGATCTCGTCAACGCAGCACCGGAAGGCCGCGTCGTCTCTGTCGCCAGCCAGGCGCACCGGGCCGGCAAGATCAATTTCGACGATCTGCATTGGGAAAAGGGCTACCAGCAGTGGCCCGCCTACGGCCAAAGCAAGCTGGCAAATCTGCTTTTCACTTACGAGCTTGACCGCAACCTGAAGGAAGCCGGACACGGGACACGCGCCGTGGCGGCCCATCCCGGCTACTCATCCACAAATCTGCAGCGCACGATGACCGCAGGCACCATCGCCAATGCGATCTTTGCGCAAAGCCAGAAGGCGGGTGCCCTGCCGACCCTGCGCGCCGCAACAGACCCGGACGCCGAGTCGGGATCATACTGGGGGCCAAACGGCATCATGGAAATGCGCGGCAGCCCTGTGAAAGTGAAATCCAACCGCCGCTCCCACGACAAGCGCGTCGCCCGTCGCCTGTGGGACACCTCCCAGGAACTGACCGGTCAGACTTTCACGGTTTAGCTAATGAACCACATTGATCATGCGCGGCCCGCACGGCATTCTATGCCGAACACAATGCGGGTCGGCTGATCAAACGCTGCGCCCATCGGGAGATTGACTATGGGCCGCAACATCCTGCTGATCACCACCGACCAGATGCGCTACGACGCTTTGGGCTGCACCGGCGGCAAGGTCGCCCGCACGCCGCGAATTGATGCCTTGGCCGCCAACGGCATCAATTATTCGCGCGCTCACAATCAGTGCGTCACCTGCATGCCCGCCCGCGCCAGCATCATTACCGGGCAATACCCGGCCACCCATGGTGTATGGACCAATGGCGTGCCGCTGCCCGAGGACGCCCCGTCAGTCGCACGCGAACTTGGCAACGCCGGGTACAAGACAGCGCTCATCGGCAAGGCGCATTTTGAACCGTGGCTGTCACCGCCCGGCTTCTACGAAAACGACATGGCCAAAAAGGGCGAGACCGGTCCTCATCGCGGCTTTGACCGCATGGAACTCGCCAACCACTTCATGACCGGCAATTTCCACTACGACCAGCTGATGCTCGGTGAGCACAAGGACAAGATCGGCGGCTTCTACCCCATGGTGACGCCCGAAGGCCGCCAGAATCACATCGGCGGCGCAGACACCGGTGCCATTCAGTGCTGGGTCAACGATATGCCCAAGGAGCTGTACCATACGGACTGGGTCGCCGACCGCGTCATCTCCTTCCTCGATGCTCTGGATACGGATCAGGACTGGTTCATCTGGATGAGTTTCCCCGACCCGCACCACCCCTGGGACCCACCGGCATCCGAGATTGACCGCGTCAACTGGCGTGACCTCGACCTGCCGGAGCTGTACGCCGCCACGACGGAAGACCGTGAAAAGCTGCTGGAGCAAAAGCCACGTCACTGGAAAGGCGCATGGGACGGGTCCCTGCGCACCAATTTCGAGTTCCCGCCAAATTTCCGCCCGGCAGATCTCACGGACGACCAGGTGCGCGAAATCAACGCCATGAACCACATCGAAAACGAAATGATCGACGATGCCTGCGGGCGCGTGTTCGACCGCATCAATGAGCGCGGCTGGGACGGCCAGACCGACATCTTCTTCACAACTGACCATGGCGAACTTCAAGGCGACTTCGGCTTGATGTTCAAGGGCGCGTTCCACGTTGACGCCCTCATGCGCCTACCTTTCCTCTGGCGTCCGGCACCAGACGCCAATGTCACGCCGGATGCACTGGCAGACCCCGTGGCCCATATTGATCTCGCCCCCACCTTCTGCAGCATTGCAGGCCTTGATGTGCCTGAGTGGATGGAAGGGTCACCTTTGCCGCAATCCGCTGTGGAAGCACAGGCCCAGAACCGGGAAACCGTCCTGACCGGCTGGGACAGCGAACACAAAAATTCTGACGATCCCGACAAGCAGAAGCTCTCCTTGTCGCTGCGCACAATCACGACAACAGACTATGTGGCAACGGCCTACCTGCCCGGCTCGATCTATAAGGGCAACGAGGGCGAGCTCTACGACTTGCGTGACGACCCCTTGCAGAAAGTCAATCTGTGGAACGATCCAAAATACACGTCCATCCAAAGTGACCTATTGGCCACCATGAAGGACATGTGGCCCGCAGAAGCAGCAGAGCGCCGCAAACAGATTGCGCCCGCTTAGGGCACTCAGGAACCGAATACTGGTTTGCATGAATCGCCGTTGACTTGACAGCGTGCGCGCGGCCTCATGCCGCCCATGCCAAATAGCACGCCACATACGCAGATCATCCCGTCCCAGCGCCACCTGTTCGACATTCCCGAAGATGTCGCGTACCTCAACTGCGCCTATATGGCCCCCAACCTCAAATCTGTGACAGCAGCAGGCATTGCGGGCGCGCAGATCAAAGCAGCACCGTGGACCGTTACCGCGCCGGACTTCTTTGAGCCCGCAGAGCATGCCCGTACCCTCTTTGCACAGATGATTGGTGCAACGGCAGACGACATCGCAATCGTGCCATCGGCGTCCTATGGCATCGCAAGCGCGGCCAAAAACCTGCCCCTTGGCAAGGGCGAGGAAATCATCACCCTGGCCGAGCAGTTCCCCTCCAACGTCTATGCATGGCGCGACGCAGCCCATAAGGCCGGTGCCCGTGTTGTGACCGTCAAGAAGCGCCAGGACGGATGGACCCAACCGCTTCTTGACGCGATCACAGCCAAGACCGCCATCGTCACCATCCCTCATTGCCACTGGACCGACGGGGCCCTGGTGGACCTTGATGCGGTCCGGGCACGGACCAGGGATGTGGGCGCAGCACTGGTCATTGATGCCTGCCAGTCCATGGGCGCCATGCCCTTTGACGTGACCCGCTACGATCCCGATTTCATCGCTGCCCCTTGTTACAAATGGCTTCTGGGGCCTTACGCCATGGGCTTCCTCTACGTGGCCCCGCGGCACCATCAAGGCAGCCCCCTTGAGCAGACATGGACCGCGCGCGAGAAATCAGAGGACTTTGCAAGGCTCGTGGAGTACGCCACCGGCTTTCAGCCCGGCGCGCGCCGCTACGACATGGGCGAACGCGCCCAGTTTCACCTCATGCCCATGGCAACGGCTGCGCTCCAGCAAATCCTCGACTGGGGCGTCAGCAACATCGCAGCAACCCTGATTGAGAAGACCCGCAGTCTCACAAAGGACGCGGCCACCCTTGGCTTTGCCGCAGAACCTGAAAGCCGTCGCGCTGGACATTATCTGGGCCTGACGCGCGAGGACCCGCTTCCAGAAGACCTTCTTGAGAAACTGTCGCGGGCCAGTGTCTTTGTCAGTGTTCGCGGGGCAGCCATACGTGTCACGCCCCATCTCTACACATCCGATAGCGACATGGAGCGTTTTCTCACGGCGCTGGAGCAGGCCCTGTGAGCGCGCCGCGTCCAGCTGCGGCATGGATTGATCTTGGATTACTGACAGCCTGCTGGGCGTCAGGCTTCACCTTCACAGCCATGGCCCTTGAAGGCATGTCGCCAGAATGGGTTGTGGTGTTTCGCCAGCTCAGCGCAACGCTGATGCTTATCCCCCTTGCCTTCATCTTCGGCAAAGTGACACCCATTCCGCGCGACCTGTGGGCATGGCTCATTGCGCTCGCCATCATTGGTGACGTCGCGCCTTTCTATGTCATCAGCTGGGGTCAGCAACACATCGAGTCGGGGCTCACATCCATTCTGGTCACCACCATGCCGCTCATGACACTGGCGATGGCGCACATATTCGTCCCCGGCGAACGCATGACCGCAAGACGTCTGCTCGGCTTTGTCGTCGGCCTTGCAGGCGTTGCTCTTATTGTTGGCCCGGAGGCTTTGACGGATATCGGCGTGAGCGAGATCGAAATCATCGCGCAACTCGCGGTGCTGTTTGGCGCCATCCTTTTTGCTGCAAACGCCATCATCGCCCGCAAGATGCCCGCCATGGACATCTGGATGCGTGCCGCCATGGTCAATGGACTGGCTTTTGTCATTGCCCTGCCCTTTGCATGGAGTGTCGTCGCACCGCCTGCAAGCTTTCCTGGATGGTGGTCCATCACCGGTGTCGTAGGTACAGGCATCTTCGCCAGTGGCCTAGCCACGGTTGTTTACTTCCGCCTGATCGATGAAGCCGGCCCGACCTTCATGTCGATGACCAACTATCTCGTTCCGCCCGTGGCGCTGGTCGCCGGCGTCGTGGTGCTGGGAGAGAGCCCAAGCATCTGGGCGCTGCTTGGTCTGGCGCTTATTCTGGTCGGAATTGCCGTCGCAGAACTCAAATGGCGCAAATCTGCCTCAGAGTGAAATCTCGCCCTTGAGATAATCAGCGCACTGGCCTTCAACAATCACTCTGTCCCCGTCCAGACGACACCACACAGTGCCGCCCCGCGGAGATATCTGCCGTGCAACGAATGACTCGCGCTTCAAACGGCGCGCCCAGAACGGTGTGACGTCGCAGAACGCAGATCCCGTCACATGGTCTTCGTTGACGCCGTGCGCTGGCGCAAAGAACCGCGTCACAAAATCAAAGCCGGATCCCTCATCGCCGGGCGCTGTTGCAATCACCCCCTGATCACGCGGCGCAGTAAAGCGCGTCAGCGGTTCAATGGCAGGCGTCAGCCGGGCAACGTCGGACGCACTGTCAAACACCGCGATCAGGTTCGTCCCGCTCAACACCATGCGGGGCTTCACCCCGAGCATCGCTCCAAGTTCACGGGGTTCCGCCATGGGCTTTGACGGACGCGCAGGAAAATCCATGACAAGCCGGCCATCGTCGCCGCGCGTCACCGTCAGGGTGCCCGACAGGGTTTCAAACGAAACCCGCTCAGCCTCAGGGGTCAGATGTCTCAGGATCACATGCGCCGTCGCAAGCGTTGCATGACCACACAGCTGCACTTCGACAGTGGGTGTAAACCAGCGAAGACGATACACATCACCTTCAGGCACAAAGAAAGCTGTCTCAGCAAGATTGTTTTCAGCAGCGATGGCCAGCATCTGCGCGTCTGAGAGCCATGCATCAAGCGGAACAACGGCCGCCGGATTTCCCTCAAAGGGTTTGGATGCAAAGGCATCAATCTGAAAGAGCGTAAGGGGCATGGCACATCCTCGCGGCTGGACACCAGAACGTCAGGAAGGATCGCGCAACACCCAGCCATGGTCGAGCGGTCCGGCACCTGCACCAATCTTTGGGGCATGCGCCATTGCCATATGAACATAGTCGCGCGCATCTTCCACCGCATCGACAACATCCCTGCCCTGCGCCAGAAAAGTTGCAATGGCGCTGGCAAGCGTGCAGCCGGTACCATGGGTCGAGGTGGTATTGATCCGCGGACTTGTGAAGGTCCGGATTTCCATCGGCGTCGCCAACACATCCACCACTACGTCGCCGCCTAGATCACCGCCCGTTACCAGCACGCAGTCAGGACCCGAGGCAAGAATGGCCCGCGCGGCATCGCGCATGTCGCCCGCGGTTTTCACCGGCTGGTCAGCAAGCACCGCTGCTTCATGAATGTTCGGCGTTGCAATAAACGAAAGAGGCAAAAGCCGACCAATGAGCGCCGTCTCGGCATCCTGCTGCAACAGCCGATCGCCGGACGTTGCGACCATCACCGGGTCTACAACGACCGGCGGCACATCGTCATAGGCCTCAATCGCGTCCGCCACAGCGGTGATGATATCAGCTGAATGCAGCATCCCTGTCTTGAAGGCATCAACGCCGATGTCAGAGATCACAACGTCCATCTGCTGGCGCACAAGCTCCGGCGTGAGCCCTTCCACGCCATGAACGCCAAGTGTGTTTTGAACAGTAATGGCCGTGATCGCTGTCGCGGCATAGCCACCCAGCGCCGTCACAGTCTTGATATCGGCTTGAATGCCTGCGCCGCCGCCTGAATCAGAGCCGGCAACAATCAGGATACGCGCCAGATCTGACGGGGCCGCCTGCGTCACGCGGTTCGGCTCTCGATGACACCGCAGATATCGTTCACAACCCGCTCAACCAGCGCATTGTCGTCGCCTTCCGCCATAACCCGGATAAGCGGCTCGGTGCCGGATTTGCGGATAACCAGACGCCCGCGATTGCCCAGCGCCTGTGTGCCCGTCTCAATGGCATCCTTCACCTGATCATCCTCAAGCGGCGCGCCATCGCGGAACCGCACATTGCGCAGCAGCTGCGGCAAGGGATCAAACAGATGGCAGATTTCACTCAGAGGTTTTTGCGTCTCGGCCAGCACCGCCATCACCTGCAACGCCGCAATCAGCCCATCACCCGTGGTCGCGAAGTCAGACAGAACCACATGGCCGGACTGCTCACCACCAAGATTGAAGCCATTGGCACGCATATGCTCAACCACATAGCGGTCACCAACCTGCGTACGGGCCAGAGTCATGCCCTTGCCTTCCAGATAGCGCTCAAGGCCAAGATTGCTCATGACAGTCGCCACAATGCCGCCGCCCTGCAGCATCTGCTTGTCAGCCCAGGACTGGGCGATGGCAGCCATCACCTGGTCGCCATCCACCGTCTCACCGCGTTCATCCACGATGATCACCCGGTCTGCATCACCATCCAGCGCAATGCCGATGTCCGCTCGCAGCTCACGAACCTTGCCGGCCATCATGTCTACCGACGTAGAGCCACAGCCCTCATTGATGTTTGTGCCATTGGGTTCAACGCCGACTGAAAAGACTTCGGCCCCCAGTTCCCACAAGGCAGCAGGCGCAACTTTGTAAGCAGCACCATTGGCGCAATCCACAACAATGCGAATGCCTTCCAGGCTGAGATGACGCGGAAAAGTGCGCTTGGCAAATTCGATGTAGCGCGCCTGCGCATCATCAATGCGCTTGGCACGTCCTATGCCGGACGGTGCCGCAAGCCCATCGGTCAGGCCATTGTCCATATGGTGCTCAATCGCGTGCTCCACGTCGTCAGACAGCTTGTAGCCATCCGGACCAAACAGCTTGATGCCGTTGTCGCCAAAGCTGTTGTGCGACGCTGAAATCATGACGCCGAGATCCGCCCGCAGTGAGCGGGTCAGCATCGCAACTGCCGGTGTCGGCAACGGACCGAACTGGAACACGTCCATACCTACTGACGTAAAGCCAGCCACAAGGGCATTTTCAATCATGTAGCCGGACAGTCGCGTGTCCTTGCCGATCACGACCCGGTGGCGGTGTTCACCGCGCGTAAAAACGCGACCGGCCGCCATGCCCACCTTGAGCGCCGTCGATGCAGTCATCGGCTCCAGGTTCGCGCGACCGCGAATACCGTCCGTTCCAAAATATTTGCGTGACATCGAATGTCCCCCGCGCAGCCTTTAGCGGCTTTTGAAGTCTTGAGTTGCCGCGCACTATAGACAAAGCCGTTGAGCACGAGGTTAACGATTGTTTTCAGCCTGTTACCGGGTTTTTGGCTGCAACGCGGCGGAAACCGCAAGGGCATCCTTGAGTGCGCCGGGCGCGTGCGTCCGGATATAGCCAGCACCCGCCGCTGCCGCAAACATTTCCGCAGCCAAAGTAGCAGGACCGATATCCGCCACATCTCTGCCTGTCATTGCCCGCAAGAAACTCTTCCGGGAGACAGAAATCAGAACCGGCAGGTCATAGCGAGCCTCAAGGCGGCCAACGTGGCGCAGCACCTCAAGCGACACTTCCGGGTCCGTCCCGAGGAAAAATCCCATACCCGGGTCCAGCACCAGCCGCTCCCGTGCGATCCCGGAAGCCGCGAGTCCGTCCAGCCGGTCGTCAAAGAAGTTGAAAATGCGATCCCATATCTGATCCGCCGGCACATCCTGCCGCCGCGCTCTGCCGCGCCCCTGCACCCCATGCATGATAACAAGTTTGGCTGACGCGCTGGCCAGGGCTGGGTAAATCTCCGAATGCGGAAAGCCCTGTATGTCGTTGAGATACGCAACGCCTTGCCCCAGCGCCCAAAGCTGCACATCAGGCTCAAAGCTATCAATCGACACAGGAATGTCAGCGGCCACCAACTGAGGCACAATTCGAGCCAGACGTGAAATCTCTTCTGCAGCTCCCACGTCAGCCGAATCGGGATGGCTCGAAGCCGCTCCCAGATCAATGACATCGGCCCCCTGCGCCATCAGGGCACGCGCATGGGCAAGTGCCGCGTCCGCCTCAAGGTACTTTCCACCATCAGAAAAAGAGTCCGCGGTGACATTCAGAATGCCAAACAGGGTCGGCGAAGCAGTCATGGGCAGCACAATCCTTGGAAGCAAAAAGGCCCGGGAGCATAAGCTTCCGGGCCTTTCTAATACAGTCCTGAAACAGCTTGGCTGTTCTACGTGCCCTGCGGCTCTGCACCCGGAGGAACGCTGCCAGCGTCACCCGCAGGACGACGACCTGCCGATGGAACGGAAGACGGCGTGCCTGATTCAGGCGTGACATCGTCATCGGTGTTGCGCTCAGGCTTGGTGCCCTTCAGCAGAGCCTTGATTTCATCACCGGAGAGCGTTTCGTACTCAAGCAGGCCCTGCCCGATGATTTCCAGCTCATCGCGCTTTTCGGTGAGGATACGTGTCGCATCCTCGTGACCGGCCTTCACCAGCCGCGCAACTTCAGCATCAATCTGACGAGCCGTCTCTTCCGACACATTCTGGTTACGCGCCACGGAATGACCCAGGAACACTTCTTCCTGGTTCTCACCAAAGGCCAGCGGTCCAAGCGTCTCGGACATGCCCCAGCGGGTCACCATGTTCTTGGCAAGCTTGGTGGCCTGCTCGATGTCAGAGCCGGCACCTGCCGTCACAGCTTCATGGCCGAACACAAGTTCCTCCGCCACACGACCACCCATCAAAATTGCCATGCGAGACGTCATTTCCTGACGGTTCATGGAAAGCTTGTCGCCTTCCGGCAACTGCATGACCATGCCCAGAGCTCGGCCACGCGGAATGATCGTGGCTTTGTGGATCGGGTCGGTCGAGGGCACATTCAGCGCCACAAGAGCGTGCCCGCCTTCGTGATAGGCCGTCAGCTTCTTCTCATCGTCAGACATGACCATGGTGCGCCGTTCAGCACCCATCATCACCTTGTCCTTGGCATCCTCAAATTCAGACATAGTGACAAGGCGTTTTGCCCGACGCGCAGCCAACAACGCAGCCTCGTTCACAAGGTTTGCCAGATCAGCACCGGAGAAGCCCGGCGTACCGCGCGCAATGGTGCGTGGATTGACGTCCGGTGCCAACGGCACCTTACGCATATGCACCTTGAGGATTTTCTCGCGGCCCACAATGTCCGGGTTGGGAACAACAACCTGACGGTCGAAACGGCCCGGGCGCAGCAGCGCCGGGTCAAGAACGTCAGGACGGTTTGTCGCCGCGATCAAAATGATGCCTTCATTGGCTTCAAAGCCGTCCATCTCCACCAGCAACTGGTTGAGCGTCTGTTCGCGTTCGTCATTGCCGCCGCCAAGGCCCGCACCACGGTGCCGGCCCACAGCGTCGATTTCGTCGATGAAGATGATGCACGGTGCATTCTTCTTGGCCTGCTCGAACATGTCGCGCACGCGGCTGGCGCCAACGCCCACAAACATTTCCACAAAGTCAGAGCCTGAAATCGTGAAGAACGGCACATTCGCTTCACCGGCTACAGCACGGGCGATCAGCGTCTTACCGGTACCAGGAGGGCCCACGAGAAGCGCACCCTTGGGGATACGTCCACCAAGGCGCTGGAACTTCTGCGGGTCCTGAAGGAACTCGACGATCTCCTGCAGATCGTCCTTGGCTTCATCAACACCGGCAACGTCGTCAAAGGTCACACGACCGTGGCGCTCGGTCAGCAGCTTGGCTTTTGATTTGCCAAAGCCCATGGCCTTGCCGCCGCCGCCCTGCATCTGGCGCATGAAGAAAATCCACACACCGATCAGCAGCAGCATCGGGAACCAGGATACCAGCACGCTCAGCAGCGTCGGCGAGTCAGACGAGCTCGGACGCGCTGAGATCTGCACGCCGCGCTCATACAAACGCTCAGTCACGTTGGAGTTCGGAGGTGCATAGGTCGTGAAGGCCCGGCCATCGGAGAACGAGCCGGTGATCTTTTCACCCTGAATGGTCACATCCGCGACAGAGCCTGCGTCGGCCTCCGCGAGAAGCTCAGAGAAGGTGATATCTGTTGTCGCACCCTGCTGGGCCGGAGCCTGAAACAGGTTGAACAGCGCCACCAGCAGCAAAGCGATGATGACCCAAAGGGCGAAGTTGCGAAAATTATTCACAGGATTTTGGTCCTTGTCAGCGTGAAAGGGCCCAAAAAGCCCCAAACACGGCAGTTTTCTTGCTGAGTGCCAGCATATTCAAAGATAGGCGGCCAATAAAGGATTACCAGTCCTTAGACCAATTCCAAAACTGCTTAACGACCGTTAAATCTCAAGGCGTTAGCGCCTCAAAGCCCCACCAAAGATGGGGTTTAAGCCTCGATGCCGATAGGCGCCTCTGTCAGCCCTGCGCGCATTGGCCCCACAAAGGCGATCTGATGGCTGGGAACCTCACCATCGGGCCGGTAGCCGAGCGCAGGCACCTCAAGCAGCCTGCCCTGCGCATACACAGCTGGAATACAGGATGCCGCTGCGGACGGGACCGTGAGCACCTCAGGGCCAAGCTCGTCCCTCAAACGGCGCGCATCGCGCACACCAAGCGCGCCAATGCTCCAGGACCCGCTATCCTCTCCCATGGCGTCAGCAAGCCCCGTGGCATCAGCCAGACAGACTTCAAACCTGTGGTCCCACACCAAAGGTGCCGCACCCTGAATTGGCACCGGCTCAGCCATGGCCCGCGCTTCTCGAAAGGCAAGCACGCCGGAGCGGTGCGGAGCAAAACGCACCCCCCCAAGCGTTGCGCCTGAGAACTCCGCAGCGCGGAGTCGGTCAAGCAGGGCACGGGTGTGGTGCAGGCGCGGTGGATAAACGCCGCCCCCAACCGCCATGACAATGCGCGAGACCGAGCGCAACCCGATTTCCAGCGGCACAGTCACCAGCCGCTTGCGGTCAAACTGAGCCCAGCCGCCGGCATCAAAAGTAACGCACCCCGCCACATGAGCCTGCGTCCATCCCGCCAGCGCATCCCGCGCGACGGAAAGCCGCCCGGCCGTCTCCGCAAGGCGTTGCGCCGTCAGCCCCTCAGCCTCAAGCAATGGTTTAAGAGCCCGCATACGCACCCGCGCATGACGCTCGTCCCGATTGGAGGGGTCTGAAATGTATGCCTGCTTGCGATCCGCAAGCAGCGGCATCAAATCGGCCCTCGGCACCTCCAGCAAAGGCCTGATGATCCGTATCCCATCGCGGGTAACGTCAGCGGCCATGCCGGACAGTCCATCAACCCCGCTGCCGCGCGCCATCCGCAGCAAGAGCGTCTCCGCCTGATCATCCTGCGTATGCGCCACCATCAGGGCTGCGACCTTGTTCGCCGTACACCACTGACCCATCAGGCCGTAGCGAATGTCCCGCGCTTCAGACTGGATGCTGGCGACTGGTGTGTCGCCCTCATGGGTCAGCGTCGTGTGCGCAACGCCCAGACTTTTTGCCCATGCCGCTACCTGCTCAGCTTCGCTACTGGCCTCAGCACGCAAACCATGATCGACCGTCAGTGCATGCAGAGGACGTCCGGACTTTTTCGCCTCGTCAGCCGCCAGCACAAGCAGCGCCATCGAGTCCGGACCACCGGACACGGCCACCGCAACGGCATCCGTGCACGACAAGCCGAAAGGCGCCAGCAGCGCTTCAAAATCGAGGGAAGCCAAGCCAGGGGAAGAGTGTGTTGCCGCCATCGGCGTGCCTAGACGCAACCAGCGCGGCTGCGCTCCTGCTCAGCCCGCGCCTTCACGCTTTGCGGTGCGCTGGGGAACGTCCGCGGCACTTCAGCCAGCGTCAGGCAGGCGTCCTGTGTCTGGCCCAGAGCGGCAAGCGTAATGCCCAGCTTCAGCAGGCTGTCCGGTGCCTTGGGGCTGGAGGCATAGGTCTGGTAGCCCGTAAGGAACGCGCGCGCCGCGTCCTGATACTGCTCACGCACATAATAGGTTTCCCCCAGCCAGTACTGTGCATTGCCCGCAAGACTGGTGTCGCCATAGGCCTCAAGGAACTGGGTGAAAGCAGCCTCCGCGGAGGGATAATCACCCTGGCGCAAAAAGCTCATGGCATATTTATACGCCACATCAGGGCCCCCGTCCGGCAGACCGGCAGTGGTTGCGGACGACAATGCCCTTGGAGCAGACGATGGCGGCGTAAGCTGTGGCGCCGTAGACGCAACACCGCCAAGCGTGCCAATGGAGGCCTGCTGCGCAGCTGAGAGGGGCTTCTCGGTTGGTGTCGGCGCACTGCTTGCTAGGGGTGCCGGGGCACCGGTTCCAGTATTGGATGCGGATGGCCGCTGACCACCGCCGGTACCTTCAAGGTCGCGCAATCGGAAGTCTGTATCCGCAGCGAAGTTTTCCAGTTTCTGGTTGGCCTGCCGCAATTCGAACTGAAGCCGCTCAACCTGCCCCGTCATGTCGCGAAGAGATGTCTCAATCTGATCAAGCCGTAGCGAAAGACGGGCGGCATCAGTCGCGCCAATGTCTGCAGCAGGCGCAGGCGCGCCAAGCTGCGCCGGCGCACCGCCCTGATAGACATTGCGCTGCACATCCTGAAGATCCCGCTCCAGACGAAGCAGCCGATCATACAGGGCGCGTGTATCCGTCACTGACTGTTGAGCCTGTGCTGGCAACGGCACGCTGACAGAAACAACACCAGCCCCCACAAGGAGCGATGGCAGAACAGCGAGTGCAAATTTCAGCTTGGGCATGGTTCGTCCAGATTGGGTCAGTCCAGTTTGACGATTTCTCGTGAAAGCAAATCACTCCACAAGGTAGGCAAAATTGAGGCTTGGGACCAAAGCCTTAAGTACCGTTTGATCAAAAAAGTGACCCACACCTCCTGTCACAGACGTGGAATCAAGAAGGGCGCACACCCCACATGGATATGCGCCCTTCAGGAACAGCGTAGCTGGATGGCCTTAGGAGCCTGCGCCCTGCGTCACGACAGTGACACCACGGCGGTTCTGCGCCCAGCAGCTTTCATCAGAGCAAAGCGCCACGGGGCGTTCCTTGCCGTATGAAATCGTGCGCACACGCGACGGCTGAACACCGAGGCTCACCAGATAGTCCTTGGCTGAGTTCGCACGACGCGCGCCCAGTGCAAGGTTATATTCACGGGTACCGCGCTCATCAGCGTGCCCTTCAAGGGTCACAGCTACAGCCGGGTACTGGTTCATCCACGCTGCCTGACGCTGAAGCGTCGCACGGGCGTCTGCCCGCAGCGAAGACTGGTCGGTGTCGAAGAACACGCGGTCACCAACATTGACCACAAGGTCCTGCTGGGTGCCTGGCGTCGGGCCGGAAGGAGCCGGAGCCGTTGGTGCTGTGGTCGTGCGCACCGGCGCCTGTTCTGGATCAGAGCTACACGCCACAAGCGCCAGCGCTGCAAAACCTGCCAGCGCCATCTTCACAGCGCGACCTGAAAACTCTCCGAAAGTCATTGTCCGTGAACGGATCAACGTTGCGGTCATATTAAAAAACTCCTGCCTTCACGGACCTTGAAAAGGCCCCCAAATAATGTTGCACCCCGGAACCGCACACCCAAGAAAACACCTTGCAAGTGCTCGAATTTGTACGCGTCCCAACTCTATTCAAACCGCCGGATCACCGTTGTGTTCCCGCCACCTTCTAACCACTCAGTGACTTTACCAACGAAATATGACGGTTACCCGCGAAACTCAGTCCCTGTCTGGCCCGATCTGGCCCAATCCGGGAAGTCTGTACCGCGGGCATCTTGACGTTTTCTTGGATCCCCAATTCGACGTTATCCGCAAGGGCCCTAGCGGATCAAGGGAGACCAGGCCGGGTCGGATCCGAATCCCGGCGTCACAACCTGCCGTTCGTTGTACCCGGTCAGGTCCACCGACCAAAGACTGGGCCCCCCGCGCACGCCCGGTGTTTCCCGGAAAAACATGAGAACCCGGCCATTTGGCGCCCATGTGGGCCCCTCATTGTGATAGCCCTCGGTCAGAATTCGCTCACCGGTTCCATCCGGACGCATGACGCCAATCAGGAAACGAGCTTTGTATTGTTTGGTAAACGCGATCATATCTCCGCGCGGAGACCAGACCGGCGTCGAATACCGCCCCTCACCGAAGCTGATCCGGCGCACGCCGGAGCCATTCGAGTTCATCACGTAGATCTGCTGAGTGCCGCCCCGGTCGCTTTCAAAGGCAATTTCGCGCCCTGCTGGGCCGTAAGTGGGTGAAGTATCGATCGACGGCGAATTGGTTAACCGGCGCGTACCACGAGTCCGCAAATCCAGCTCATAGATATTGGCGTTGCCACCGCGCTGCAGGCTCATGATGACCTTGTCACCATCAGGAGAGAACCGCGGCGCGAAAGTCATGCCCGGGAATTCGCCGACCACTTCCTGCTGACGTGTCTCGATGTTGAAGAGATACACCCGCGGGCTGCCGCCAGCGTAAGACAGATAGGTGATTTCCTGATTGGTTGGTGAGAAGCGCGGTGTCAGCACCAGAGCGCCCCCGTTGGTCAGGAAACGCGGGTTGTGCCCGTCCTGATCCATCAGCGCCAGGCGTTTGACGCGCTGACCTTTGGTGCCTGTCTCGGACACGAACACGATGCGCGTATCGAAGTACCCGGTCTCACCGGTGAGACGCTCATATATGGCATCTGAAATGATGTGCGACACCCGCCGCCAGTTGTCCGGCTTGGTGAAATACTGCAGGCCAATGAGCTGCTCTTCGCCGAACACATCCCACAGACGAAATTCCACCCGCAAACGGCCGTCGGGCTCCTGCGTCACTGATCCCGTCAAAAGCGCCTGCGCATCAATGATCCGCCAGTCGCCAAAGCGCGGTGCACTATTGGGGTCTGTAATCTTCTCGATGAAAGCAGCTTCGCTCAGGGGACGGAACAATCCGGACCGTTCAAGATTGCTGCGGATCACCCCAGCCATCTTGTCACCGGTTTCAGTGGCTGCTGCGTCGCTGCCCACAAAGTCCGTGACGGCCAAAGGCAATGGCTCAATTGTGCCCTGCGTAATGTCGATACGCAGTTGCGCAAGAGCGGCGCCAGGCATCAGCAGCGCCACCGCCGCGAGCACAGGCACCCATTTCGTCAAACGACCCGCCAGAATTTGCTTAAACCCGTGCATTCCCAAAGCCTCTCCTAGCCTTCAACCCGTTTAACGACCCAGCATCTGGCTGGGGTCGAACCTCAACTCTATCTCACGCCAGGATGAATATTTTTCCACCGGCAACCGATAGGGTGCACACCGACGCACTGCCCGCAAGGCTGCTTCCTGAGCTGCCTGCTGGTAGGACGAAAGAACGAAACCGCCGCCTTTGACCTGCGGTGGTCGCGACAACGACCCATCGCGATTGAGCCATATGTTCATCGTGACAACCAAATCAGCCGCATTTGTGGCACCGACCGGCGGCGACCAGCACGCGCTGATCTGCTGACGCATGAAATCCAGCTCTGAAATCGTCAGGGACGTCCGCGCCCCGACGCGCGATTGTTGAGGCGGCTGTGTGGGCGCCGGTTGTGCAGGTGCGGGCTGGCGCTCTTCTGGAAGCTTGTCCAAAAGGGCTGCAATACGACCGGCGTCAAATGAAGGTTCCCGCTGCACCGGCCGCGTTGGCGGCGTCGGGCGCAATTTGGGAGCAGGCGGTTGCGGCGGTGCCACGTTCACCTTTTCCTGTGGCTCCGGTTCGGGCTCAGGATCTGGTGCCGGGGCCGGCTCGGGCTCCGGCGTTGGAGGCGGAGGCGTTGGCTCTGCCGGGGGTGGTGTTGGGGACGGCGGCGTGGGCTCGGCAATCGGCTGAGGTTCCGGTTCAGGTGCTTCTTGGGGTTCAGGCTCGGGTTCCGGCTCCGGCGGTGCAGGGTCTGCTTCTGGCTCCGGCGCGCGGGTGATCCGCGTGTACTCGTCAATCTCGAGGATTTCGATGGGGATCGCGGTTGCAATCTCTACCGGCTCGAGTTTGGGCGCGGGCAGGCCCACGATCGCAACCGTGATGATTGCAACGTGCAGCAGGACGGAGAGGGGAACACCGCCGCGCATTCTAGATCGCTATCCTTCGTCGGCGGCGTCAGGCCCGCCTTGCTCGGTCACCATGCCGATGCGCCTAAACCCGGCGGACGACAAAGTGCCCATGACATTCATGATCGTGCCGTAATCAACAGATCGATCGCCGCGCACATACACGCGTTCGTCATACCCACCTTCGGCAATCGCCAGCAGCCGGGCAGAAAGTTCAGGGAGCTCTACAACCGTCTCTTGCAGATAGACTTCACCTTCCGCGTTCACGGTCACTGTCAGAGGCTCGTCATCTTCCTGTAGTGGCTGCGAGCTTGTCTGCGGCAGGTCAATCGGCACACCCACCGTCAGCAAGGGTGCTGCCACCATAAACACGATCAGCAGTACCAGCATCACATCCACAAAGGGCGTGACGTTGATTTCGCTCATGGGCGCGCGGGACCGACGACTGCGGCGACGCCCGCCCCCGGAGCCACCACCAGACCCACCATTGGGCATCAGACCACCGGCCATGATCAGTGTCCCTCGCGGGTTTCGTCGATCTGCCGCGAAAGGATGGCGGAAAACTCATCCGCAAATCCGTCCAGCCGCGTCGCATATCGGTTCAGGCCCGTTGAGAAGGCGTTGTAGGCAATCACCGCCGGAATGGCGGCCAGCAGGCCAAGGCCAGTGGCAAACAGCGCTTCGGCAATGCCTGGCGCCACAACAGCCAGATTTGTATCCCGCGACACCGCGATGGCCTGGAACGAATTCATGATGCCCCAGACCGTGCCGAACAGGCCGATGAAAGGGGCCGTCGCACCGACAGTCGCCAGGAACAAAAGGCCACGCTCCAGCCGCGCTGTTTCGCGGGCAATCGAAACCGTCATCACCCGGTCAATCCGCTCTTGCAGCCCATGAATGGCCTTGGTGCCGATTTCAGCCGACCGGCGCCACTCACGCATGGCCGCTACAAACAGCGTCGACATGGGATGGTCGGGCCGGTGGCCCATATTCTGATAAATGTCTTCAAGTGACTGGCCGGACCAGAACACTTGTTCAAACTTCTCAGCCTTCTTGTTGACCGAGCGCAGCCGACCCCACTTTTCGAAAATAATGGCCCAGCTCCAGATCGATGCTGCAAACAGGCCGACCATGACGGCTTTGACCACTATGTCGGCGCGCAGGAACAGGCTGAACAGAGAAAAGTCGGTTTCGGCAACCTGCGCTGCCGCGTTGATGATATCCGGCTCCATCGTCGAAACTTCCTACGTCATGTCTAAGCGCTTCGGCGAATGCGGCACATCAACCCAGCATCCGGGAAAACGGCATTGCCGCCTGTCCCGCCTTGTCCTGTGTTTTTGTGTCGAAACTGCGGCGCGGACGCCCCGCAAAAAGAGCCGAAATCTGGTTGAAGTCAAAAGGTATCAGGCAACATAAGGGGCAAGCGCGTCTCGCACAAATGCCGGAATTCTGCGGGCGCGGCCCTTGCCGTCCAGCACAGCGATTTCAACTTCTGCTTCAAACAGCTGTGTCTCCCCCCGCCACACCGTTTGGGCCGCCCGAATGCGCGCCCCACGCACCTCCGTGAACTGCGTGCGGACCTCCAGCGCATCGTCCAGCCGCGCCGGCGCAATGAACCGAATTGTCATCTGGCGCACGGCAAAAGCTGTGGAATCCTCTGCATCCATCATAGTGCGATGATCGAGCCCGGCGCACCGCAGCACATCAGTGCGGCCCCGCTCAACAAAACGCAGATAGTTGGCGTGATAGACAATGCCGGATGCATCCGTGTCTTCGTAATAGACGCGCACTGGCATGATGTGCTGCCCATCAGCGCTCAGGGTCCCGGCTGGACCCAGCGCATCGTCCCCGGTGTCACTCATCATCAAACAATCGCGTCTGCACACCTTCAAACGAGGCAGGGATCGTCAGCCCAAGATGTTCAAAGGCAGCCCCGGTCAGTAATCGCCCACGCGGGGTGCGCTGAACAAAACCCTGTTGAATGAGGTAGGGCTCAATGAGTTCTTCAATGGCGTCGCGCGCTTCGGACAGGGCCGCCGCTATTGTCTCGACGCCAACAGGGCCGCCACCAAACTTCAGTGCGACAGTCCGCAGATAGCGATGATCAAGACTGTCCAGCCCGCGATTGTCGACTTCCAGCCGGTTGAGCGCCTTGTCCGCCACATCGGCGTCAATCTCAGCAACACCCCCAACGGACGCGAAATCACGGACCCGGCGCAGCAGCCGCCCGGCCACACGCGGTGTGCCCCGTGACCGTCGTGCGATTTCCATCGCGCCTTCGGACGTCAGCGGCGCGTCCAGAATGGTCGCAGCACGGCTGACAATCTTCTCGAGTTCTTCATTGGTGTAGAATTCCAGCCGCACCGGAATGCCAAAACGATCCCGCAGCGGCGTTGTCAGAAGCCCGGCCCGCGTGGTCGCCCCCACAAGGGTGAACTGCGCCAGGTCGATCTTCACCGACCGCGCAGCCGGTCCCTCACCAATGATCAAGTCGAGTTCAAAATCCTCCATTGCCGGATAGAGGATTTCTTCAACCGCAGGCGACAACCGGTGAATCTCATCGATGAAAAGCACGTCACGCGGCTCGAGGTTCGTCAGCAAAGCGGCAAGATCACCTGCCTTGGCAATAACAGGCCCTGACGTGGATCTGAAATTGACGCCGAGCTCTCGCGATACGATCTGCGCCATGGTCGTTTTGCCAAGACCGGGAGGTCCCGACAGCAACACATGGTCCATCGCTTCATTGCGCGACTTCGCGGCCTGAATGAAAACGCTCAGATTTTCCTTCGCCCGCGCCTGCCCGACAAACGCATCAAGCGCTGTGGGGCGGATGCCCTGCTCGGCTCCATCCTCAGCACTGAAGTCGGCATGTACGACGCGATCAGACATGTGGGTTCCACGATGATTTAAAATGGGGCGCTTTCATCATGACACCAGCTCCTTGAGCCCGACACGGATCAGCTGTTCCGCGCCCGGCACATCATCACCGGCCTTGGCAACAGCGCGCGACACCGCCTGCGCTGCCTGCGCCTGAGCATAGCCCAGATTGACCAGCGCTGAGATGGCATCTGCTTCCGCACTATGCGCAGGCACCTCACCCACTTCCTTGCCCGGCACAGGCTCCTTGCCGGCCATGGCCAGGGAAGCGGGCACCTTGTCCTTGAGTTCGGAGATAATCCGCTCACCCACCTTGGGGCCAACGCCCTGCGCCGTCGCAATGGCTTTCGCGTCCTTGAAGGCAATGGCCCGCGCCAGTGACTGCGGGTCCAGCACGGACAGAATAGCAAGCGCCGCCTTTGCGCCAACACGCTGCACACTCAACAGGAGGCGGAACCATTCACGCTCAGCTTCCGTCGCAAAACCAAAAAGCCGAAGCTGGTCCTCGCGCACATAGGTTTCAATGTGCAGCACCGCCGCGTCCCCCGGCCCACCAATCTGGCGCAGCGTGGTGGCGGAGCACGAGGTGAGATAGCAAACGCCGTTCACATCAATCAGTGCGGTATCGAGCCCGGTCTCATCCACAATGCCCTTGAGCTTGCCGATCATACCTTTGCCTCCAGCGCCGCGGCGAGGCGCGCTGACCCGGCCGTGCCGTGGGCATGGGTAATGGCAACGGCCAGCGCATCAACCGAATGCTCCGAATGCGGATCACATGATGGCAGCAGCATGGTGACCATCGCCATCATCTGGCGCTTGTCTGCGTGCCCGGCACCGACAACGGACTTCTTGATGTGGTTGGGCGCATACTCTGCAACGTCCAGCCCGGCCTGCGCGGCCGCCAGAATGGCAACACCACGCGCCTGCCCAAGCTTGAGGGTCGCCTGACCGTCCTTGTTCACAAACACGCTTTCAATGGCGGCTTCATCCGGGTGATGCGCTTTTATTATCGCGGCCACACCCTCATGCAACACGGCGAGGCGGTCAGACAGCGCGTCTTTGGGTTTTGATTTCACAGTCCCATTGGCCACATGCACCAGCCGTGAGCCGGTCACATCCACAATGCCCCAGCCGGTTGCCGTAAGGCCTGGATCAAGCCCCAGCAATCGCCGAGCCCCAGTCTGTCGCCGAGGGTCAGATGTGAGTGTCATGCCTGTGCGCCCTGCCATTTCAAGCGTCGGGCGACATCGCCCTAGCTCGTCAGGCTCTCAAGAACCGAATCGGATAACTCGAAGTTCGCATAGGTTTGCTGGACATCATCATTGTCGTCCAGCGCATCCAGCAATTTGAGCAGTGTGGCCGCCGCATCACCATCGACCTCGATGGAATTCTGAGGCTTCCAGACAAGCGCAGATTTGCGCGGCTCGCCCAGCTTTTCTTCCAGCGCCGTCGCCACCTCATTGAGACTGTCAGCAGCCGTAATGATCTCGTGCCCGTCTTCGTCAGACGTCACGTCATCAGCCCCTGCCTCAATCGCGGCTTCAAACATCGCATCTGCATCGGTCACATCGGCCGGATACTCAATGCGTCCGACCTGATCAAACATGAAGGAAACTGAGCCGGTTTCACCGAGATTGCCGCCATTCTTGGAGAAAGCGGAGCGGATTTCACTGGCAGATCGATTTCGGTTGTCGGTCAGGGCCTCAACAATTACGCCGATGCCGCCGGGGCCAAAGCCCTCATATCGGACATTTTCAAAGTTGTCTTCGTCGCCCGCCTGGCTCTTCTTGATGGCGCGGTCGATGTTGTCCTTGGGCATGTTTTCCGCCCGTGCCGCCTGAATAGCGCCGCGCAGACGCGGGTTCATGGCCGGATCAGGCATGCCCAGCTTCGCTGCAACCGTGATTTCGCGCGCCAGCTTGGCAAAAATCTTGGACCGCTTGGCATCCTGCGCGCCTTTGCGATGCATGATGTTCTTGAATTGTGAATGGCCAGCCATGGGCTCACGCGCTCCGGTTTGTCGTCTGAATTCGATGATTTGCAGGCTTTATAGAGAATGCAGGGCGGGTAAGGCTACCCACCTCCCGTCCCCGGCATTCTAGCTTGCCCCTATCCAGCCATCGACTGCTTGAGCCGCCCGCCAAGCCGGATCGGCTCCACGCGCTGCGCCAGGCCGGTCGTGTCGTCGGTCTCAACAAACACGCCGCAAACGGTGGCCACGCCATCCGCAGGCGTAAAGCGCCCGCCTGAAATCTTACGGGTGAACCGGTTGACCGGCTCTTCCTTGTCCATGCCGATCACACTGTCATAGTCGCCGCACATGCCTGCATCGGTCTGATACGCCGTCCCACCGGGCAACACCTGCGCATCAGCAGTTGGAATGTGACTGTGCGTCCCAACCACCAGCGACGCCCTGCCATCACAAAAATGCCCCATGGCCATTTTTTCAGATGTCGCTTCTGCATGCATGTCCACGATGACGGCGTCCGCCACATCACCCATGGGCGCAGCACTGATTTCTTTTTCAACGGCCGCAAAAGGATCATCCAACGGATCCATGAAGACGCGGCCAAGCACATTTACGAGCAGCACACGGCGCCCGCCGCGCGCTTCAAACAAACCGGCCCCGCGCCCCGGTGTGCCTGCTGGAAAGTTGGCAGGACGCAGCAGGCGCTCTTCGCGCTCGATGAACACCAGGGCCTCGCGCTGATCCCACGAATGGTTGCCGCCAGAGATGACGTCCGCGCCCGCATCAAGCAGCTCGGTCGTGATCTTCTCGGTAATGCCAAATCCGCCCGCGGCGTTCTCGCCATTGACCACCACAAAATCGAGATCCAGATCAGATCGCAATCCCGGCAGCGCCGCCACAACAGCATCGCGCCCCGACCGGCCAACCACATCACCCAAAAACAAAAGCCGCATAAGGCTATTCCTGCTACGGACCGGCTATTGCGCGCGAAGAACGCGCCGCTCGGTCACAATAAAATCCATCACCGCATCATGCGGCTCGCGATCAAGATGACCGCTCAACGTTGCTTCATAACTTACGCCAACCACCCGCGGCTGCCAGCCTCGTCGCAGGTGTGCCAGCGTCCGGTCATAGAACCCACCGCCATATCCAAGCCGCCCGCCGGTGCGGTCAAACCACAAACCGGGAACCAGCAAAAGGGTCGGCGACACCGTCATGGCACTTCTGCCCGGCGTGGGAATACCATAAGCGCCCTCAACCAGCGGCTCACCCGGCGTCCACATCCTGAATGACAACGGCTGGCCTTTGCCTTCAACAACCGGCAACGCCAATCGATGACCAAGCGCCCTCAGGGCCAGCATTGCGGGTAAGGGGTCTGCTTCTCCCCGCACCGGCCAATATCCTGCGATCGTTTCCTGGCTGCGCAATGGCAGGCCCGTCACGATCCGGCGGGCAATGTCATCGCCTGCACGATCACCCAACTGCTGAGCAGTTGCGATCCGCACCAGACCCGCAGCTTGGCGCAACTGCGGCTTGGAAAGCCCGTCAAAGGGTGTGGAGGTCATGGGGAGATCACGCGGGTGCAATCGGTCAGTAGATACAAGAGTGGAGCCGCCTTGGCCGCTGGAGCAGAAATCCCCGGGAACCTACAGATGTAGGTGGGCACCGTGATGCGAGGGCCCTCGAGCCCAAGCAGGGACAGCTCCCTTGGAGACCGTAAGGCCCCGAGCAGTGTGGCTCCTGGCGCACCAGGCAGCCCCATACTTGTATGACTAACAGCTAGGACGGCTCAAGCCGTCCGGCAATGTCTTCCAGGCGCTTTGCCGCTGCTTCCAGCACCTCTGCCACCTGATTTTCCGCATCCTGCGTCTTGGACGCAGCTCCCGTCCGGGCGTCCTTGAGAGCAGCAACCTGGTCCTCAAGCGCCTTCACTTCTCCCAGCGCCTCGGAGAGTTCGTCCGCCACCAGCAATCCGGCCATCAGCATCAACCGCTGATCGCCCACCTGTCCCACACCCTGAGACAGACTGGTCACGTGCTTGTCGAGATAGGCTGCAAGGCCTTCCAGATGTTCTTCTTCGCCTTCATCACAGGCGAGCGTATAGCTGCGGCCATTAATCTTGACGGTTACCTGAGGCATATTGCGCGCTCCCCTGCCCTACGGCTCAAGCACGGCACGGATGCCGGCAATGGCTTCATCAAGGCGGCCGGAGACTTCACCGGTGGTTTCATCCAGCTGGCGCGCTTTGGCCTTCATCTGATCAAGCTCGTTTGCCAGCCGGGACCGGTCTTCGCGCAGAGCCACAAGCTCACGTTCAGCATCCGACGCCGACTGCGCCTTGATGCCGCGCCGATTGATTCCCGCTTCCAGCTGGTCCAGCGCGGATGAAAACCGCTCCATAGCTGCATCAAGCTTGCTCATTCTGAAAGAAGGTTCCCGTCTTGGATTTCTGCGATTTTTGAAGAGCCAGAACACCCAACACGGGCGCGGCCAATATGCAACAGGTCAGTGACATAACGTATTCATCCCCGCTTGCCCCGGTCAACGGCGCAAAAAACGGTAAAGAACACACGCATTCAGGTGCCACGGGCATGTTGACGTTGCAAGGGCACCTCGTCATTCTCCCGGCCCAATTCGGACCCCAAAACGGGGCATGGCTTTTTTGGCATCACGCCGATCCGAATCGGATCACAATGGCTCCCTCAGCGGCGTAAGACCGCGATGGGGAATTTTTGAGGTAACCGCGATCACGCTTTCAACAGGAGCGTCCGCGGACCAAGGGCAACCAATACAATGACACCAGCAAACAGCGCGGCCGTATCGACAGATGCGGACACTCAGGCATCCAACGCCAACTCTCCCGAACACAACATGATGGCAAATGCCATTCGGGCTCTGGCCATGGATGCTGTGGAACAGGCCAAGTCCGGCCACCCTGGCATGCCCATGGGCATGGCTGACGTTGCCACCGTGCTGTTCACGAAGTTCATGAAGTTCTGCGCCCAGGACCCAAGCTGGCCCGACCGCGACCGCTTTGTGCTCTCCGCGGGTCACGGCTCGATGCTTCAGTATTCACTGCTGCACCTCCTCGGTTTCGAGGACATGACCATCGACCAGATCAAGAATTTCCGTCAGATGGGCTCCCTCACACCGGGTCACCCGGAAGTCGACCACACGCCCGGCGTCGAAATGACAACCGGCCCGCTGGGTCAGGGCATTTCCACATCCGTCGGCATGGCCCTTGCCGAACGGATGCTGAATGCGCGCTTCGGCGATGACCTGGTGGACCACTTCACCTACGTGATTGCCTCTGACGGCGACCTCATGGAAGGCATTAGCCACGAAGCCATTTCCATGGCAGGCCACCTCAAGCTGTCCCGCCTCATTGTTTTGTTCGATGACAACGGCATCACCATCGATGGGTCGTTGGACCTGTCAGAATCCGGCGACCAGATCGCCCGCTTTGACGCCGCCGGCTGGGACACCATCCGCATTGATGGCCATGATGCGGCCGCCATCGAAGCAGCCATCGAGCATGCCCGCACATCCGACAAGCCGTCCCTGATTGCCTGCCGCACCAAGATCGGTTTCGGCGCGCCTACGAAGGAAGGCACCGCCGGGTCCCATGGGGCACCGCTGGGTGCAGACGAAATTGAAGGCACCCGCACAGCCCTAGGCTGGCCGAGTGCCCCATTCGAAATCCCAGCCAATGTGCGTGACAGCTGGCGCGTCGCCGGACTGCGCGCCGCCAAGGACCGCGCCGCATGGCAGGCCCGCATGGACGAAGCACCGGACGATGTCCAGGCAGAGTTTGAGCGCACCCAGGCAGGCTCCCTGCCCAACGCCCTCCACTCTGAAGTCAACAAGCTGAAGCGCGGCTTCTCCGACGAGAAAAAAGCCGTCGCCACCCGCAAGGCGTCTGAAGCCGTCCTCAATGGTCTGGCCGAAGTTGTGCCAGAACTCGTCGGCGGCTCAGCCGACCTCACCGGGTCAAACAACACCCGCGCCAAGAGCCAGACCTCCGTGACCGCGGAAGACTACTCAGGCAACTACATCCATTACGGCATCCGCGAACACGGCATGGCTGCGGCCATGAACGGCATGGCGCTGCACAAGGGCCTCATTCCCTATGGCGGCACGTTCCTGGTGTTTGCCGACTATTGCCGTCCGTCGATTCGCCTGGCCGCCTTGATGAAGCGACGCGCCATCTATGTGTTCAGCCATGATTCCATCGGCCTGGGCGAAGATGGCCCCACCCATCAGCCGGTCGAGCATCTGGCGGCCCTGCGTGCGATTCCCAATCTCAACGTCTTCCGCCCCGCAGATGCGGTTGAAACAGCTGAAGCCTGGGAAGTCGCCCTCAAGTCGATTGATCGCCCGAGCGCCATTGCTCTGACTCGCCAGAATCTCGAGACCCTGCGCACCAAGCACACGGACGAAAACCTCTCCGCACGTGGCGGCTATGAGATTTCCCCCTCAGATGGCGACGCCAAGGCAACACTGATTGCCACGGGCTCGGAAGTCGAAATCGCCATGGCTGCGCAAAAGCAGCTCCAGGCGGAAGGCGTGCCGACGCGCGTTGTCTCCATGCCCTGTCAGGACATCTTCAACGAGCAGCCTGCTGCCTATCGCGAAGATATCCTTCGCCCTGGCACAGTGCGTATCGCTGTTGAGGCGGGCATCGAAATGGGTTGGCAGCGCTATATCGGCGACAAGGGCGGCTTTGTGGGCATGGACAGCTTCGGTGCCAGCGCACCCTATAAAGAGCTGTATGAGCACTTCGGCATCACCGCTGATGCTGTTGCTCAGGCCGTCCGCGAGCGTCTCTAGCCCCTGCCGGACGCAGCACACGGCACCCTGACAGGTCAAAAATACGTCTTTGCGCAATTGGCATGGCCGATTCCGCGCAAGCGTACCTTCCATCCTCTGGGATGTTTCGCTATACCCACGCCAAACGCGCGCGGGACTAGGCAATTCCGCTTGCCCCGTGCGAACACAGCTCTTCTGCGAAAGGTGAATTCATCATGCCCGTTAAGGTCGCGATTAATGGTTTTGGACGCATCGGCCGTCTGGTGCTCCGTGGCATCGTCGAGTCTGGCCGCAAGGACATTCAGGTCGTCGCCATCAACGATCTGGGGTCTGCTGAAGCCAATGCTCACCTGCTGCAGTACGACACCGTGCATGGCCGTTTCCCGGCCAAGGTCTCCAACACCAAGGACTCGATCACGGTCGACGGCAACAAGATCAAGGTCACCGCGGAGCGCAATCCGGCGGATCTGCCCTGGGGCGATCTGGGCGTGGACATCGCTCTTGAATGCACAGGCATCTTCGCCTCAAAGGAAAAAGCCTCCGCTCACCTCGAGGCAGGCGCCAAGCGCGTGCTCGTATCAGCTCCAGCCTCCGGCGCTGACCTGACGGTGGTTTACGGCGTCAACAACAGCGCCTTGAAGAAGTCGCACACGGTTGTCTCCAATGCGTCATGCACAACCAACTGCCTGGCACCGGTCGCCAAGGTGCTGAACGACACATTTGGTATTGAGCGCGGCTACATGACAACGGTTCACGCCTACACAGGCGACCAGCCAACGCTCGATACCCTGCACAGCGACATGCACCGTGCCCGCGCCGCTGCATCCAACATCATTCCGACATCCACAGGCGCTGCAAAAGCTGTTGGCCTTGTGCTGCCTCAGTTGGCCGGCAAGCTCGACGGCACAGCCGTTCGTGTGCCGACACCCAATGTGTCGATGATCGACCTCGTCTTCACCGCCAAGAAGGCGCTGTCTGTCGATGCCATCAATGACGCCATGAAGGCCGCCGCGCGCACCAAGCCGCTCAAGGGCATTCTTGCCGTCAACAACAAGCCGCTGGTGTCCATGGACTTCAACCATGATCCTGCGTCTTCGACCTTTGACCTGACACAGACCCAGGTCATCGAAGGCAAAATGGGCCGCGTCCTGTCCTGGTATGACAACGAGTGGGGCTTTGCGAACCGCATGGCGGACACCGCTGTTGCCATGTCAAAGCTGCGCTAGTCCCCAAACACCAAACACGACCACACAGGATTTCAGGATAACGCCATGAGTGAAAAATCGTTCGCAACTCTGGACGATCTGTTCGCTCATGGCGACATTGCAGGCAAGCGCGTCCTCATGCGTGCCGACCTGAATGTGCCTGTGCGCGATGGCGCGGTGAGCGATGCCACCCGCATCGAACGCATCGTGCCGACCATCCGCGAGCTGACCGGCAAGGGTGCCATCGTCATCCTCCTCTCCCACTTCGGCCGTCCCAAGGGAGAACGAAACCTTGAGTTCTCACTCAAGGCCGTTGCGCCAGCCGTTGCGGAAGAATCCGGACTTGAAGTGACCTTCGCTGACGATTGCGTCGGTGACACCGCCGCATCTGTTATCGCATCCGCCAAACCCGGCAGCGTCGTGTTGCTGGAAAACACCCGTTTCCACAAAGGCGAAACCGACAATGACGGCGCCTTTGCAGATCAGCTGGCCGCGCTGGGTGACGCCTATGTCAACGATGCCTTTTCGGCAGCCCACCGCGCCCACGCATCGACGGAAGCCATCGCCAAACGCCTGCCAGCCTATGCGGGCCGCGCCATGGAAGCTGAACTGACAGCCCTCGAAGGCGCGCTGGCCAAACCTGAAAAACCTGTGGTTGCCATTGTCGGTGGTGCGAAGATTTCCACCAAGCTGGACCTGCTGGGCAATCTCGTCAGCCGCGTCGACTATCTGGTCATCGGCGGCGGCATGGCTAATACGTTCCTTGCCGCACAAGGCATCGACGTCAAAAAATCCCTCTGCGAGCATGACCTTGGCGACACCGCCCGCGAAATTCTTGCCAAGGCTGAAGCGGCCGGATGTCAGGTCCTCCTGCCCCGCGACGTTGTGGTGGCGGAAGAATTCAAGGCGATGGCCCCGTGCAAGACGGTGCCCGCGACTGAAGTCCCAGATGGCCACATGATTCTGGACGTGGGATCGGACACGATTGCTGATCTCGCCGCCCGCTTTGAAGCCGCCAAGACGGTTGTCTGGAACGGCCCACTCGGCGCTTTTGAAATTGCGCCTTTCGACAACGGCACCAACGCTGCCGCCCGCCATGTGGCCATGCTCACCAAAATGGGCGAACTTAATTCCGTTGCCGGTGGTGGCGATACCGTGGCAGCGCTTAACAATGCCGGTGCTGCGGATGATTTTTCCTATGTGTCGACTGCAGGCGGCGCCTTCCTTGAATGGCTGGAAGGCAAGACCCTGCCCGGCGTTGACGCCCTCAGCCGCAGCTAGCGGCGACAAATACGTGGAGAAAGAGGCTGCCTAAAGCATCCCAGCCCGCCAAGTCGACCTGCCGACTTTACTTGATCACGCCGCCGCGTCTCGACGACCTGGCGGCGTTTTCACGCGTGTTTGATGCAGCACTCAGTGCCGGTGACGTCGCCTGCGTGCAGCTGCGCCTCAAGGACGTCAGTGATGCCGAGATCGTCAAGGCAGCGGAAGCACTGATCCCCATCGCGCACAAACATGATGTGGCAATGCTCATCAATGATCGTCCAGACCTTACACTGAAGGTCGGTGCCGATGGCGTGCATATCGGCCAGCAGGATACGCCCTATGATGAAGCGCGCGCTTTGCTTGGGCCTGATGCGATCATCGGCGTCACCTGCCATGACAGCCGTCACCTGGCCATGGAAGCAGGTGAACAGGGCGCGGACTATGTGGCGTTCGGCGCCTTCTACGACACGGCCACCAAAGATGCGATTTCGCGCGCGGAGCCCGAAATCCTGTCCTGGTGGCAACGCCTCTTCGAAGTACCCTGCGTGGCGATTGGCGGTATTACGCCAGACAATGCAGCGCCTCTTGTTGCGGCAGGAGCGGATTTCCTTGCAGTCTCATCTAGCGTATGGTCTTTCCCAAGTGACCAGGGGGGTCCGGGCCAAGCCGTCAAAGCGATCAATGATGTGATCGATACGACGCCTGTTTCGCTGTTGGAGACCAATGCGTAGACCCCAGATCATATTCAAGCCACTCGCCATCCTTGCTGTTTCACTCGTCGCTCTCTCGGGCGCTTGGGCGGAAACTGACCCGACAACTGACCCGAACGTCCGTGCGGTATCGCCTGAAGTGGCGCAGGCAGTGGACGCCCTCAAAGCCAATGATGGCCAGCGCGCCGCAGCTTTCCTGCGGCCAGTCGCGGAAAAAGGCGATCCATCGGCACAGGCCCTGCTGGGTCAGATCTATCTCGACGGCATTGGCATCGACCAAGACCTCTTCGAGGCGGGTCGCTGGTTACGGTCGGCCGCCGCCAACGGCGAACCGTCCGCCGCTTTTGCCCTTGCCGAACTGACATCGGACAAAACGCTCACGCCGCCCGGCATGGACCCGACAAACACCGATGCCCGCGTTCAGGAGGCCACCCGTCTGTATCTGCTATCTGCCACAAACGGGTCTCTGGCCGGTCAGGTTGAGATTGGCTTGCGCTATGCGCAGGGCATAGGCGTCGCACAGGATATCATTCAGGCCAGTCGCTGGTTCCGCGAAGCCGCCGATTCAAACAGCCCTGTCGCCCAGTTCAATCTGGGTGCCCTGCACGCCGCAGGCGCCCTCAATGGCGGCACACCGGATCCCGTGGCCGCCCTGCCATGGTTTGAGAAGGCGGCCGCATCCGGTCATCCCGATGCCCAGTACAATCTGGGTCTGACGGCAGCTCAGGGTTTGGGACGCGAAGTAGACAACGCTGTGGCCGCCAAATGGTTTGCCGCAGCAGCAGGCCATGGCATGGCCGACGCGCAGGCAGGTCTCGCCTACCTCACCTATCAGGGCCTGGGCACGGACAAGGACGTTGCCAGGGCAGCTGAGCTTTATGCGCAGGCCGCCGAACAGGGCCATCTGATCGCTCAAAATCGCCTTGCGCGCCTCTATGTCATGGGCAGAGGCGTGGATGCTGACATGGCGGAAGCCTGGAAATGGCACTCTTTGGCCCTGCGCTCAGGCTACGAAGATGCCGAGCTGGATGCCCGCTTTACCAAGTTCATCACCCCCCAGCAGCGTAGTGATGGAGACGCACGCGCGTCCAAATGGTTGGAAAGCAAGGCCAGCCAGTAGCAGGCCCCTTGCACCATGGCGCACAGTGGTGCATGTCAGGCGCGCTTGCCCCACTTGCCCCGCCGACCACCGCTGGCCTCTGGGGACAATTCAATAAAACCGCACGAAGGTCCGCTAGCCATGAAGATCAACGGCAACGAAATCCGCCCCGGCAACGTCATTGAACACAAGGGCGGCCTGTGGGCTGCTGTGAAGGTCCAAAGTGTGAAGCCGGGCAAAGGTGGTGCCTACGCCCAAGTGGAACTGAAAAACCTGATCGACAATACAAAACTGAATGAGCGCTTCCGTTCGTCGGAGTCTGTCGAGAAGGTCCGCGTGGACACAAAGGATTTTCAGTTCCTGTTTGAAAATGACGGCATGCTGACCTTCATGGACAACGAAAACTACGAGCAGATTGAACTTGCCCGTGACTTCATCGGCGAACGCGCCGCCTTCCTGCAGGAAGGCATGGCTGTGACGCTGGAACTCTGGGAAGAAAAGCCGATCGGCATCAACCTGCCCGAGCAAGTGACGCTCGAGATCACCGAGACCGAGCCAACCATCAAGGGCCAGACCGCCGCGTCCTCCTACAAGCCGGCTGTCCTTGAAAATGGCGTGCGCACCATGGTGCCGCCCTTCGTGACCGTCGGTGAAAAAGTCGTCATCGACACGACGGAAGTTACCTACATCAAACGCGCCGACTAGATCCTCCCAATCGACAGACCCAAAAAGATATTCAATGGCCCTCAATAGCCCAGTCATCAATGTCATGGTTGGCGCTGCCCGCAAGGCAGCCCGCAAACTCGCACGCGATTTCGGCGAGGTGGAAAACCTTCAGGTCTCTCGTAAGGGCCCCGGCGACTTTGTCAGCGCTGCAGATCTGCGCGCCGAAAAAATAATCTTCGAAGAACTCTCCAAGGCACGCCCGGGCTATGGCTTCCTGATGGAGGAATCCGGAGTGGTTGAAGGTCCCGACAAGACCCATACCTGGATCATTGACCCTCTTGATGGCACGACCAACTTCCTTCACGGCATGCCTCACTTTGCCATTTCGATTGCGCTTCAGCGCGACGGGCAGATCGTTGACGGCGTCATCTACAATCCCGTGACCGATGATCTGTTCGTGGCTGAAAAAGGTCAGGGCGCCTATCTCAACGACCGCCGCCTGCGCGTTGCTGCGCGGACCAAGCTTGAAGACGCGGTCTTTGGAACCGGCATTTTCTTCTCTGACGCAGAATGGCTTGAGACATTCAGCAAGGAACTCAACACCATCGTTCCCAAGGTGGCAGGCATTCGCCGCTTCGGCGCCGCCTCGCTTGACCTTGCCTGGGTCGCCGCCGGCCGCTTCGACGGGTACTGGGAACATGGCCTGCAACCATGGGACGTGGCGGCGGGCATTTTGATGGTCCGCGAAGCAGGCGGTTTCCTGACGGATATCAATGGTGGGGACAAGCTGCTTGAGCGCAATGGCATCATTGCGGCCAATGCGGACCTGCTGCCCCTGCTGCAGGATATCCTCAAAAAAGCGCGCCGGAGTGAGTAACAGGTCCCGGCGGACGCACCACAATTCCGCCGTTGGGCTTTACGTTCGCGCCGCAAGCGGTTAACCCGTTAGGAACCCTCATGCGAGGGTTGCCCGGTCCACCCCTTCAGATGCGGACAGCGCCACCCGGCATGACCTATTTCAGCCCCTCTCTTTCAAAGTTCAGCCCCGTTCTGTCCATTGCGGCGGTTCTGGCAGCCACACTGGTCATTCAGCCAGCGCTGGCCCAGCAAAACACCGACGTAAGCGTCAATCTGGAAGCGTTGGGGCTCAATCCAACTCTGGACGCTGGCAGCGAACCGCGCCTGATCTTGAAATATCCCGGATCGTCCACGGCCACACGCCAGGTCCCCCAGCTGCGCTACCCCAGCGTGCCTGCGCCCACGGCGCGGCCAAAGCCGCCCGCACCGACAACAACGGTAAAAGCCGCATCCGCTGAAGCACCGGCCCCCAATGCACCAACGCCAGCGGCGAAAGCTGCAGCAACACCGCCCGCAGAGCCTGAAGTTCGCGCAACCGCCACAGCTGCAGCAACGCCAACCCCGCAGCCTGTTGACGCCACCGCCCCTAAAAGCATTACGCCAGCTGCTGAACCAGCACCAGCGACGGCACCTGCCGTTGCGGAGCCTCAGGTCGCAGCGCTGTCTCCGCCCGCACCTGTTGTGGTCTTGCCTGATCCAGACCCTGCCATTCTGCGCGTCCTCTTCGACGAAAACACCGCCGCCATCATCGGCTCTGCCCGCAGCGACCTGGACGCCATCGGTGAATCGCTACGCTACGACCCGCGACGCATTGAGCTGAAAGCCTATGGCGGTGAACCGGGCGACAAGGCCAGCGAAGCCCGCCGCATCTCCCTGAAACGCGGCCTTGCAGTGCGCGCCTATTTGATAGGTCTGGGCATCGACAGCCGCCGGATCGACGTGCGCGCCCTTGGCGGCGTCACGGATTCAGGCTCTGCCGACCGCGTGGACGTGGCCTATTCCGGCACCTGAGCAGCGCTCCACCCGTCTGAGCCCAGCCGCACTCGCTAACGGAAGGGTCACACTACTGCCCCAAACTAGCGCAGACTGCCGGTTCTCAGCTCTAATGACGCCCGCCAGCGAGACATTCAGCCCGTTGGCATGCCCGCACAGGAGACGACCATGGCGAAAGCGCACGGCTCAGACACGCTGAGCCTCACACAGCCCAGCCGCCACATTTCCCGCATGCTCACCTTTCTGGTGATTGTCGGCCTGGTGCTGGCCGTCCTGTGGCCGCAGCTGTCAGACGCATTTTTCGCCAATGTGGTGCTCAACGGTCTGATTGCAGGCGTTTTGCTTCTTGGCATCCTCTACACCATCCGCCAGGTGCTGGTGCTTGGGCCTGAAATCCGCTGGGTCAATGCTTTCAGGCGCGCAGATCCCGGCCTCACCCTGCCGCCGCCCCCACGCCTGCTGGCCCCCATGGCCACCCTCCTCGGCGAGCGCAAGGGCCGTGTGGCCATTTCAGCACCCGCCATGCGCTCGATCCTTGATTCCATCGCCTCGCGCCTCGACGAGGCGCGCGACATTTCCCGCTACATGATTGGCCTGCTGATCTTTCTGGGCCTTCTGGGCACCTTCTGGGGCCTTCTGGACACCGTTTCATCCATCGCTGAGACAATTCGCAGCCTGTCGCCTGCCGGTGGCGGCTCGGGTGACGTATTTGAGGAGCTGCGCAACGGGCTGGAAGCGCCCCTCAATGGCATGGGCACAGCCTTCTCATCCTCTCTGCTGGGTCTTGGCGGCTCTCTTATCGTGGGCTTTTTGGACCTCCAGGCCAGCCAGGCGCAGAACCGTTTCTACAACGAGCTGGAAGAATGGCTCTCTACCGTGACACGTCTGGACTCCTCTGAAGGCGGGAGCAGCCCCTTGCTGGGCGAGCTTGCAAAACGTCTCGACGACATGCAGCGCGACATAGGCGGGTCGTCCGGTGAACGCTCAGCGACCACGGCCTCCCTCATGGCCCTGACGGAACGCCTCACCATACTGTCTGACCAGATGCGCTCAGAAAGCCAGTTGCTCAATCAGGTCGCCAGCAATCAGGCAGACCTCAAGCCCATCCTTGAGCAAATCGCCAAACTCGCAGCTCAGAACACCGGCGACAGGAGCTAGACCATGCCTCTTGCGTCTCGTCGCATACGGCAGGGTCAGGCGGACTACTGGCCCGGCTTCGTGGATGCCATGGCCACGCTGCTGCTGGTCATCATCTTCCTGTTGTCGATCTTCATGCTGTCGCAGTTCTATCTGAGCCAGGCAATCACCGGTAAGGACTCAGCGCTGGAATCCCTGCGTGCACAGATCAGTCAGCTGACGGACCTTCTGGCGCTTGAGCAATTGCGCACCAGCGAACTTGAAACATCACTCACGGCCATGACGGCATCCCTCGCCAGCGCCGAAGAAGAACAGGCGCGCCTCTCTGGCCTACTGCTCAGCGCTGAAGCGGGGGGCGATGAAGCCAACGCGTTGCGCGCCGAACTGACCGAGCAGGAAAAACTGACAGCGGAAGCACAGGCGCAGGTTGAATTGTTCAACCAGCAACTTGCTGCCTTGCGCAGCCAGCTTGCAAGCCTTGAAGCCGCTCTGGAAGCTGCCGAAGCAAAAGACAAGGCCAACCAGACGCAGATCGCTGATCTGGGCCGCAGGCTCAACTCGGCCCTCGCCCAGAAAGTGCAGGAGCTTGCCCGCGCCAGGTCGGAATTCTTTGGTCGCCTGCGCGTGGCACTTGGCAACCGGGATGACATTCAGATCGTCGGTGACAGGTTCGTGTTCCAGTCTGAGGTGTTTTTTGACTCCGGCTCCGCCGCCCTGAACCCCGCGGGCCAGACTGAACTCAACAAGATTGCCACCGCCATTCGTGAGATCGCCGGTGATGTACCCGATGACATCAACTGGGTCCTGCGCATTGACGGCCACTCGGACTCGCAGCCCATTTCAACGCCGGAGTTTCCATCCAACTGGCACCTGTCCGCCGGACGAGCCATTTCCGTTGTGCGTTATCTGATCAATCAGGGCGTGCCGCCCAATCGGCTTCTGGCAGCTGGCTTTGGTGAGTTTCAGCCTCTCGCCGACGGCGCAAGCACAGACGATCTACGCCGCAACCGTCGTATCGAGTTCAAACTGACCGAACGCTAAAATCAGCCCCTATGGCAGCGGGCAAACCAGCACGGCTGGGTCAAACACCGCACCAACCACAAGCGTGTTGCCATTCACGGCACCCACACTTGAACCTGAAAGCTTCCCACTGAGGTCAATCAGGACCTGCTCAACGTCACCGGTTTCAGGATCAACGCGAATGACCTGTGAGGGCGCGATTGCTGCGGGGTCTTCCGCATGGGCCAGAAAATCGAACGCTTTGGGGTGAGCGCCAATCCACAGCGCCCCATCTTCAGCAATCTCGATATTGTCAGCGCCCGTCCCGACCGGCAGAACCCGTGTCTGCGTCAGAGCACCCGTCGCCACGTCACGGTCATAGACACCGACCTGATGGCGAAGGAATTCGGCGATGTAAACGGTCTCGCCGTCCGCGCTGACATTGATGCCATTGGCGAAGGCAAGACTGGAAACGGCTGCGCTGCCGTTTTCACCATCCCAGTAAACAGCACTGGAGAAGGGCAACGCAAAGTAGGTTTCAAACTGCGCCATGAGGCCGTCCATGAAGCCCCGGTCATTGGAGGCGTAGAAAGCCTCGGCAGAGACGGCCACCAGATCATTGGGTGAGTGCATCTCATCGAACGACACACCTTTGACATGGGTGAGTGCGCCTCCGGCACCGACATCAAAAATCTCCACCACATGACCACCAGCCTTGGGATGGTTGATGACGAACAGGCGCTTCGTACCAGCACCGTCTGACCAGAGGCTTATGCCATGGGGGCGGAAATCATCCGGTGCATCGCCTGAAACAAGAATAGGGTCCAGACCGCCATCAAGGCTCAGGGCGTAGATGCCACCGGCAGGCAAACTGGGGTCGCGCCGTTCTGCAGCGGACACAAACGCGATGCGTGTCTCAGGATCGATCGTGACATCTTCCGTCCCCGGCGCGACCTCGACACGCGTGCACTGGTCAACCAGGGTCTCCTCAAGTGAGGCAAATGCGCCAGAAACCGGCACCATGACCCACGCCAGGCGGGCAACCGCCACGACGGCCAAAAGAAGAAGAATCCAGAGAATTTTGCGCATAAAGCCCTCCCCGCTCATGCTGAAAGCAGGGCCACACACGTAGCCTGCCCAGATTTTGCGGGCAGCATAGCCCAGTCAGGCCGCATCACGGAAAATTTCAGTTCTGTCCGGCAGCGGCAGACGGAGCTGCCACATCGCCGCCCATGTCACACACCAGCACCGCCGGATCAAAGACCGCGCCTATGACCAGAAGGTTCTTGAAGGTTGCGCCAACCGACGATGCTGAAATTTCAGAGCCATCATCGAGATACGCTGTCGATGCTTCACCGCCACCACCTTCAAACTGGCGGACAACGACAATCTGGCTGGGGCTGAGATTGGCCGGGTCAGCCGCATGCTCACCAAACGTCGCCAACTGCGGGTGAGCCCCAATCCAAAGCGCGCCATCTTCGGCGACGTCAATATTGTCGACACCTGTCCCCAGAAACACCTGGTCTGACAGGGTCAGCTCACCGGTGGCTGCATCGCGGTCGAAGATATGAAGCGTCCGGGCAAGAAGCTCAGCGACATAGACCTTGGACATGTCACCCGACACGGCAACGCCATTGGCAAGCGCAAGTTCGTCAGCAACAACTTGCGACGCACTGCCATCATGGTAGACGACCGTTGTGATTGGAGAGGCAAACAGTGCCGCCATGGTCCGGCCATCCTGACCCGGACGATCATGGTCGTTGGTCACATAAAAAGCCTCAGGCGACACCGCTGCCACATCATTGGGCGACATGATCAACGGATCACGAACCGTGCGCCGGTGAGTCAGGACATCGTCATCCGAGAGGTCAAAAATTTCGACAGTATGATCATCCCCACCTGGATGGTTGACAGCCATCAATGTACGCGTGCCGTCCGCTGCAGTGAAAAGCGAAATGCCGTGGGGGCGGAATGCTTCGGGCATCAGCGGTGTAATCGGCCGCAGGAACAGCCCCGCCGCATCTGCGGTGAGGTCCATGACATAAATGCCACCGCGCACGCCACTCGCGCCGGGGTCGTCACTTGACGCAAGACGGCGGTCATAGGCCGAGATATAGGCAATGCCGCGCGACCGATCGATCGCCACATCTTCAGGGCCGGGAACACCCTGCACCCTCGTGCAGCTTTCGCCGTCGAACTTGCGCGTGATGGTGGTGAACTCGCCCATCCAGTTCATGGTGCGCACGTAAAAGGCGCTTGCCAGCACCACAACCACCGCCACCAGAATAAGTGCGATCTTCAAAAACCGGTTCATGCCCGCTCTCCCCTTATCCCCTAGCTGCCCGCAGCTGCATGGCCTGGTGCCAGTTGGGATGCTTCTTTTTCTAGGCCGGATACGTCCTGTGACCTATCCAGATCAAACTGCAATCGTGCAAGCCGGCCATATAGCCCACCCTGCGCAACAAGTTCTGCATGTGTGCCCTGCGCCACGATGCGCCCACCATCCATAACAATGATTCTGTCTGCCTTTGTGACCGTCGCAAGGCGGTGCGCAATCACCAGCACTGTGCGCCCGGCCATGAGCCGGTCCAGCGCAGCCTGCACCAGAGCCTCACTTTCTGAATCCAGCGCGCTTGTGGCTTCATCCAGAAGTAGAATGGGCGCATCCCTGAGCAATGCCCGCGCAATCACAAGCCGCTGCCGCTGACCACCGGACAGTGTCACGCCGCGCTCACCAAGTTCCGTATCGTAGCCATCCGGCATCTGCTGAATGAACTCGTCGGCGTGGGCGGCCTTGGCAGCTGCCAGCACTTCCTCTTTCGTTGCATCAGGTCGCCCATAGGCGATGTTGTCGCGAACACTGGTGCCAAACACCACCGTCTCCTGAGGCACGAAGGCAATGCGCCGCCGGAAGTCCTCAGGGTCAGCATCCTTGAGATCAACACCATCAATCTTGATGCGGCCTGTCTGGGGGTCATAGAACCGCAGCAGCAGCTGAAAGACCGTGCTTTTGCCAGCGCCGGAGGGGCCGACAAGCGCCACGGTTTCCCCCGGCGACACATCCAGCGAGAAGCCGGTCATTGCCGATGCCTCAGGCCGCAACGGATAGCGGAACCCGACATCCTCAAACGTCACCTGCCCCTTCGACGGTATTGGCAGCGCGGTCGGGTTATTTGCAACCGGGATTTCGGACTCGGCGTTCAGCAGTTCAGACAGTCTCTCTGCCGCACCCGCCGCCATCTGGAACTCACCCCAGACTTCGCTCAGCGCCGCCATGCTGGTGGCGCACAGGATCGCGTAGAAGACAAACTGGGTAAGCGTGCCACCCGTCATGTCACCTTCAACCACCGCACGAGCACCCATCCACAACACAGCAACAATGCTCGCAAATGCCAATGCAATCACAACCGCTGTCATGACCGATCGTGCGGCGACATGACGTCGAGCTGCGTCAAACGCTTTTTCGACGACACCGGTATAGCGTTGCCGGTCATGGTCCTCATGGTTGAAACTTTGCACAACTTTGATTGCCTGCAGCGCCTCGGATGCGAATGCTCCGGTGTCAGCAAGGCGATCCTGAGAGGTCCTGGAAAGGCCGCGGATAAGTCGTCCAAAGCCGATAAGTGGCAACACAATGACTGGCAGAGCAACGAGGACGAGTGCACTCAACCCCGGCGCTGTATAAACCGCCATGATTGATCCGCCGACGAACAAAATGGCGTTTCGCAAAGCAACCGACATGCTGGAGGTAAGGACGGTTCTCACCAGTGTTGTATCGGCAGTCAGGCGGGAGAGGATTTCGCCGGTCCGAACCTTTTCATAGAACTCAGGAGCAAGGGTGAGGAGATTTCCAAAAACCTTTGCCCGCAGGTCTGCGGTTACCCGCTCCCCAAGCCGGGTCACAAAGAAATATCGAGCAGCAGACGCAATAGCCATGGCAACCGCCACCACCATCAGCAGCGCAAAAGCCCTGTCGATGGATTCTGTGCTCTCGACAGAAAATCCCTCGTCCACCACGACCCGCATGCCAACGCCAATTGCCAAGGTGGCCGCCGCCGCGGCAATCAGCGCAACAAATGCGCCAAAGAGTTGCCAGGGGTAATTCATTACCAAGGGCCACAGGCTTGCTAATGGCCCAACACCCCGCCCCCGGGGACGGCTGTCAGGATTTGGGCTCGAAATGGCTGAAGAATCGCTCAAAAACGCCTCATTTGGCTGGACGGCACGGGTGTTGCGGAGGCGCTGTCATATCAAAGTTGTCACCGTCACAACATGGGGCTGCACGCCGCAACCGGCAAGGCAGTACCCTCCCCATGGGGAACCCGCAGCAAGCCCTTGCCTAAAGCCCATCAAAGGGCTATACCGCGCGACTTCTACCGATGATTACCGGCTTATCGCGACGGGCGACCGTTAACGCTCAGGCGCGGACTTTTGAGAGAGAACAAGGCCATGAAGCCAGATATCCACCCGGAATACCACATGATCACAGTGGTCATGAACGACGGCACCGAGTACCAGACCAAGTCAACCTACGGCAAACCAGGCGACCGTCTGGTGCTGGACATTGACCCAACGACGCACCCGGCTTGGACCGGTGGCGAGCAGCGTCTGCTCGACCGTGGCGGACGCCTGTCCCGCTTCAAGGACAAGTACAAGGGCTTCGTTTAGGGGTTTCGTCCGGCCACCCAGTCTGGACCCAGATACAAAAAGGCCGGTGCATTGCTGCACCGGCCTTTTTTATTGCGTGTCTAGCCCGGATGCTAATGCAGGCGGTCTTCCGCCTTCATCTGGCGAAAGGCACTTTCAATCTTGGACAATTGACGCGCCACAGCGGTCTTGGGCTCAACCTCGGACGCATCCCCATGCATCATCTTGTCGAGACGGTCCACACGGGCATAGAGCCGGCGTGACCGGGCAATCATGTCCGCCAGTGGATGGGGAAGCTCGTCTGCCCCTTCAATAGGCCGGGCGTAACAAAGCTCTTTGGCACCAAGCCGATACCGCTGCGTCCGTGCTTCAGTGACTGTCATTTCATTCCGCGCGACCGCCCGCTGCACGAGCAGCCATGATGCCACCTGCATCAGGCGGGTCGTGAGACGCATGCTTTCCGCCGCATAGGCCAGCGCGCCCTTGCGAGACAGCGTCTTGGCGTGATCCCGCCCCTCGCCATCCAGATAGGACGCAGCCTCTTCGACCATGCCCATACCGTCTTTGAACATCTGCTCAAACTGCGCTGTTTCAGCAAAGTTCCGCACACTGCCAAGCATGCTCACATCGTTAAGTTTGCCGTCTACCGTGCCCATCAAAAGCCCCACTGTTCCGTTCTGAACCCGTTTCGGCACAGGTCAGCGACTGCTGCGTGCCATTCCACATGGGATTTACAAGAACGGTGCCAGCCTGCCCCCAAGCTCCCCAAAGGGGCCGACAATGGGCAAAATCCTAGGCCAGGCGGCTGGATTCCGCAAAATTCGGGATTCTGGACAAAAAAAGAGCCGCGGTTGCGCGCGGCTCTTGAAGTTCAACAGGGAGGCGTCAAATGGGTATGGCGGCAGCCACCCCAAAACCCGGGCAAACCGGATTACGCACTTAAACCCTAGGCGTCAGGTGCTAATAAAAGGTTAACAACCGTTAACGCTATCTGCGCCATGCAGGGCCGCGGTAGTACCAAAACGGGGCAACCCTTTTGGATCAGACCATCTAGCTCTTGCCGAATACGGCCTCCGCGGCAGATTTGCTGTCCTGCTTGGTTGCGATTACATCCCGCACGCGCACGATCTCAGCTTCCAGCGCCACAATGCGCTCCTCAAGCTCCGGCACCGACAGGTCCTCGATTTCAGCCTTCGTCAGGCTGAGAATGGGTGGGGGCGGAAGGTCATCATCCTGCATTGAAAAATCCTCCGGCTTGAACCTTTGGCGCTGAGTTGCCAGTTTCCGTGTCACCAATTCTGTGCCCGTCCACATTTCATGACAAGGCTTCACCTGATGACAAACGTCCCCGCCACAATGAATGCCGTTGAAATTTCAGAGTTCGGCGGCCCGGATGTGCTGAAGCTGACCGAGTGCATGACCCCGCAGCTAGCGCACGGCGAAGTGCTGATCAAGGTTGCTGCGGCGGGCGTCAATCGCGGTGACTGCGTCCAACGCATGGGCTTTTATCCAGCCCCTCCCGGCGCTTCGGACCTTCCCGGACTGGAAGTATCGGGAACCCTTGCAGCGATCGGTCCGGGCGTTTCGCTGTGGAAGGAAGGTGACGAGGTCTGCGCACTGATGGCCGGCGGCGGCTACGCGGAATATGCCGTGGTCCATGAGGGCAGCGTGCTTCCCAGGCCTGAAGGCGTGTCACTGGTGGAGGCCGCAGCCCTGCCTGAAACCGTCATGACTGTGTGGACCAATGTCTTTGAAGACGGCCAGCTCCGGCCCGGTGAAACGCTTTTGATCCATGGCGGGTCTTCAGGGATCGGCACCACCGCGATCCAGCTTGCCTCGACCTTGGGCGTCAAGGTCATTGCGACAGCTGGTAGCGCAGACAAGTGCAAGGCCTGCGAAGATCTGGGCGCTGTTCGTGCCATCAACTATCGCGAAGAAGACTTCGTGGAGGTCGTCAAGGAGGTGACCGACGGCAAGGGCGCTGACGTCATCCTCGACATGGTGGGCGGAGACTACGTTGCCCGCAACATCGAAGCCGCCGCCCGACAGGGCCGCATCGTCAACATCGCCTATATGTCCGGCTCCCGGGTGGAGGTGGATCTTCTGCCGCTCATGCTCAAACGCCTGACCCTGCGCGGGTCAACTCTGCGAGCACGCGACGTGGCTGAAAAGGCAAGGCTGACGTCAGAGGTCCGGATGCATGTCTGGCCATTGATCGAGGCCGGACGCATCAAGGCCGTGGTTGATGACACCTACCCGCTGGCAGACGCCTCCAAAGCCCACGAACGCATGGAATCTTCAGGCCACGTGGGCAAAATCCTGCTGACGCCATAACCAGGGTGAAAATTGGCCCCACAACGGGTCTTTCATCCGCGCCCATCTGGGCCTATAAGACGGTCTAATCCCTTCAACCAATTGGATGATCAGGGGCCGTATCGGGAAGATACGGCGCGTTACGGCCTTATGCTGTTTCGCACATGACCCCGCTCATCCGCGCGCAAGCGAAGGAAACCAGGAATATGACCGCTCCTCTTATGCCCAAAGCCACTGCCGTTTGGCTGGTGGACAACACCGCCCTTACCTTTGACCAGATCGCAGCCTTTTGCGGCCTGCACCCGCTGGAAGTGAAGGGCATTGCTGACGGCGACGTTGCCATGGGCATCAAGGGTCAGGATCCGGTCACAGCCGGGCAGATCACCCGCGACGAAATCAAGCGCGGCGAAGAAGACACGTCCTATGAGCTGAAGATTCTGGAATCGAAGCATGACCTGCCAGAGCCCAAAAAGGGCCGCAAGGGACCACGCTACACGCCCCTGTCCCGCCGTCAGGAACGTCCGGACGCCATTGCATGGCTCGTGCGCTATCACCCGGAACTGACAGACGGCCAGATCGGCAAGCTGGTTGGCACCACCAAGCCAACCATTCAGTCGATCCGCGACCGCTCTCACTGGAACATGTCCAACATCAACCCGGTCGATCCGGTGACGCTGGGCCTGTCCACGCAGATCGAGCTTGATGCAGCCGTTCAGAAGGCAGGCCGCCGTCTTGAGCGCGAAGCCAAGAAGGCCGGCAAGTCCGTGGAAGATCTCGGCAAGCTTGCCCCGGCCACGCAGGCACTCGCGGACGCCGCAGCAGGCATCACGCCAGATGGCGACGGCGACTTTGGTCAGGTACTTGATCCATCAGGAAGCGACAGTCAGGACGCACCGGATGCGCGTGACGGGAATCGCCCTGATGTTGATTCAGTCTTCTCAAGCCTTGGCGGCAGCACCGTTGCCCCTGAGGAAGAAGACGACACGCCTCCTCAAGGCTAACGCCCCGCAGGCTGACTGAGAAATCTAGCTCTGGCCTTCAACCGTCAGGTTGAGGGCCAGACGCCCCCCATCGGCATAGATGCATTCGCCGGTGATGTAGCTGGCATCGTCCGACGCCAGAAAGACGGCCACCCCCGCAATCTCATCAGGTGACCCGACACGTCCCATTGGCGTGCGCGACATGAGCCGTGCGCGTCCAGCGTCATCCGCATTCACGGACCGCAACATGCCGGTCGAGATGGACCCCGGCCCGATGGCATTGACCCTGATGTCATGCTGAGCCAGCGAAACCGCCATGACACGGGTCAACTGGTTGATCGCACCTTTGGCCACCACATAGGGCACCTGATCAGGGATCGCGACCTCAGCATTGACAGAAGACATGTTGATGATCGCGCCGTGCCGTTGGTCTTCTTCGTTCTGTTTTTTCATAACCCGCGCCACAGCCTGGCCGGTAATGAATGCACCAGTGAGATTGACCTTCATCACCCGTTCGAAATCGTCTTCGCTCAGGTCAAGAAAATCAGACGAATGGACGACCGCGGCATTGTTGATCAGAACATCAACGCGCTCATGGGCTTCAAGGGTCGCTGCCACAAGGTTGTGAACGTCCAGCCGGTCTGACACGTCACAGGCAACAAACTGCGCATTGCCTCCGGCTTCCTGAATGACCGACGCTGCTTCAGCACCTGCCGTTTCGTCGATATCAGCAATCATGACCCGCGCGCCTTCCTGCGCAAAACGGGCCGCACAGGCATATCCGATGCCGTGAGCGGCACCCGTAATGATCGCAACCTTGTCACCCAGATCCATGCCGTTACGCCCTTTTGCCAGAGGTACCGCGCGCATAGCCGCGCTCGGTCACCGCCACTGTAATCTCATCCAGAATGGCCGGGTCATCAATCGTTGCCGGCATCTTCCATTCAGCACTGTCACAGATCTTGCTCATCGTGCCGCGCAGGATTTTGCCTGACCGGGTTTTCGGGAGTCGCTTGACCACGATCACACTCTTGAACGCGGCCACCGGTCCTATTTCCTGCCGCACCAGCGCAACGCAATCGCGCTCAATATCGTCAGCGTTGCGATCACAACCCGCTTTCAGCACGACGAACCCCAATGGCAGTTGACCCTTGAGGTCGTCCGCCACCCCGATGACAGCACACTCCGCCACATCGGCCTGCCCCGCCAGTACTTCTTCCATGCCACCGGTTGAGAGCCTGTGCCCCGCCACATTGATGATGTCATCCGTGCGCGCCATGATGAAGAGATAGCCGTCTTCATCCCGGTACCCCGCATCAGCCGTCTTGTAGTGCCCGGGGAACTCCTCAAGGTATGCTTCCTTGAACCGACCCTCGTTTTGCCAAAGCGTCGGCAGACACCCCGGCGGCAATGGCAGTTTCACAGCGATGGACCCGGTTGTTCCGGCCGCCACCTCGTGCCCTGCATCATCAAGCACCCGCACGTCATAGCCGGGCATGGGAACCGTCGGTGACCCGTGCTTGATCGGCAGAAGCCCAAGCCCTGCCGGATTGGCTGCAATCGCCCACCCTGTTTCTGTCTGCCACCAATGATCAATGACCGGCACCTTGAGTTGATCTTCTGCCCACTGAACCGTCGGCGGGTCCGCGCGCTCGCCTGCAAGAAAAAGCATGGTGAAATCGGAAAGGTCATAATCGCCGATCAACGTCCCGTCAGGGTCCTGTTGTTTGATCGCACGAAAGGCCGTGGGCGCTGTGAACAATGCCTTGACCTTGTGCTCTGAAATCACCCGCCAGAAAGCACCCGCGTCCGGCGTGCCAACAGGCTTCCCTTCGTAAAGAACACTGGTGCAGCCAGCCAGAAGCGGCCCGTACACAATGTAGGAATGCCCGACGACCCACCCCACGTCCGACGCCGCCCAGAACACGTCTCCCGCACTCATGCCGTAGACAGCGTTCATGGACCAGTTGAGCGCCACCATGTGCCCGCCATTGTCGCGCACCACACCCTTGGGCTGCCCGGTCGTACCGGACGTATAGAGAATGTAAAGCGGGTCCGTTGCGGCAACGGACACACAGTCTGCACGACGGCCCTCAGCCTTTGCCGTGGCAACACTGTCTGCCCAGTCGTGATCGCGGCCCGCTGTCATGTCAGCCACTTCCATCGGCCGCTGCAGCACAAAGCAGGCATCGGGCTTGTGGGATGATTGCTCAATGGCGGCATCCACAAGCGGCTTGTAAGGAACAACACGACCAGGCTCGATCCCGCAGGACGCCAACAAGATGGCCTTGGGTGTCGCGTCATCAATGCGTGTCGCAAGTTCATGTGCCGCAAAGCCACCAAACACCACCGAATGAACAACACCCAGTCGCGCGCACGCCAGCATTGCAATGGCGGCTTCCGGGATCATCGGCATGTAGATGATGGCACGATCACCGGCCACCAGACCCTTGCCCTCAAGCACGGCAGCAAGGGTGGCAACTTCTTCCAGAAGCTCTGAATAGGAATAGGTCTTCTTGGTCTGGGTGACCGGGCTGTCACAAATCAGCGCGGCACGGTCCCCATGCCCCGCCTCAACATGACGGTCGAGACAATTATACGACGTGTTGCACATGGCACCGGCAAACCAGGATCCATTGGCCTGGGCGGACGTGTCCAACACCGTGTCCCACATTTTGTCCCAGTGGATGTCATTTGCCGCATCGGCCCAAAACCTTTGCGGGTCATCACGCCATGCCTGATAGCTCTCGTCGTAAGTGCTCATAACCGTCCTGTTGTTTCCGCCTGGTGATCGCGTGCCAGCCAGCGATTTTGCGCTTTGGGAGTTTTGCCTTATAGCGGCCCGATCAATTTCCCACCGCAACAAGGGTGCATGCAAGCGCTCTTCTCACCCCGGACGCCATCCCTCACATGATTGAAGACCCCTGGTTCTACATTGCAGCCGTACCCGCTGTGCTCATCGTTGGGATTTCCAAGGGTGGGTTTGCAGCAGGGTTCGGCATCCTCGGCGTCCCGCTTATGGCATTGGTGATATCGCCCCTGCAGGCAGCTGCCATTTTACTGCCGATCCTGTTGGCAATGGACATTGTTGGCCTGTGGGCATATCGGCGAAATTTCGACATGCCCAACCTGCGCATTCTCATCCCGGCTGCAGCCATCGGCATCGGGATCGGTTGGACGACGGCAAGTCTCGTGCAATCAGAGCATGTAGCCTTGATAGTCGGCCTTGTAGCCCTCGCGTTCGCTGCCGACTTTTGGACCGGGCAACGCCGGGAAGGTGTTCCGGGTCGCTCCGTGCGCAAAGGTGGATTTTGGGGCGCCATCGCAGGGTTCACGAGTTTCGTGGCTCACGCAGGTGGCCCGCCCTTTCAGGTCTACATGCTGCCGCAGCGGCTCGACAAAACGCTCTATGTTGGCACCAGCGTCGTCTTTTTCTGGGCTGTGAACCTCATCAAAGTGCCGCCCTATCTGGCGCTGGGCCAGTTCGATGCGACAAACCTGCTCACCGCCCTGGTCTTGATGCCGTTGGCACCCATCGGGATTCTTGCAGGCGTCAAGCTGCACCACCTGATCCCCGAAGAGCCATTCTACAAACTCTGTTACGCAGGCGTGACGCTTGTAGGGCTAAAACTCGTGTACGACGCGTCTATTGATCTTTTTGCCTAGCGGCGACTTCGCCGGCCAGTTCGCGGCTGTTGTCGAGTTCAATCCGAACCGCCTGCAGCGTTGGTATCAATGTCGCGATCGCACTCAAATCAAACCGCGTCGACATTTCCGCCAACAGCGGCATCAAACTCCCGACAGCAACCTCGCGAATGTCTCGCCCTGATTGTGTGATGTCGATTTTTTTCGACCGGCCATCATTGGGATCTCTTTCCGCGACAATGAAGCCAGCATCATCAAGACGCTTGAGCGTATTGGTCATGGTCGCGCGGCTCACCTGAAACGAGTTCGCCAATTGCGCCGGTGTTCGCGGACCGCCAAGCCGCACAAAATGGTTGAGCACCGAAAACTGCGGAACGGTCAAACCCTTGGGCAGGACGCGTTCAAATGCAGTGCGTGCCAACTGATCGATGATTCCGATCTCATTGAAAAATGTGAAGAGTGTCGGGTCATTCAGTTTGGACGGTTGATTGTTTTTGTCGTTGTCCATTGAACTCAAAATACAAATAAAAAATCATGTGATCTTCGCATCAATCGGCCAACGCGGGCTAGGCGAAAGAGCGGGGCCGTAACCAACCCGCGCGAACATTTGCACGCGAGACCCTTGCTGGCCAAGTGTTTCATGCAACTCAGTCAGCAAAGCATCCATTTCCGGATATTCCTGAAGGGCTTGGCTCAACGGATGAATAGCGATGCCAAGCTGATTGGCCTTGAGGTTCATGCGTATCCAGTCGCGACCCGACGCAATCTGATCTCGTCTCGTATTTGTTGCGGTCGCAACATAGACGTATCCCATGGCTGACCAGATGATGTCGCGGTACATATCGACGCCCTGAGCGTATGCAGCGGACGTCATGTCGGAGAGTTCTTCACGCGTCAAAATGCCAGCGATGTTCAGTGCTTCAAGAAATGGCCCACCCAAATCAATGCCATCCGGAGTGGCATTGATTTCAGCTTTGCCGAACCGCATCACGTCAACACTCTCCATGTAGGTTCGTGGTGTTTCCACCTCGATGAGATGTGCGCGCCAACTCAGATCCTTCAGTATCTCAATTGACTCCTGGTCATGAATGGCACCGGTGATCGCACCATCACCCACCACACCTATGATGCTGGACATGTCTTCCAGAGCCACCGGCGTGGACATGTCGAACGGCTCCTTGTTTGACCGCCGATTGAACACCTCGGCAAACAGTGGCGACGCGGCGACAGAACCATCCTTGACCAGTGTCACCCGTGCGATTGGCCGCCCATCCAGCACCGGCTCCGGTTCACCTTCCGGGAAGAGAGTCACATCAGCACGATACCCGTCACTCGCGGCCGCCATGCGCATGAGTTCAAGGAAGCAGCCCAGGCCGATAACAATCTGTCGATTGAACGGGTCCGTGTGCGGCAGCATCTGACCCAGGTCATAGGACAACGTGAAACTGTCCTGACCCTCAAGCGTCACCAGCCATGGTTGCTGATTGTGCGGATTGGGAGCGAGAACCGCGTAAGACAGCGCACGCTTGCGCGGATCTGTGTAAGCGCTGCCAGCCTGCGACCAGGGCGCAAGGGCTTTGTCGGGCGTGCGGGTGACAATGAAGCCTGTTGCCCCTGCAGCAGCAATAACAGCAGTTGATCCAGCGATTCGCAAAAATTGGCGACGAGATTTGGCCATGAGAGCGCTCCCTATAATTCGATATCGTATCATATGGTTTGATATCGAATTAATACAAGGGACGTCCGCTCAAATTGTCATCCAGGTTGAAGCCCAGACATGCGAAAAGCGCCAGACTTCCTGTCTGGCGCTTGCCGTACGCGTCATACTGATAGGTACTGGAAGCCTGAAACCGTCAGGCGGCGGTGTCTAATTCAAGGGACAATCGCTCAATCTCTTCTTTCAACAGAAGTTTCTTCTTTTTGAGCTCTGAGATCACCAGATCATCGCTGGCGGGACTCAGCTGTTCCCGCTCGATTTCAGTCTCTAATAGCCGGTGCCGCTCGTGGAGTTCGTTGAGGTGCACTGATAGTGACATGCGTCGGGCCTCCCATATCGCTGTTGACGGACCATGAGTCTGACTCCAATTCACACGTCTGTTAAGCAAAATCGACATCCCCATCCAAACTGCCGAAAAACGGGCATAAGTCTTGGATTTTTCAATAGACACATGACCTTGCAGCCCTTCTTCGCGCACGCTAGAAGGCATCAGCACAGCGTCAGCTTGGGGCAGACGCAGCACGCAACTGGATGCACGGAGCGGCATGACCCAGGACGTTTCAACTGATGAGGCCCAAAGCGAAGACGCCATGCGCGCAAAGCTCGTTCAGCTCCGCCAGCAGCACCGCGACATGGATGCGGCAATTGATGCGCTGGAAGCCAGCGGTGCCGCAGATCCCTTACGCATTCGCCGCCTCAAGAAAATGAAGCTCGCCATTCGCGACGAGATCGGCTTCATCGAGGACCAGCTGGTTCCCGATATCATTGCCTAGAATCTTTGAGGTGACGTGCGGTCAAAAGAGCCTCTAGCTCTTCTTCTCGCTTTCCTGACGCCGACGCTTTGCCACATACATGGCTTCGTCAGCACGCGCGAGGGCGGTGGCCGCGTCTTCACCTGGCTTGAACGCGACAGCACCCGGAGATACGGACACACCAATCTTGTGTCCCATGATCTCCAGCGGCGTGTCCGCAATCAGGTGCATAAGGCTCTCAGCCTTCTCCATCGCATCGGCTTCATTGGCCTGGGCAAGGATGACAGCGAATTCGTCACCGCCAATGCGCCCGACAATGTCGGATTCACGCACATGCTCGACAAGCGCCCCAGCCACATACTCAAGCACCGCATCTCCGGCAGCATGTCCGTAGGTGTCGTTCACGGTCTTGAAGTTGTTGAGGTCAATGAAGACGAGGCTCGCAGGAGCACCGTAGCGCTCTGAAAACGAAATCATGCGAGAGAGTTCGCGCACGAACGCACGGCGATTGAGCACCGGCACCAAGGAATCCGTATCGGCCTCTTGCTGAACCGCATCAAGCCGGCCCCGCATGGTTGTGAGTTCCTTGCGCAGCGCATCAACCTCGGACATCAAGGTCATGAGCGCATCGCGCACCTTGGGCGTCACCTCGGCCTCTGGAATGCCCATGATGGAGGCGGTATCGGAAATCTGACGGGGCGCACTGGCAGCGCTTGCTGAGCCCGCAGCGGATGCCCGCGAGGGCGAACCCGCCCCGCGCACGGATGACACGGTCCCCGGCCGCCGTGTTCCTCCAACCTTCATGGTCAACCCCGCCTATGTGTCGCCCACATATGGACGCCCTTCTGGGAGTATCAGACGACCGAAATGAGAAGCCCGATACAGTCATTAAGGCAGCAAATCATTGAAAAAATGCCTATTGCTGCCCTTTCCACCTAAGCGAGCCATCTTAACAATTCATTTATGCCCGGTCCGCACCAAGGCAAATACGGCTCAAACTGGCACATAAGCGCCGTTTAGGGTCACAGAGCCACCGCCCAAGCCATGCTTGCCATACGCCAGCCCGTGCCTATACTCCCCTGCTTTCCGCGCCCGGGCACGTCCCGGGCCGTCTTGTTTTGGGCATGGGCACTCTATGAGCGAAAGCACCTCCAGCACCCCGCCACGCGTTGGCATCATCATGGGCAGCCGCTCTGACTGGCCCACCATGACTCATGCCGCAGAAGCACTGGACGCACTTGGTGTGCCCTACGAGACCCAGGTCGTCTCCGCGCACCGCACGCCCCAGCGCCTGTACGACTATGCCACCAGCGCCAAGTCTCGCGGCCTGCATGTCATTATTGCAGGCGCCGGCGGTGCTGCACATTTGCCCGGCATGGCCGCCGCCATGACACCGCTGCCCGTCCTCGGAGTGCCGGTAGAAAGTGCTGCCCTCAAGGGCCAGGATTCACTGCTCTCCATCGTGCAGATGCCCGGCGGCATTCCCGTCGGCACCCTTGCCATCGGCAAGGCCGGTGCCAAGAACGCAGGCCTGCTGGCGGCTGCCATTCTGGCAACAACCGATGACGCCCTTGCCGCGCGGCTCGATGCTTTCCGCGCCGACCAGACAGCCAGCGTCAAAGAGACCGTCGAAGATGCCTGATACTTCAGGCGCCCTTCCCCCCGGTAGCACGATCGGCATTCTGGGCGGCGGACAGCTGGGCCGCATGCTCGCAATGGCCGCCGCACGACTGGGCCTCAAGACACATATCTATTGCCCCGAAGCTGGGTGCACAGCGGCACAGGTAGCCGACGCGACCACCATCGCAGCTTATGACGACGAAGCAGCTCTTCAGGCCTTTGCTGCTGCCGTCGACGTTGTGACCTACGAATTTGAAAATGTCCCCACGGATACTGCCGCCCTCCTCGCCAGACACGTGCCCGTGCGCCCTGGCGCGCGTGCGCTGGCCGTTGCGCAGGATCGGCTTGCGGAGAAAAGCTTCATGGGCAACTTGGGCATCAAGACCGCCCCCTTCGCAGATGTCACAGGACCAGCGGACCTTGCTGCTGCCTTAGACGAGATCGGCACTCCGGCCATCCTGAAAACGCGCCGGCTGGGCTATGACGGCAAAGGTCAGGCACGCATCAACGATAAAGCCGCAGCCTTCGACGCATGGGATGCCGTAAAGCACCAGGCATCGATCCTCGAAGGCTTTGTCAATTTTGAAGCCGAGATTTCCGTTATCGTTGCGCGCGGCATCGACGGGACAACAGCGGCCTACGACCCTGCCCGCAATGACCATGAGAACCACATCCTGTCGCTCTCAACGGTTCCGTCCGGATACTCAAATGAAATAGAGGCCAAGGCCCGGGCTCTGGCCGAAAAGATCGCCGCCGAGCTCGACTATGTCGGCGTCATGGGCGTTGAGCTTTTTGTGGTCGCTGACACGCAGGACCTGGTGGTCAACGAGATTGCGCCGCGCGTACACAATTCCGGCCATTGGACACTGGAAGGCTGCACGGTGAGCCAGTTTGAGCAACACATGCGCGCCGTCGCAGGCTGGCCTCTTGGGTCGCCAGAGCGTCACTCAGACGCTCAGATGACCAATCTCATTGGTGACGATGTAGATGCCTGGCTGGAAATGGCAGCAGAACCCAATACCGGACTGCATCTCTACGGCAAAGGCGACGCGCGCCCCGGCCGCAAGATGGGCCACATCACGCGCATCACGCCGATGACGACAGGCTGAAGTGCGGCCTAACGTCCAAGCGGATAACGCAGCCGGGACACAAGACCCAGCGGTGACGGCAACGCGCCGAGAAACTTTTCCGCACGGCCTTTCACCTTCTCAATCTGCATCACATCTGCAATGCGGCGATCAAGAAACTCCCACGTCTTTTCATGGCCCTCAGAGTCATCCCCGAACCAGACAGCAAGCGTGCTGGTATAAACACCGGACAGGATGAGACGCTTGGTGTAGAAATTATAGTCCGTAGACGTATCACCTGCAGCGCGCCAGATAGCGTCCAGCGTTCCATAAAGTGCGCGAACACCAGCCGTCCCTGACGTCGGGAGAGCCAGATAAGCGGTCGCACGGCGCAGGGCTTCCTTGTTGGCTTCATCCACTTCAAGGCGTGTCCGCACCGCAAAGGTAATGCGCTCACGCACCTTCATGGACGGCAAGTCGGACTTGGCCAGCTTGCTCGCCATCCGCTTGTCACCCTGCTGAACGAAATACAAAACCAGATCTGCCGTCCCGCCGGGGAAGGCCAACCGCGCAAGCCCGCTTTCAACGCCGGCTTTCTTTGCGGCATTGCGCATGCTCTTGCCGGTCCATCCATCAAACGGAACGTCTGGCAGCGCAGCCTTGAGTATCTGCGCCCGGGCTTTGTCGTAGTGTTTGTCTGCGGTCATTGTTCTGCTGCCTTTGCTTTGCCGGGCGCCCTTGCGGTCGCTCTCAACTTTGGTCTTTGCTCTTGTTTATGTCTGACGGGCGGTCTCCACCCCAGTGGCGGCCTTCCGTCTCAAAAATCAGATCCTTCAGATCATCCATGCGCTGGGGATACAGTATTCCCTCCAGATGATCGCATTCATGGCACACAACCCGTGCATGAAAGCCCCGCGCCTCGCGCGAAATGGCTTGTCCCTCAATATCGAGCCCTGAATATTTTATACGGGTCGGCCTGGGAACCAGACCACGCATGCCCGGCACCGAAAGGCAGCCTTCCCAGCCAAATGCGCGCTCTTCGGTCAAAACCTCGATTCTCGGGTTAATGAGCACAGTAAGCGGCGCGGTGTGGTCAAATGCCTCGTCTGCCTCTGTTCCTTCCGGCACACGCTCTGGCGGTGCCTGAAAAATGACGATCTGCAGGGGTTCATGCACCTGAGGCGCGGCCAGACCCGCCCCATTGGCGTCGATCATGGTTTCCACCATATCCGCTACCAAATGGCGGATTTCTGGCGATTTTGGGTCCTCGACCGGCTGGGCTGGCTGCAGCAACACCGGATGCCCCATGCGGGCTATCTTGCGAATGGTCATGGCCCCTATATGGACCCACCAGACGCTGACGAAAAGCCAGCATCTGTGCGACATAAGGTGGACAACCTCCCTGTCTTTTGGTACTTACCGCCCCTCTGGAATGCCTGACGGCATATCCGGGGCAGCTTTTCGCGCGCTTGAAGGTGCACTGACAGCGCGGCCTATCTGACCCGGACCCCGTCCAATCCAAACCGATACATGCCCGTTGGCGCAGCTTTTCCGGCGCGCAGGGGTGAATTTTAAGCTCGAAGGGAGCTGAGTGCGTGCAAGTTCTGGTTCGCGACAACAACGTCGATCAAGCCCTGCGGGCTTTGAAGAAGAAGCTTCAGCGTGAAGGTGTGTTCCGCGAAATGAAGCTGCGCAACTACTACGAAAAGCCGTCTGAAAAGCGTGCCCGCGAAAAGGCTGAAGCCGTTCGCCGTGCCCGCAAGCTGGCCCGCAAGCGCGCCCAGCGCGAAGGTCTTCTGCCCAAGAAGGGCCGCGGCAAGCGCTAGTCGCGTTGCATGACTGATACCAATCAACGCCTCCGGTTTTCCGGGGGCGTTTTTTGTTGCACGGATGCGCGCGCCTGAGACGGGTAGACAACAAAAAGGCCGGAGCGAATGCTCCGGCCTTTTGTCTTTCAGCCATATGGCAGGGGCTAGTTCAGACCCTTCACGATCTCTTCAACCATCTTCTTGGCGTCGGAGAACAGCATCATTGTGTTGTCGCGGAAGAACAGTTCGTTCTCCACACCGGCATACCCGGAGCCCATGCCGCGCTTGATGAAGAGGACGGTCGCCGCTTTCTCAACATCCAGAATAGGCATCCCGAAAATCGGGCTGGCCGTATCCGTTTTGGCAGAGGGGTTGGTCACGTCATTGGCGCCGATAACAAACGCCACATCGGCCTGTGCGAACTCCGAGTTGATGTCTTCAAGTTCGAACACTTCGTCATAAGGCACGTTGGCTTCAGCCAGCAGCACATTCATGTGGCCTGGCATACGGCCAGCCACCGGGTGAATGGCGTATTTGACCGTCACACCTTCAGCCTTGAGCGCATCCGCCATTTCACGAAGCGCGTGCTGTGCCTGCGCCACCGCCATGCCGTAGCCCGGCACGATGATGACAGAGCCAGCATTCTTCATGATGAAGGCCGCGTCGTCAGCAGAGCCCTGCTTTACGGGACGGGTTTCAACAGCGCCACCGGCAGCTGCCGTTTCACCACCAAAGCCGCCCAGGATCACCGAGAAGAACGACCGGTTCATGCCCTTACACATGATGTAGGACAGGATCGCACCCGAGGAGCCCACAAGAGCACCTGTGATGATGAGAGCCGTGTTCTCAAGGGTGAAGCCCAGCGCCGCCGCTGCCCAGCCCGAATAGGAGTTGAGCATCGACACCACCACCGGCATGTCAGCACCCCCGATAGGAATGATGAGCAGGAAACCGATGATGAAGGACAGGACTGTGATGATCAGGAAGGCTTCGATCGTCTGGTTGGCCGGATCAAGGCACAGGAAGATCACCCCACCGACGATGGCAACAGCCAGCGCGATGTTGATGAGATGACGCGCCGGCAGAATGATCGGCGCCCCGGACATGGTGCCCTGCAGCTTGGCAAAGGCGATGACCGAGCCCGAGAAAGTGATGGCACCGATGGCCACGCCCAGACCCATTTCAATGAGACTGACGATCTTGATATTGCCCGTCACACCGATGCCGAAGGCCTCAGGTGACATAAAGGCGGCCCAGGCCACCAGCACGGCAGCCATACCTACAAGGGAGTGGAAAGCCGCAACAAGCTGCGGCATGGCCGTCATGGCAATACGGTTGGCCGTGATGGCACCGATGCCGCCACCAATGGCGATAGCGCCAATGATGTACATCCAGACTTCACTGCTGGTGATGTCCTGACGGATAAGCGTTGTGGCAATGGCGATGGCCATACCGACCATGCCGTACATATTGCCCTGACGGGACGTTTCAGGGCTCGAGAGCCCACGAAGCGCCATGATGAAAAGCACGCCGGAAACGAGATAGGCGAGCGCTGCGAGATTGGCAGACATGTTTCAGGCCCCCTATTTCTTTTCTTTTTTCTTGTACATGGCCAGCATGCGCTGGGTGACGAGGAACCCGCCAAAGATGTTGACGCTGGCAAGCACCACACCGGCAATACCCAGCCAGCGCGAGAAGCCCGCAGTCTCTGTTGCTGTCACATCCACCGCCACGGCGATGAGCGCACCAACGATGATCACTGAGGACACAGCGTTGGTCACCGACATCAAGGGCGTATGCAGGGCAGGCGTCACGCTCCACACCACGTAGTACCCAACAAAAATCGCAAGAACGAAAATCGCCAGTCGGAAAATGAAGGGATCGATTGCAGCTTCCATTAGGCCGCTCCTTCCTTAAGTGCCGGGTGCACCACCTGCCCATCCTTGGAGATGAGCGTGCCGGTGATGATTTCGTCTTCCCAGTCAATTGTGAGAGCGCCGGTTTCTTTGTCGACGAGCGGCGTAATGAAGTTCAGCAGGTTCTTGGCATAGAGGCTGGAGGCGTCGTCAGCCAGACGGCCCGGCACGTTGCGGTGCCCCATGATCTTGACGCCATCAACGTCAACAATCTCACCGGGCTGAGACAGCGGGCAGTTGCCCCCTGCTTCCACGGCAAGATCGACGACGATGGAGCCCGGCTTCATGCTGCGGACCATTTCTTCGGTCACCAGCACCGGTGCCGGACGGCCCGGAATAAGCGCTGTTGTGATGACGATGTCCTGCTTGGCAATGGTCTCAGCCACAAGAGCGGCCTGCCGCTTTTTGTAGTCCTCGCTCATTTCCTTGGCATAGCCGCCAGCGGTTTCGCCTGTATCACCTTCATCAGGTTCCACCATCACGAACTTGCCGCCCAGGCTTTCCACCTGTTCAGCTGCAGCCGCACGCACGTCCGTGGCGGACACAATCGCGCCCAGACGCTTGGCTGTGGCAATGGCCTGAAGTCCGGCAACACCCGCCCCCATGACGAACACGCGAGCCGGAGCAACCGTACCGGCAGCTGTCATCATCATCGGGAAGGCCCGCGTGAAGAGTTCCGCTGCATCAATTACGGCTTTGTAGCCGGCAAGGTTAGATTGCGACGAGAGCACGTCCATCGACTGGGCACGCGTGATGCGCGGCATCAGTTCCATGGCAAAAGACGTGACACCGGCACTGGCCAGCGCGTCGTTCGTTTCTTTGCTCTGATGGGGGTTGAGCATGGCAGCCAGAACAACGCCGCGCTTCATCTTTGAAATTTCGTCCGCATCCGGACCGCGCACCTTAAAGATGACATCAGCGTCACCCATGGTTGCAGCAGCATCCGCTGCAATGGTCGCTCCAGCTGCCTGAAACTCGGCATCTGACACGGAAGAGGAAAGGCCAGCGCCCGCCTCCACGATCACATCAAAGCCGAGTGCTGTGAGTTTTTTCACCGATTCCGGTGAGGCAGCGACGCGCGTTTCGTTGTCACGCCGCTCCTTTGGGATAGCAAGCTTCATATTTCTCCGCCCTGTTGGATTGGGTCCATGCCGTGCGTCCCTTTTGGAACATCACGTTTCAACGCGGACCTCATTATTGGGCCGTTGGTGGGATGAGCCTGACCAAAATGCAGCGATCAGGGCTCGCAGGCCTACGCTTCTGCCGCTACAGCAGAAAAATGCCCATGAGAACAAGAATGACAATAACGGAGACTGTGCCCCATTTGGTCAGAGCAACAAAGCCGTCCCAGGTGCCAAAATGGCCCTCTGGCTCCATCTCTTTGCCCCAGGCTTCTGCTTCGAAAACTTCGTTTTTGGCGTCGGCCATAGGCCCCGTCTCCTTGGAAAGTGCAGGTAGTCATAAATACGTAGAATTCAGCCGGACTATAGGCGGCAAGCGGCCAATCGGGCAAGCAGTCCGCGCCTTTTCACTGTGATGAAAGACATTAGCCGCGGGCCGCCAGAAGCGGCGATTCGCCGGGTCTTTCACCCAGCATTTTGAAAAGACCGGTCCCGGTCATCAAAGTCCGTCCATCGGGGCCCGCCGGATCATTGCCTCCGGTCCAGATATGACCGCGCACGGTGATGAAATCGCCGTCTTCGCCCGTCACTGACGCATTCCCTTGTACAAATTCGCCCAGCGCTGCCGACGACACAAAATCCGTCACCAGACGGACAGTGACCCAGAACCGGTGCTTCTCATAGGTGACCACGGATCCAAAGGCCATGTCGGCAAAGGCCATGAGCATGCCGCCGTGGCAGTTCTGAAAGCCGTTTGTATGCCGCTCGCCGACCAGGAATCCGCGCGCCCAGGTGCCATCATCGCTGAACCGTTGATAGATGGGACCCACCTGGTTCCCGAAGCCCCCACGCCATGTGGCCGGACTGAAGTCCTCCGGAACGCCTTCTTCATTCATTGGGGTGTCAGTCTGGGTCATGGATGCAGCTTGCCTGTCGCCGTGATGTAAATCCGGCAGCACACATACCCCAGTCGGGCCTACGCCTCCAGCGTAAGCCCATTGGCCTTGAACTGTTTGGCCTGCCGCTTGACCAGAACATCATGATCAAACGCGTCTATCTCGGCGTTGAACAGATCATGGAAATTCAGTTCCGCTGCCAGATGCAGGAACACGCCGCCAAGCCCGATAGCCGCCCGGTCCATGAACACGAATTCGCGCGGCGGCGTCACCGGACCATGTTTCTTCAAGGCCGCATGGACTTTTGTTGCTTCCTCACGGCCATACTTTCCCGCGGACACACCATCCGCAATCGTCCGGACCCGGTCATCCAGCAATGGGCCATAGATGAACGATGCCCAGATGTTGAGGACATCCACGAGCTCATTGTTGAGCTTTTCAAAGCCCCAGCTTTCATATGCGGCCACAACACGGTCGCGATCATCCGTCTGCAAACCTCGATATAGCTCAACAACGCCGGCAACGAATGTCGGCGGGAACTTCCGGATGCAGCCATAGTCGAGCAGATTGATCCCGTGATCTTCCCGTACGGTGTAATTACCAAGGTGTGGATCGCCGTGGATCACACCAAAGTGGCTGAACGGGTGCCACCAGGCACGGAACATCGCCGCTGCAATCGCGTTGCGGTCCTCAAGCGGGGCCTCCCTGAAATCCAGCAGGGGTTGGCCATCCAGCCAGCTCATGGTCAGCAGGCGTTTGGTTGACAGGTCAGCCACCACATCAGGCACACGAATGGTTTCATCGTCACTCAGCATGTGCTGGTACAGCGCGATATGCCGGGCTTCCATGTCGTAATCGAGCTCTTCGCGCAGGCGCGCGCCGATCTCCTTGGACATCTGCCGCGTATCAATCACCCCATCGATGCGGCGTTGAATGGCAAACACCATTTCAAGCTGTGTGAGATCTGCTTCCACAGCAGACTGCATGTCCGGGTACTGAAGTTTGCAGGCAACCGGCTCACCTTCCAGTGTCGTTGCCCGGTGCACCTGGCCCAACGATGCGGCAGCCGCCGCATCGCGCTCAAAGGATCCAAACTTCTTTTGCCAGGTGCGACCGAGTTCAGATGCCATACGTCGCTTCACAAAAGGCCAACCCATGGCAGGGGCATTCGCCTGAAGCTGCGCCAGCTCCAGCGCGTATTCTTCCGGTATGGCTTCGGGAATGGTGGCTAGCATCTGCGCCACCTTCATGATCGGGCCTTTCATGCCCCCCAACGCGGTGCGCAGTTCTGCCGCCACAGCCGCATCATCGATCTCGCGACCAAACAAACGCGCACCCGCTACCTTGGCGGCAATGCCGCCGACACCGCCACCGACTTTCGCGTAACGCTTGGCGCGCCCGGCAATGCGGTTGTCTTCATTTGTCGGGGTGTCATCCATGACTAGGCCACCAGCCCTTCCAGATCGTCGATCAGACCTTCAATGACAGCCAGACCACCGGACCAGAAATCCGGATTGCGGGCATCAAGGCCAAAGGGTGCAAGCAACTCGGAGTGATGCTTGGTGCCACCGGCACGCAGCATATCAAGATAGGCGCTCGCAAAGTCAGGGTGTCCATTCTCATAAACTCGGTAGAGAGAATTCACGAGGCAATCCCCAAAGGCATAGGCGTAGACATAGAACGGCGAATGAATGAAATGCGGGATGTAACACCAGAAGGTCTCATAGCCTTCATTGAGCTTGATCGCCGGACCAAGGCTCCTCGCCTGCACGTCCGTCCATATGCGGCCGATGTCATCCGATGTCAGTTCACCTTCGCGGCGGCTGAGATGCACATCGCGCTCGAACATGTAAAACGCTGTCTGGCGCACAACGGTGTTGATCATGTCCTCGACTTTGGACGCGAGCATCGCCCGGCGCGACCGCTCGTCCGGCGCATCAGCCAGCAGGGCCCTGAAGGTGAGCATCTCACCAAACACCGACGCCGTTTCAGCCAGCGTCAGCGGTGTCTGCGACAGGAGCTGACCTTGCGGTGCTGCAAGCACCTGATGCACCCCGTGGCCCAGCTCATGGGCAAGGGTCATGACGTCGCGCAATTTGCCTTGATAATTGAGCAATACGTAAGGGTGCGCACTGGGCACGGTGGGATGCGAAAAAGCCCCCGGTGATTTACCTGGCCGTATCTGTGCATCGATCCAGCTTGATCCGCCCGACGGTTGAAAAAACCGGCCTGCAATCTCGGCCATGTCAGGAGCAAACCCTCGATAGGCGTCAAGCACCGTCGTCTTTGCATCATCCCACGAGAGCTTGCGCTCGTCGCTGTCGGGCAGCGGTGCATTGCGATCCCAGTAATTGAGTTGATCGACACCAACCATGCGTGCCTTCAATGCGTAATAGCGATGCGACACCGATGCGAACTTGCTCTCCACAGCTGTGGCAAGAGCATTCACGACCTCCGGCTCAACCTGGTTGGACAAGTGCCGTGCCTGCGCAACATCTTCATAGCCGCGCCACCGGTCTTCTGTTTCCTTATCCTTGGCAAGCGTGTTGGTAATCAGCGTAAAGGTGCTGACGTTCTTCGCGAACGTATCCGCCAGGGACCGGGCACCCGCTTCGCGTTCGGTCGGCGACGCGCTGCTCAGCGTGTTGAGCGCCGGCTCGATGGGCACCTGTTCGCCGTCAATGTCAAAGCGCAGACCCGCCATCGTCTCGTCAAAAAGCCGGTTCCACGCAGATGCCCCCGTCACACGCTTTTCAAGCAGCAGTTTTTCCAGGTCATCGGACAACTGGTAGGGGCGCCAGGCCCGCGCAGCCGTCAACCATGGCCGATAGCGCGCAAGCGTCTCGCTGTCTGCATAGGCAGCTTCAAGAGCAGCCTCATCAATACGATTGATATCAAGCGTGAAGAACAGGATTGAACTGCTGATTCCCGTCAGCTGTTCCTGCACGTCACCATAGAATTTTGCGAAATCACCGTTCGTAGTGTCGGTGGCATAGACAAGCCCGGCAAAAGACCCGACCCGACCCATGCGCTCGTCTAGCACTTCATAGGACGTCAGCGCATCCGCAAGATCATCAGCACCGCCTGTACCTTCAAGAATGCTCTCGATGCGTCCTGAGTATTTTTGAGCAAACGAGTCAGCCTCTGCTTTGGCCGTCGCGATATCGGCAAAGGCTGCGGCGCGTCCAGCAAACCCACCTTTGGTCTGATCGGCTCCACCCGAGGGATACAGATCACTGAGATCCCAAGCCGGCAACGCTTCGCCCTGCGCGGATTGCGTCTCGGTCGCGGTCGAGGAGGGGCTGAATGCAGGACTGCTCATGTGTTTACTCGGCTGAATTCATGCAATTGGGGCCGACCCATCCCGAAAGATGGTGGCGGGTTGTTGTAGGAGATATTGGCGTGACAGGCACCACAATCAAATAGTGCCGCATCAATCGGCCAACGTGCCGCATGCGTGCCTGCCATCAACTTCGTGAACCATCGAACACGCAAAGAAAAAGGCCCGGCTGCGAGAGCCGGGCCTTCTTATTCTTGTCCAAGTGACCGAAGTCACTGGTGCTTGTACGTTCCGCTACTAGCGGACCTCGATAACCGCACGGCGGTTGAGAGGTTCACGTACGCCGTCACCAGTTGGTACAGCCGGTGAAGTTTCACCTTCGGCACCCACGGCTCCAACAGTCACACCCTGTGCAGCGAGCGCGTTTGCAACTGCATTCGAGCGACGCTGTGAGAGGCCCTGGTTGTATGCGATCGAACCGGAAGTATCGGTGTGACCAACCACATTAACCGTTGGGTTGTTGAATTCCTTGGTGAAGTTCGCGACTTCGTCGATCACTGCCATGGCAGCTGAAGTCAGGTTGAACTTGTCGAAGCCGAAGTAGATCACAAAGTCCTGATCTGCTGCAGCAGCTTCACATTCGGTCAGTGCTTCGTAGAAAGCGACCTTTTCAGAAGCAACGCGTTCCGGCTGAACCGGACCACCGCGACCACCGAAGAAGGCACCGTCAACACCAAACTCGTTATCAGAAGCCTGCTCGACCCAACCGTCATAGTAACGCTGAGCTTTTGCACATGCGCAGCCACGATCATCGCGACCACCATTGTCCAGAGCTGCGATCAGGCGGCCACGGGCCTCCTGAAGCTCGGGAAGTTCTGAGTCCAGAACCTTGCGGCCCCAGGGAACATTGGCCGGATCAAACGGCGCAACCGGACCGCCAGCAAGCGCTGCGCGACCCTTTTCAGCGAAAAGAACCGAGTGACGCCATTCGCAGTCTACATAGACTTCCGATGTCGCACGGTCCTGATACTCAGCCGCTAGGCATGAGTAAAAATCATCTCCAGAAATTTCCTGATCCAGGAAGCTTTCCACATGGAAAGTCCCACCGAGGCCGCAGCCTGCTAGACCAAAAAATGCCCCCACCGCAATTAGCCGGGATAGCGTGTTCATCCCACTCTCCGTCATTCGAAATTTGCCTTCGCACCCCCCGAAATCGACGGGTGGCCGGGACCCGCCCGGGAACTAACCTAGTCCGCGTATCCAAGACTTTCATCGCACAAAGCCAGCCGCTGGGGCAACCAATTTCCCAGTGAAGCTGCCCGTTGAGCAACAGGAGTCACGTTTACGCAACACCCCGGAAAAGGCAGGTTTTTGTTAACCATAGAGTGCCTTTTCCCGGGTTGAGACAGTCAGAACCCAAGAATGGTGAAGTTGTTCCCCGATCTCTAAAACCCTCCTTAACCGCCTTGAGGCAAAGATGCCACCTCAAGACGGGCGCCTCGGCTCCATTCCAGCAGGAATGTTCGCGAAATATTCGCTTTCCGGGACCACCGCCTTGTCCAGTAACAGACAAATGCCCATCGGGCAGCGCGTTTCGGGGACCAGTATGGCTAAAACGATTCTCATTGTTGACGACGATCCGGCACAGACGCGGCTGATTTCTGCCGTTGTTGAGCGTGACGGCCACCGCGTCATGACCGCTGGCGGCGGCAATGAAGCCATTGCAACCCTTGAAGGCGCGCGCGCCGGCGAGATTGACCTCGTGGTACTTGATCTGGTGATGCCCGAGACCGACGGCTGGGCTGTGATGGAGCGCGTGCACCCTGCCCGCCCCGAACTCCCATTCATTGTCCTGACCGGCCACGGCGGCATCGACACAGTGGTTAAGGCCATGCAGGCAGGCGCCCGCGACTTTGTCGTAAAGCCCGCAAGTCCGGAGCGTCTGCAGGTTTCCATCGCCAATGCGCTGAAACTTGAGGCCCTGGGCAAGGAAATTACCCGCCTTAAGAAGCATTCTACTGGTCAGCTCACATTTGATGACCTGATTGCCGAGAGCCCCGCCATGCGAAAAGTCGGGAAAATCGGCGAGCGCGCTGCCCAATCCAACATCCCGATTCTCATTGAAGGCGAGTCGGGCGTGGGTAAAGAGATGATCGCCCGCGCCATTCAGGGCTCCAGCGACCGAGCCGGACGGCCATTTGTGACCGTCAACTGCGGTGCAATTCCAGAGAATTTGGTCGAATCGATCCTTTTTGGTCACGAGAAGGGTGCTTTTACCGGCGCAACAGAGAAACACGCCGGCAAATTCCAGGAAGCCCATGGCGGCACGCTGTTTCTGGACGAAATCGGTGAACTCCCATTGGACATGCAGGTAAAGCTGCTACGGGCCCTGCAGGAAGGCGAAGTGGACCCTGTTGGCGCCAAAAAGCCGATCAAAGTCGACATTCGCCTGATCTCTGCCACCAATCGCGACCTGATTCAGGCCGTGCAGGATGGCACGTTCCGCGAAGATCTCTATTACCGCCTCAATGTCTTCCCCGTCGCCGTTCCCCCGCTGCGGGAACGCCGGGAAGATGTCGCCCCCCTCACTGACCATTTCATTGCCAGGTTTGCCGCCGAAGAAGGCAAGCCTATTCGCGGCATGGATGCCGACGCCCGCTCCCTGCTTGAAGGCTTTGCCTGGCCTGGCAATGTGCGCCAGCTCGAGAACGCGGTCTTCCGTGCGGTCGTTCTGTGCGATACCGACATGCTGTGCTTTGAAGACTTCCCGCAGATCGCCAGCCTTGCTGGTGCCCAGGCCCGGCCCAAGCCGCGCCTTCCGGACATTCAGCCTGCAGTCCTTGGTGCTGCCGTGCCCGCCGCAGCGCCACAGGCACAAAGCGCTTTTGCAGCAGCACCTTCATATGCCGATGAACCAGCATACGAAGGACTGCCAAGCGACATCACCGCGCTGGATGAAAGCGGCAATCTGAAAAAGCTGGAAGACATGGAGGCGGACATGATCCGTCTGGCCATCGAGAAATACGAAGGTCACATGTCGGAAGTTGCCCGCCGTCTGGGCATCGGACGCTCAACGCTCTATCGCAAGGTTCGCGATCTGGGCATCGAAGTCCGCGCCTGAGGAAACAAGCCCCTGTCGGCAGACAGCTTAGTCAGCCGCAAGACCCAGAGCCGACCGGTAGAGATCAATGATCGCTTCCTGTTCCTGGAACTCGGCACGGTCCAGCTTGCGTTCACGTACAACCCGGCGCAGCGCCTTCACGTCATAGCCATTGCCCTTGGCCTCGGCATAAACCTCACGGATATCGCCTGCGAGCGCTGCTTTTTCTTCTTCAAGCCGCTCAATGCGTTCAACGATGGATTTGAGTTGATCGCGGGCAACGCCGCCGGTCTGCGCCATGGTCAGCCTCTTTTGGGTTGAGGTGGTTGGGAAAGGGCGCGGACATTAACCAGCCCGACCCCTGATCCGCAACCGCCTATCTGACCCTTTTAGCTGTGGTCCTTGGCAGCACCATCAAAAGCAGCCTTCTACGCATCGGTCGCTTCAGTCTGATACTTCGCCTTCCAGTCCGCATAGGGCATGCCATACACAATCTCGCGGGCAGCATCCTTGGAGATATCAACGCCCATCTCTGAGGCCTCCTCACCATACCAACGCGACAGGCAGTTCCGGCAGAACCCGGAGAGATTCATCAAATCGATGTTCTGAACATCAGTGCGTTCCTGCAAATGCGCCACGAGGCGCCGAAATGCGGCCGCTTCAAGTTCCGTCTTCTGATCGGTAGACATTCTTACTCTCCAAATCCGGCGTCATTTGCTGCGGTCTGCGCACAAGCGTGACCAGCACAAAGCTTATTATCATGAGCAGATACCACGAACCGAGCTTCTGGATCGACACCAGCGACCACCCATTGGCTTGATTTGGGTACAGCCACGCCCGCGACAAGGTCCCAATGTTTTCCGCAAACCAGATGAACAGCGCAACAAGCCCGAACCCGATTACCAACGGCATCCAGAAGCGAAAACGGAAAACACGAAAGTAGACGCGCGTTCTCCCAAAGAGCACCAGCACGACAGCAAACAGGCCTAGCCGAATATCAGGCAGATAGTGATGAGCGAAGAAGTTCACATAGACGAGCCCCGCCAGAACAACCGTCGCCCAGACCGGCGGGTAGTGAGTGAAACGGAAATCGAAAATGCGTGTGACCCGGGCCAGATAGCTGCCGACCGCCGCATACATGAACCCCGAGAACATCGGCACATCCACGATCCGGAAAATTGCCTGTTCCGGATAGACCCACGAGCCGACGCTGGTCTTGAAAATTTCCATCGCTGTGCCGACCACATGAAAAACGAGGATCACTTTCACCTCATCAAATGTCTCAAGCCGGAAGGCGATCATGCCCAGCTGGATTATCAACGCACCTAGGAACAAGGCGTCATAGCGATTGAGCACTGCATCTTCGGGATAGAACAGCGCACTGGCCATGATCATCGCCAGCATCAACCCGCCAAACAGACATGCCCACGCCTGCTTTATTCCGAATACAACGAATTCGATGACGGCCGAAGGCAGCCACCCGCCTTCGAGGCGCGCGAGAACCCTGTGCGCAAAGTCGTCGATGGTTTGTTCGACAGACGTAAAACGGGATGTCATGCAGGAATGCTCAGCTTGCCGGTTACAAGGAGAGCGAGACCTCTCGCAAAATCATGGCGAAGGTGTGCCGATGCCTCGAGCTGTCTCATCAATGAGGTGATCCACTACGGCCTTCAGGGCAGCATCGTGATCCAACCCGTTGGCGCGGGCCTCATCATAAGCAACACGCTGAGCCTGCGAACTGGTGCCGCGCCGGGCAATTGTCGCGACATGCAACAGCTCTTCCGTGCATCCCAGCTGTTGGGCTTCTTCCTTCAGCAGCCCCACAAGCTCATCTGACAGATCCCCAAACGACACCATTTTTCCCTGACCAAAATCAGCCATGTCACGGGTCACGCCATACCTTTGCGCCCGCCAGCGGTTCTCCTCAATCAGGATGCGCGGATAAACGCGCCACCGCTGGTTCTTTTCGCGCAGGGTAAACAACATCGAGAGGAGACACTGATAAAGCGCTGCCAGAGCAACCGCATCTTCTATCCGTGTACAGACATCCGCCACCCGCGCTTCAAGCGTCGGCCACCGCACGGACGGCCGGATGTCCCACCAGATCTTGCTGGCGTCTTCAATGGCACCAACCTCCACCAGCCGCGAAACCACCCGCTGATACTCAGGCCAGCTGTCGAATGAATCAGGGACGCCCGTACGCGGCAACGCGTCAAACACCGTCAGCCGGTAAGACGCCATGCCGGTATCTTCTCCCTGCCAGTAGGGAGAAGACGCAGACAGCGCCAGAATGTGCGGCAGGAAATAGCTAACCTGATTCATCAGATCGATGCGCAGATCATCGTCCTCAATGCCACAGTGAATGTGCATGCCACAGATGAGCAACCGCCGGACCGTGCCAGCCAGGTCCTTGGCAATCTGGTCATAGCGCGCCTTTTCCGTGTGGTGCTGTTCGGACCATTTGGCAAAGGGATGCGTGCTGGCAGCGATTGGCGCGTACCCATATTCCGCCGCCACATCGCACACAGCACCCCGAAGCCTTTTCAGGTCTGCACGCACATCCGCAGGCGTTTCACAAATGCCGGTGCCAATCTCAACCTGGCTCTGCAGAAATTCCGGCGACACCTGCGTCCCAATGGCGTCAGACATTCTCGGCAACAGATCAGCAGGTGGCTCGGACACAAGGTCACGCGTTTCCTTGTTGACCAGAAGATACTCTTCCTCAACTCCCAGCGTGAACGCAGGTCGCTTCATCATGCTGCACCCTTCGCTTGATCGTCCGTATGCGATCCAAAATACTCGACGGTATTGATGCTGGGAGATGTCTTGAGAATGTCTGAGAGAATACGCGCCAGGCGCTCCGCCCATTCCAGTGCACCGCCATGGGTGTCAATCAGGTCCTGGCGGATCTCGATGATGGAATGCGGCAACCCGCGCTGGGTGCCGTGCCTGTACATGGTGTCCCCCCGCAATTGCCCTTTGTAGGGTTCGTTGTCCCCAACAACCATGCCCGGCTCCATGCGCAACCCAGACAAAAGAGCGTGCGGCAGCCGATGGTCCTTGTCCCACAGGACGCCCGAATGCCATGGCCGGGGAAGCCCCCGCCACACAGGCGTAAAGCTATGAAGCGAGACCACCAGCGGCGCCTCGCCCGAGGCGACCACCTGATCAATCATGGCCGTTACCGCATCATGATAGGGCTGCCAGCAGGCTGCGCGCCGTCGGGCCACCTCGTCAGGTGTGACATGACGATTGCCCGGTATGATCGCACCGTCTGACAGTTTCATGACCAATGTCGGGTCATCCGCAGCCCGGTTTGGGTCAATCAGAAGTCGGGAAAAGCCCGACAACACGGCCGGCGCCTGCAGCAACTCCGCCAGGCGGCGCGTCACGTCGGCGGCGCCCACGTCCCACCCGATATGGCGCTCAAGGTCTGTCGGCGGCAGACCCAGCGTTCCATACTCGGCTGGCAAGGCATTGGAGGCGTGGTCGCACAGCAAGACCACAGGCCCCACCGCACCCTTATTTACCAGGTGGAATGGCTGAAACGGCACTTCGGGATTGGTCGACGACATCGCGGCATGAGACATGGCGCCAACTATACGAGACCACGCGGACTATATGAAACCCAACAGGAACTGACAGCCCGCGTGAGCGGTGATAGCGTGCCTTGGATACCAACAGATGACTCACATTCAAGGACTGACAGGATATTCAAACCCGCATGAGACAGCTTTTCGCGAAACTCTTCCTGTTGGTCAGTGTTACGTCTGGTGGCCTGATTGGCCTCACGGCCAACGCCTCAGCCAGCCTGGACGTGTGCAACGAGTCTACAAGCCGTGTTGGTGTCGCGCTTGGCTACTACAGTCAGGATGTCTGGGTATCGGAAGGCTGGTGGCACATAGAAGGCGGCGACTGCGCGCCGGTCATCCAAAGTGACCTCACCGCACGCTACTATTATCTGTTCGCAATCGACTTTGATGCTGGCGGCGGCTGGTCAGGCCTCTCGACCCTGTGTGTTGCCCCCGGCGAATTCACCATCTCCGGACGCAATGACTGTGAAACACGCGGCCATCACACCGCCGGCTTCATGGAAGTGGATACTTCCAGATCCCCTGACTGGACAGTTCGGCTGAACGAAGCAACCCGCAAGCCGGATCCCCGCGCCACTCTTGGCAACCTGACCAATGAGGTGAACTGACCCGTGCGCCATCGCAATGTTCGTGTGCTCGCCACGCTGGGACCCGCCTCTGACACATTTGAAATGGTCTCAAAGCTCTACGAGGCGGGCGCTGATGCCTTTCGCCTGAACATGAGCCACTCCGACCATGCAGGTCTGGCCAGACGTGTGGCCATGCTGCGGGAGCTGGAACGGTCCGTTCAACATCCGATTTCTATCCTGGTTGACCTGCAGGGCCCCAAGCTGCGCGTCGGCGATATGGGGGAGGAGGGCGTCGTTCTGGAAAACGGCGAGACCTTCACCCTGGATCTGGACAATGCACCGGGCAGCAAGAGTCGCGCGCCCTTGCCCCACCCTGAAATTCTGAAAGTCGCCGAGCCCGGGCATCACCTGCTGCTCGACGATGGCAAAATCAACCTGCGCGTGGAAGAGACGGACGGGTCGAGCCTCACCACCACAGTTGTTGCAGGCGGCAAACTGACCTCCCGCAAGGGCGTCAACATACCCGACGCTGTGCTACCGATCCCCGCGCTCACCGCCAAGGACCGCAGCGACCTGGAAGCGGCCCTCAATCTCGATGTGGACTGGATCGCCCTGTCATTCGTGCAGTCTGCTCAGGACGTAGCTGAAACCAAAAAGCTGGCCCGTGGTCGCGCCGCCGTCATGGCGAAGATCGAAAAGCCGTCCGCCATCAACGACCTGGATGCCATCCTCGACATTTCCGACGGGTTGATGGTTGCCCGGGGCGATCTGGGCGTGGAATGCCCGGTTGAAACAGTGCCGGGGCTGCAAAAACGCATCACACGGGCCGCCCGGCGCGCCGGCAAACCTGTGGTCGTGGCAACGCAGATGCTGGAAAGCATGATCCAGAACCCCGTCCCGACCCGCGCTGAGGTGTCAGACGTAGCCACCGCCGTGTTTGAAGGCGCGGATGCGGTCATGCTGTCTGCTGAGTCGGCAGCTGGCGACTACCCGGTAGAGGCCGTTGCAATGATGAACAGCATCGCTGAATCAATCGAGACAGATCCCAATTACGGACAGATCATCAATGCCCAACGCACGGAACCAGAGCCGACAGGGCCGGATGCTTTGAGCAAGGCTGCGCGAACGGTTGCAGAAACACTCAACGCCGCAGCAATCGTTTGCTACACGACCTCCGGGTCAACCGGCATGCGGGCCGCCCGCGAACGCAGCAATGTGCCGGTGCTGGCGCTGACGCCCCATGCGCCCACAGCCCGGCGCCTGTCCTTGGTCTGGGGTCTCAACTGCGTGATGACCGACGACGCCCGCGATCTGGATGACATGGTGGATCGTGCCGGACGCCTTGCGTTCCAGCAGGGCATGGCCCGCGTAGGCGATCGCATTGTCATCATGGCCGGCGTCCCCCTCGGCACGCCGGGCGCAACCAACATGCTGCGCGTGGCGTTTGTCGCCGACAGCGCAGCCAACCACCCCTAGCCGCCGCTGGACCTACTGAACTTGAGCTAGAGCCTGACCTTCTTCCACAATCCTCAGGCCAGCCTGTGGTGCGTCGCCGCGTGCCAGCCGGTCAATGGCATCAAGCACAATGTCAGGGCGCGCATAGTGCGGCATATGACCCGTGCCGCGCAGGCGGATGAGCTCAGACCCATCGATGGCGTCATGCAGCGGTTCGGAGTGAATCCCAAAGCCGACAGACCGGTCCCCGCCACCATGCACGATGATGGTGGGCACTTTGACCTCGGAATAGCGCTCCGACTGACGCGCCAGCGCTGACTTGAGATTGCTGACATCAACCGAGTTATTGCGGAAGTTACCCGGGCGGAACAGCAGGTCCAGACCGATATTCTCAGAGTAATTGTCAGGAGCGACATCCGGATAGAAGTTGCCAACCACGCCTGGCTCCTTGAGTTGCTGCCCCGCAGGCACCATGAGCGTGCGGAGAAAAAATCCGCCAACAACAGGCGTTTGAACAATGCCGTGATACCACGCAACACCGCCCTGCCAGGGATAGGTCGCGCCGGACATGGGAATAAGACCGATCAGATCATCCGGATGGTTCAGGGCATATGCCATCACGACAGCCCCACCCCATGAGTGTCCCAAGATCACGTGCTCGCCCACGCCGAGTTTCTCCAGCGCGCCATTGACGAGACGCGCCTGCACGGCCGGGTCATGCACATCCTCAAGCGGTCCGCGCTCACTCCAGCCATGGCCGGGGCGGTCGAAAGCAATGACGCGATGGGTCCTGGCAATGTCATCGAGAATAGACGTCGCAAAGTCCCGCAGATTGCCGCTCGCGCCATGCACCAGAACAATTGGCACCCCCTGGCCTTTGTCGACGTAGTGCAGCTTGGTCCCCTCCACCTCAACAAACTCACCAAGCGGCGGAAAGCGGGCCTCAGTCTGAGACCCGAACCAAAGCGTGTAGACGTAAAGCCCACCAAAAACTGCAACCAGCAGAAAAAGCACGGTGCCCATAACCCGTCCCATGATAACCCCAAGAAAAGTGAAATATCTGATCATCCGGGTACTGACAGCACCCGAACGCGACCCAATTGATTTGCCCTTTTAGATGCCCCGTCCTTCGACATCCACCTTCAGCCGTTCAATTGCCGCCTCGGCATCTTCAAGCTGCGGATTGATTTCAAATGCGGCCCGATAGGCACCAAGCGCAGGCTCCTTGCGGTCCAGATCATCGAACATGACCGCAAGCCCCATGAGTGCAGCCCAATGGCGCGGCTCGCGCGCCAGCACCTGCGTCACGTCGGCGATGGCGGCATCATAGTCATTGATGACGTAATAGAGCGTCGCCCGCTTGTTCCAGGCCTCGGCGTAGTCCGGCTCAATCTCGATGGCGGTCGAGAACATATCCAGCGCAACGGCATATTCCTGCGCCTCAAGTGCCTTGAGCCCCCGCAGCATGATGAGATCAAGCGTCGGACTGCCGGAATCTGACCATTGCCGCCAGATTTCGTCCTCAATCAAGGCCGCTTCGGCAGGACTTTGTGCCTTGGCCAGTTGATCAAACAGACGGTCCAGCTCGACAGAAGACGCTGCCAAGGCCGGGAATGTGCCCATTGCGAAGACGATCAGGACCGCCTGCAAAACCGTGCGAAAGGGTGTCAGTAGAAAAGTCATACGAAAGTATATGTCCCGCTAACGCCCCTTGGCGAGGCACCGAAAGGACAAAAAGCTGTGAGCGCTCAGGCGTTGAGGTCTTCGCGCCGCACCCCGTCAAACTCCGTAATCAGGTCTGCGCCATAGGCATTGGACGGTGTCTGGAAGCCAATCTTGACGTTACCCGCAGCCGCCCGCTGGGCAATTTCAAGCCCGGTTTCCGCCGTCAGAGTGTAGCCTTCAGGCGTTTCCAGCCGACTGCGAACCACATTGCCGGCGCTGTCGGTCGCTTCACCTACAAGCGTTGTGAAGGAGGCCGCGCGCTGCTCATCGGTTGGACCTTCGGGCATGCGCTCGATCTGTTTTTTGAGGAACCGTTGCACCGGCCCCGTTCCCATCACCCAGCGCGCCGCGGGCCCCAGGCTCGCCATCCGCTCCATGTCCTTGCTGGCTTCAAAGTAGATGGTGATGTCGGGAATGCCCGTTGAATGATACGCGGTTGAGACATCGCCCCATCCCACCGCAATCGAGTTACTTTCGCCTTTTCCATAATCCATTGTCCGGCGCGGCGTCTTGCCAAGGGCAACAATCTTCTCACCCCGGCGCACCCGCGTGCCGGTCGAAATGCTTTCAACCATGGTCTTGCCGGTGCCGTGAGACATGTTGCCCATGCCCGCAATGCCCATCTCCAGGCGCTCTGCTTCCGGCAGGCGGCGTTTCATATGTGCCGCCAGGCAATCACTGGGAACAACGTCAAAGCCAACGCCGGGCAGAACCATGATGCCCGCCTTGCGCGCTTCGTCATCACGAGCAGCGCAGGCCTCAAAAACATCAATCTCGCCGGTGATATCAAGATAGTGGGTCTTTGTTCGGATGCAGGCATCGAGCATTGGCTTGGATGTTGCCGAGAACGGCCCGGCGATGTGTAACACCGCGTCCACTTTTTCCAGCGCCTTGTCCAGCGCATTGGGGCGATCCAGCGATATGGCGGCCCATTCAAGTCCCAAAGGTTCAGCAATCGCCTGGACCTTGGACGCATTGCGTCCAGCCAGGATTGGCTTCAGACCCTTTTGCGCTGCTACCCGTGCTGTGAGCTTGCCGGTGTACCCGGTCGCCCCGTAAATCATGAATCTGCCAGACATCGTATCCCCGCCCCCAAAACAGGCCGCACAGGATTTCCCTGTCGCGGCCCATGACTGTTTCTTGAAAGGATCGTGACGTGTCCTGCCCAGCTGGGCAAGGGCTGCTGCACAACAGTCCTAGAGCAATCCGGCGGATACCAATCGCGTGCGCAGATGGTCAGCTGACAGGAATTGATGGCCGATCATGCCGGCCTGGGTCGCCGCGTCAGCATTCCCTGCAAGATCATCAACAAACAGCGCTTCACCTGCCGCGAGACCGAACTGCTCAAGCGCCAGTTTGTAGATTGCAGGGTCAGGCTTCCTGAGCTGCACCTGCCCGGAAACGACAATGCTGCGAAAATGATCGAGGAACGCATAGTCGTCCGCATTGGGATGGGCCGGCGGCCAGGTCTGGGCAGGCCAGTTGCTCAGGGCAAAGACCGGCACATCGCGGGCGACAAGCTCTTCAAGCACGGCCACCGTCTCAGGGATGGGACCCATGACGGCCTTTTGCCAGTCAGTGGCCATCGCATCCAGCGCTGGTGCGAAGTGGGGATAGTCCCGCTTGTAGGGCGCCAATGTCTCTTCAAACGGCGCAAGCGTGTCATGGCAAGCATGATGGGCGCGCCAGAATACCTCCGCCAGGAAGGCCTCCAACACGCCACGCGTGGCAAAATGCTGCTGAAAAATCAGGCGCGGGTCCCAGTCGATCAGGACACCGCCAAGGTCGAAAACAACCGCTTTCACGCTTCCCGTCTCATGAGACATCAGCGTGAGAGCCCCTTAGCCCTGGCGGGCTTTGAAGCGAGGGTTGACCTTGTTGATGACGTAAAGGCGGCCTTTACGGCGCACGATACGGCAGTTTTTGTCGCGCTTGGCCAGCGACTTGAGCGAATTGCGGACTTTCATCGGATCGGATCGCTTGTATCTTGGCGCCGAGTGACCGGCAGCTCATGAAAACGGAAAAGCCGGGAAATCCCGGCCAGTTGGCGCGGAAAATAACAGTCCCGCCCCTCATGTCAACCACCTGAGCCAAGACTCATCTTCACGTCAGGCCTGTGCACCATTTCCGATACCACACCTAGCCATATTGGTATGTCATCAGGTAAAGGTGACGCCCAGTCAGGAATTATGGTGGCACCCGCTCCCAGCGGCGCTTCATGCCCCCCATAAGGTGAGTACCCTATCCCATGAGTTACGAAGAGCGTCCGCAAAACGCCAATAAGTCCGACGGTCCGCCCTCCAACGCGCCCCTCGAAGAACCACTGGTCGAAATCAAAGAGCCACCCCTTTGGTTTACCCGGGCGCTTGCGGCACCACGTGAGAGCCGTCATGTGACGGTAGACGGGACACCAATTCACTACCTGTTGTGGGGCGCGCCCAAAGAAGGTGAAGCGCCCAAGCCGGGAATCGTTTTCGTCCATGGCAACGGTGCCCACGCAATGTGGTTCGCCCACATCGCGCCTTTCCTGTCTGAACAGTTCCAGGTTGCATCGATGGATCTGGGCGGCATGGGCGAAAGCGGATGGCGACCGGAACGCTACACCCGCGAAAGCTATGCCGAGGAAATCATCTCGGTCGTGCGCGACGCAAACATGACGCCCGGCTACGTGGTCGGCCACTCCTTCGGTGGCTTCGTATCGCTGATTGCGGCGTCGACCTATGGCGAGGAACTCGGCGGCTTTATCCAGGTTGATTTCGGTGTCCGCCCCAAAGGCGAGCACGAGGAATGGTTCAAGGACAATCCACCGCCGCGGCCCACCCGCGTGTACCCGGACTACGAAACAGCTCTGGGCCGTTTTCGCCTGGCACCGGACCAACCGCTGGCCAACCGCTTCATCTTTGATTTCATCGCCAAGGAAAGCCTGCGTGAGGCGACACCTGTGCCGGATCATCTTGGACGGACATCAGAAGCAGCAGGTTGGACGTGGAAGTTTGATCCGAAAATCTTCTACGGGCTGGTATTGGGGGCAGACCTCAATGAACGCTTCGCTGACATGGCCTGCCGCAAGGCCGTGGTCATGGGTGGCCTGTCCTGGAATGGCCAGAAGGAAGTGATGGACCACCACCGTAAGGTCGGCGGCGACGCCACTCCCATCTTCTCAATCCCAGAAGCCCGCCACCATGTCATGCTCGACCAGCCCCACGCCTTCACCATGGCCATACAAGGCCTTGTGACAGCATGGGAAGCAGAACGCCTGAGCTAATACGGTTCTAACCCTTTGGCACCACATCACCATCGTGGTCGTCGTCGTCGTCATATCCGGCGCGTACGGATGAAACGAGCGGGTGCAGCAGAATGAAAACACCCATGATGACCATGAGACAGGCCGCCAGGATAAACGGCGCCTGGGGCAATATCTGATAAAGCGGCAACGCGACAAATGGATTGACCACATGCCCCATTGCAGCCGTTGAACCGATATACCCGGCGATCGAACCTTGCTCGTCCGGCTCCACACTGAGTGAAGCCGCTGCAGACAGACCAGGCCGCAGCAATCCAAATCCAAGGCCAGACGCCACCAGCGCCATGACCAGCGTGGCATAGTTGCCGCCGGTAATCATCAGTCCGAAAGCGACGATCATGATGACGGTGCCGCTGCGAAGCATGGTCTGAACCGACAGGTTCATCCGCTGGATCAGAACAAGCTGCGCAAACAGCGTCGACATCGCCATGGCCATCATGCCGACACCGACCATCTGTGCCGCATCTTCTACGCTGAGAGAGAGCGTGTCCTGAAAGTAGAAGGCTGAGACCTGCACGACGATCGACTGCCCCATCGCCATCAGCACACCAACGATGAGAAAGGGCCAAACCCGGCTGTCCTTGATCTTCAGGCGGTTCTTCTTGTCCTGCCGTTCGCGCGGACGGGTCCGCTCAGGCAGCAGCACCCAGATGGCAATGGCGCTGGCAAAGGCCAGGGACCCCACCACAAAGAAGGGCGCGAGAAGCCCGAACACGATCAGCGCTGCAGCAACACCAGGCCCAATAACCGTACCCATCCCGAATGCGGCACCGATGGTGGCAACGCCAGACGCGCGTTCCGCCCGCGTCGTCCGGTCAGCCACATAGGCCTGACTGGCCGGCATGGTGCCGGACCCAAAAGCCCCGAAGATCGCACGCACGCCCACCAGCAATGGAAACAGCAAGGCCAGACCAATCATCCCCTGCATGCCCATCCAGATGAACACGGCAAAGCCGATGGTCGATGTGCCGAACCCGCAAAGCCCAATCAGCATGATCGGCTTGCGGCCCCACACGTCGCTGGTGCGCCCCCAATACGGACTGGTGACAACCCACAGCAAAGCTGAAAGAGAGAAAATCGCACCGACCTGAACTTCAGTCAGCCCAAGATCACGCGCCACCGGTGGCAAAACAGCAAAAAACAGCGACTGTCCCATGCCCAGGCACAGCAGACAGAAGAACAAGATGCCAAAGGCACGCTTGCGCTCACTTGCCGTCGTCTGCTGCAGCGCAGTCAGTTCCTCCGCCGGAGCAGATTTTGGGTGTTGATCTTTGTTTGAGGTCATCAGCCTTGCCGAATGGGTCTGACTACATAACTCACGTCACATGGACCGGTCCACATATGCCGCTGAATGGCAGTTATTCACCCAGCCGGACCAATCCGCTAGGCAGCAACAGGCAAGAGAACAGACATGAGTGCACCATTCCTGATTTTTGGAGCCACTGGCGGAGTCGGATCAGCATTGGCATCGAAACTCCATGCCAAGGGGCACCCACTTGTGCTCAGCGGCCGCAATGAAGAGGCCTTGTCCAAGTCAGCGGATCAACTCGGCGCCACGCACGTGGCGGGTGATGTGACGCACGAAGATGACCTGACACACATCGTCGAACAGGCCACAACCGACGACGGTATTGCCGGGCTGGCATTCTGCGTCGGGTCCATCGACCTGAAACCACTGCGGCGCATTACCAGCGACGATCTGACTGCCGCTTTTCAGCTCAATGCAGTTTCAGCAGCGCTTGCCATTCAAAAGGCCGCGCCGGCTTTGAAGAAGGCCAAGGGGTCTGTGGTCCTGTTCTCAACCATCGCCGTTGATCAGGGCTTTACCAACCACGCCATCGTCTCAGCGGCCAAAGGTGCCGTAGAAGGATTGGGACGCGCGCTGGCAGCTGATCTGGCACCGGACATTCGCGTAAACATCGTGGCTCCCAGTTTGATGGACACACAGCTCGCCGCATCCATCACCCAGTCGGAGGCCATGGCCCAGGGCATAGCAAAATTGCATCCCATCCCACGCCTTGGCGAAGCCGAGGACGCGGCAGCCCTCGCAGCATTTCTGTTGACCGATGAAAGCCCTTGGATCACCGGCCAGGTCATGCGCGTTGATGGTGGCCGCAGCCATTTGCGCACCAAGGGATAAGCAGAACTCATGGCGACCGTCCGCCTCATTCTGGGCGATCAACTCAGCCCGGCCATGTCGTCGCTCGCGGACATTGATCCCGAGACAGACACGATCCTGCTCGCTGAGGTCATGGCAGAGTGCACCTATGTGAAGCACCACAAGAAGAAGATCATCTTCGTTCTGTCAGCCATGCGCCATTTCGCCTGCGAACTGGAAGACCAGGGATTCAGTGTCGACTACGTCAAGCTGATCGATAAGGGCAACACCGGAACCCTGAAGGGCGAAGCCCAACGTGCGCTCAAGAAACACAAGGCAGACCGTCTGGTCGTGACGCGCTCCGGTGAGTTCCGCCTCGCTGAAGACATGGAAACATGGTCCACCGACCTGGGCGTCGATGTGGAGTTGCGGGACGACGATCGGTTCCTGTGCAAGCTGGACGAATTCAACGAGTGGGCGGAGGGGCGCAAGGAATTGCGCATGGAGTATTTCTATCGGGAGATGCGCCGCAAAACGTCTTTCTTGATGGACGCGGATGGAAAGCCCGAAGGCGGGCAATGGAACTTCGACAAGGACAACCGCAAACCGATCAAGGATGATCTGGATTTTCCCGGCCCATCAAAGTTCACTCCGGATGAGATCACCCAAGAGGTCATTGACCTGGTGAACAGTGAATTTGCCGATCACTTCGGACAATCGGACGGGTTCACCTTCGCCACCACGCGATCACAGGCCGAACACGCATTGCGCCGCTTCATTCAGCACGCATTGCCACGCTTTGGCGACTATCAGGATGCGATGACAGATAAAGATCCGCATCTGTTTCACAGCGTCATATCAACTTACCTGAATGCGGGGCTGCTGGACGCCCACGCGGTATGTGCCGCTGCAGAAAACGCCTACAAAAACGGCGATGCGCCCCTGAACGCAGCAGAAGGCTTCATCAGACAGATCATCGGCTGGCGTGAGTTTGTCCGCGGCATCTATTGGCGCGAAATGCCCGACTACAAGACACGCAACACCCTGGACGCCACCACGCCGCTGCCCGACTTCTTCTGGACCGGCGACACCAAGATGGCTTGCATGGCGCAGGCGATCGGCCAAACCCGCGACCATGCCTACGCCCACCATATTCAGCGGCTGATGGTCACCGGCAACTTCGCCCTCGTCGCCGGCCTCGACCCCGACGAAGTCAATGACTGGTACATGCGTGTCTATTCAGATGCCTATGAGTGGGTAGAACTACCCAATACCCACGGCATGGCCATTTGGGCCGATGGCGGTGTCGTTGGGTCCAAGCCCTACGCGGCCAGCGGCAAGTATATCGACCGCATGTCCGACCACTGCTCAAACTGTGCCTACAGCGTGAAGGAACAGACGGGCGACACGGCATGCCCCTTCAATGCGTTGTACTGGGACTTTCTCGCGCGCCACGAAGACCGTTTCAAAAAGAACGGTCGGATGGGGCTGGTCATGAAGTCGTTGGAACGCATGGACTCACAGAAGCTCGACGCCACACGCCAACGCGCCGCCAAGATACTCAAGAACCTGGACGCCGTTTAGCGCGCGCACGCCGACACCGCTCGGAGCAATACCGGACATCGTCCCAGACGTCCGCCCACTTGCGGCGCCAGGTGAACGGACGCCGGCACACTGCACAGTCCTTTGTCGGCAGGTCGTGTTTCTTGCGCATGACCCGACATTTGGGTCATCAGCGGTCTCAGACAAGCACTTTGGCTAAGCGGCCACCCTCAACGGCGCACGGTGCTGCTCATACATGGTCCGAACCCATTGGGCACCCGGGTGATCTGCAAATTGATCAAGATAGGCCTGTATGCTTGGTGCCACCGGTTTGGGCTTCATCATGTCCGCATAGTCCAGTTGAACAGATGGCGCGAGAATGGCGGCGGCAGTGAGATCGGCAATGGTGAACTGGTCGCCGACCAGATAACCGGTGTCACGGGTCTGCGCTGCAACATAGTCAAAGGCCTGTCGGGTCAACGCATTGCCCTCTTCCAGAGCATCAGGGTGAATATCCATGGACCTGCGCATCATCCCTTTCACCAGCGGCAGCATGCGTCGATAAATGAATCGTTTCGCAGGTGTTTGACCCTGCGCAAACATCGAGCACAGATAGTCCGGCTCATCAATCAGGTGCACAAAGAGCGAGCGACGTTCCTTGACCGCAATGTCACCGTCAAATTTCTCAACCAGATCCAACGCCTGTTTCTGCGCGCCTTCATCGGCGGGCAACAAGGTTGGTTGCGGAAAACGCTTCTCCAGCTCCAGGACAATGTCCGTAGACCCCGCAAGGACATCTCCGTCCTCAAACCGGATAACGGGTGTTTGTGTTTGCCCTGACAGCTTCTTGATCTTGCCTGCATGGGGCCCGGGCATATAGGGAATGCGCGTATGGGGTATACCCTTGTAATCCAGCGCCCAACGCGCTTTCTCGTTGTAATGCGACATGGGAAACATATGCAGCTCGATCATCGACCCGTCCTCTTGCCCTTAACCACCCAGGCCATCGGCAGTGGCTTGCCTTTTGGCAACTATCCATTAAATTATGATCATAATCTTATACCTGTTTTGGAGGCCGCGTAAAGCGCATGCGATATCCCCCAGGCCATAAGGAAGAAACCCGCGCCCGCATTGTGCAGGCAGCAGCGGACCTGTTCAGAACCCGCGGCTACGAAGGCGTCGGTGTTCAGGACATCATGAAGGAAGCAGGTCTCACCCATGGCGGCTTCTACGGCCACTTCAAATCCAAGCAGCATCTGTTTCAATCCGTGATGGGTCTTGAGGCCGACTTCCTGCGCCGCATGCGCGCGCGAACCGGCACCACTGGCAAGGCACTGCGCGACGAGGCCAAGGACATTTGTACAGGCTACCTTGAGCCGGCACACATGGATGCCATCAGCAAGGGATGCCCCATGGCCTCTCTCGCCGTGGACGCCGCCCGCGCAGACACCAAAACGCGAAAGGAGTTCGCCAGGGGGTTGAGTGATCTCGAGCGTGAATTCGCGCGCGGCCTCACGTCATCTGAAGAACCGGATTCGCGGGCTCTGGCTGCCATTGCCCTCGCCGTGGGGGGCTTTATCCTTGGCCGGGCATCTGGAGACAAAGAGTTGCAGACCGCAATAATGTCAGCCTCACGCGACGAAATTGCCAAGCTGCTCGACCGCTCGAAACCTTAGACAAGACGACGCCGACATCCCGCGATAGAGTGACCCCGAAACAAAGCATCGGGAGCAGCACCTATGGATCTCGCCCTCACAAAAGAGCACGACGCATTCCGTGACGAAGTCCGGACATTTCTGAACGATAATCTGGACGAGGACCTCAAGCGCGCGGGCCGTCTGGGCACCAGCGTGTATGCCGATTACGACGTCACCATGCGCTGGCACAAGATGCTGAACCGCAAAGGCTGGCTCGTCCCCGCCTGGCCGGTGGAATATGGCGGCACGGGCTGGGATCTGATGCGCCAGTACATCTGGGCCAGCGAAACATCCAAGGCCGGCGCGCCCTCCCTTTCCCCCATGGGTGTGGGAATGATCGGCCCGGCTCTCATAGGCTACGGCACCAAGGAACAAAAAGACTTCTACCTGCCGCGTATCCGGGAGGGCGAAGATTTCTGGTGCCAGGGATATTCCGAACCCGGATCAGGGTCAGATCTCGCCTCCCTGCAAATGAAAGCCGAAGACAAGGGCGATCACTTTGTGTGTTCAGGGGCCAAGATCTGGACGACCCATGCCAATTACGCCAACCGCATTTTCTGCCTTGTGCGCACCGACGGCTCCAGCAAGCCGCAGGAAGGCATCACATTTGTCCTGATGGACATGGATCAGCCGGGCGTAACCGTTGACCCTCTGTTGATGCTTACCGGCGAGCACATCCAGAACCAGATTTTCTTTGAGAATGTCAAAGTTCCAAAGGAGAATGTGGTTGGAGAGGTTGGCAAGGGCTGGACAGTTGCCAAATACCTGCTCCAGTTCGAGCGCGGCAACGCCTACGCACCGGGCCTGTATTCTCGCCTTGAGCGCATTCGTGCAGGCGCATCCGAAGAAAACGCGGGCACAGGCACCCGCCTGATTGACGAGCCTAGCTTTGCAACCAAGCTGGCCGAGGCCGAAGTTGAAATCGCAACTCTTGAATTCACAGAACATCGCATTCTGTCTGCCCTTGCAGCCGGAGATCCTCCCGGAGCGGAGTCGTCCATGCTCAAGACACGGGGCACGGAGGTAAGCCAGCGTCTGACCGAAATTGCCATCGAGGCCGCAGCCTTTTATGGGGCGCCATTCCAACCGCAATATACGAGTCCGGGTGGCCCTGTGCCGAGCGCCCCTGTGCGTGACGGCAATCTGCCGCCTGTGGGCCCGGAACGCTGGGTCACGGCAGTCCCCAAATATCTCAACGACAGGGCCGGTTCCATCTATGCCGGATCAAATGAGATTCAGCGCAATATCATGGCAAAGGCAGTGCTGGGGCTGTAGGCTCCGGCCCATGTAGGCAAACCTGCCTGCGTTCTGCCTGAGGCTTCTAAAGAATGACTGCCATCCTTGATTGGCTCAACGAGTACGAATCCGCCCTTTCAGCCATCGCCGCGCTCATTTTGATCGGCACTGTCGCTGCAACCGTCGGGCGCAACTGGCTGGTCAACAACCGGAAAACAAGCGCCGGCCTGGGCGCATCCGCCGCCTCATCGCCCGGCGCCCAGCAGCCAAATCCTGTAACCGACCGGCCTTCCATTGCCGTTCTGCCCTTTGAAAACACCTCCGGTGACCCATCCAAAGAGGCAGTTGCCGATGGCCTCACGACCGAGATCATCGCAGGCCTGTCTGCCAATCGGCATTTGTTCGTTATCGCCCGCAATTCATGCTTCACCTACAAGGGCCGCAGCGTGGATGTGCGCGAAGTCTCCCGCGAACTCGGCGTGCGGTATGTGCTGGAAGGGACCGTCCGTACCCGTGACGACCGCGTCCGTGTAAGTGCGCAGCTGATAGACGCCACCAATGGTGCCACCACATGGTCGCAACGCTTTGACGTCCCCATTGAAGATATTTTCGAGCTTGATGACATCGTGACAGCGGACATTGTTGCAGCGCTCATTCCCGAACTGCGCCGGGCCGAAGCCGCCCGCGCACGTGAGAACCCAGTCGGACTGGATATATGGTCACGCGTCAATGCCGCATGGCTGGATCTGCAGAACGATCTGGCCAATCAGGCAAACGCCAAGGATGTCATCAAACGTCTGGAAGCCATTTTGGAAGAAGCGCCTGAGTTTGCTTTGGCGCATGGGGTCCTCGCTCACGCCTACTCGCTCGCCTTCCAGCTGGGCGACGAAGAAACCAAATCGACCCAGGACCTGAAAGCAAAAACCAACCATCATATCCAGCAGGCAATTACGCTGGACCCTGACGATCCTGCCATACGCCACCTTGCGGGTGCGGCTCTCTCTAACTATCGCGAGAGCGATGAGGCACGCCGCTCCTACCAAAAGGCACTTGATCTCAATCCGGACTACGCGCCTGCTCTGGGGAGCCTTGGCGTCTCTCTCGTTTATGCGGGCCGCACCCAGGAAGCCATTGAGCATATCGAGCGCGCGCTACGCCTCTCGCCACGAGAGCCGCAGGCGTATCACTGGCAGTCTCACCTTGCTCTTGCGCACAATGTCCTTGGGAACCCGTCACTCGCGCTGGACTATGCAAAGACGGCCTACGAAAGACGCCCCACCATGATGGGCCGTGTTTCACTTCTCATGGCACACGCACTGCTGGGCAATACATCCGAGGCAAGGGCATTTGCCGATGAACTCAAATCTGTCATGTCGTCTGCACTCACCAGGGCTAGCTACACCGACCTGCTCAATCAGCTGGTAGTGGATCAAAAGCGGTATGGCGAAGTGCGTGAAGCAATAGAGCCTTACCTGAATGATGAGTACGAAAGCGCAGCGCAGACTGACGCCTAGCCAAGTGCGGCATCCACCATCCGCTCCACAAATGCACCCCCCAGCCAGGAACTCACCGGGATCGCCAGATAAAGTGCAAATTGTGCAACAGTCGGCGCACTAATAGGCGTTTCCGGCGCCTTCTCCAGCCTGTCCTCATATGCCAGAAGCGCACCCATTTGAGCGAGGCGTTGATCGTCCGCCTGCCTTACTTTGGTTTCACTTGCCGCATCCAGCGCATCAAGGTGCAGATGCGCGATCACGGCACGGACCTCAGCAAGTGCCTTGTCCTTTGACCGGCGAATGACCTGCCGGCCCGCCATCGCCGGGGTTATGGCTGCAAGGCCACCAAGAATAGCGATGCAGGCCATGAAGATCAGAATGACAGTCGCGTCGATATTCGCATCGAGCACAAACAGCACACCAATGGCCGCCCCGATCATCCAGATAAATGACGTGTGCAGTCCCGCATTGACCAACGGGCGCAATCTGTCGGCATCCAGCGGCCCCACTTCCAGGCGCGCAACTGTCTCCGTCAGCAAGCGCCGCGCGCCAGTCACCATTTGATAGGAAGCCTTGGACAGGCTGGCGATCAGAAACGGCACAATGATCAAGAACCAACCCGCCGCCCAATAGGCCGACGGCGGCAGGTCCGTATCCCAGGTGCTTGGTTGACCCGACATAACCGTCCAGGCGCCAGGCACGGAGAAGATGGGGATCAACAATCCAAAGCACCAGCCAAGGGCCGAAGCAATGAGCCGTCCACTCTTGTCTCCGGCAGATGACCGCACATAAAGGTCACGCAGCCCCGAGCGGTCCAATGACGGGGTGATCTCCGCCAGGGACGTAATGTCTCCCAAGTGGCGCACCTGAGCGTAAGGAAGCGCAAAGACCGTAAAGCCCGCAAGAAGCGACGTGACAATGGCAGCCCAGCTGTAGGGGTCCAGAGGAATGCTGGAATCGCGCAGATCAAGCTGGATGGGCAACAGGCCAAAGGCATAGCCGGGAACAAAATAGGTGGCAGCCACAAGCGCCGAAACAATCGGCGCTGCCATGGCGGGCGAAACACCCAAAAAGCGCACCAGTTTTGCTTCCCATGAGAAAGCCAGATCCTTGGGTACTCTCATCCGGTCCACGTCCCCTTCATGTTTCAGCCACTGCGTTCAGGCGCCAAGTGTTTGCATTCTTGCAAAGCCTACAAAGAAGCCTTGCACAAACCCAGTGCTGTCTTAAGACTGCGCCTCGAAAGCTTTACCTGCCAATGACGGACACTTCCATGCACATTGATGATGCCATCCGTACACGCCGTTCCATCCGCGCGTTCAAATCCGACCCTGTTCCGCGGGACATCATCGATGATCTGCTGGACGTCGCCCGCCAGGCACCAAGCGGCACGAACGTTCAGCCCTGGCACATTCATGTGGTGATGGGAGAGGCCCGCAACAAGCTGGTCAGCGCTGTTCTTCAGCACCGTGAAAAACACCGCGAAGAAGGCGCTCCCGATTCATTTTCAGAGTACCCCCGCGCCTCAAAACGCAAGGAGCCCTACACCACGCGTATGCGCACCCTCGGCAAGGCCATGTACGGTCTGCTTGAAATCCCAAAGGGCGACCAGGAAGCCAACTGGCGCCAATGGGCACGTAACTACGAGTTTTTTGATGCGCCAGTTGGGTTGCTGTTCACCATCGACAAGGATCTTGAATACTCAAGCTGGGTCGATATGGGGATCATGCTTCAAACAATTATGCTGGCAGCGCGCGCCCGTGGCCTTGATACCTGCGCGCAGGGCGCCTGGAACAATTTTTGGACAGTTACCAAGGATGTGCTCGACATTCCCGATACGGAATATGTCGTCTGCGGCATGTCACTTGGATACGCCGACGAGAACGAGCCCGTGAACACACTTGTTGCAGAGCGCGAACCGCTATCAAAAATCGTGACGTTTCACGACAAGTAGGGTGGGCTAGAAACCAGACCGCTGAATACCGTTGGCACGGAAACGAAACGCCCGATCAATGGCTGGCCCGCCAAGGCTACGCCCGAACGCTGCGTCACGCGCCTGCCGGAACGCGATGTCACCATCAGCGCCATTTCCACTTTGCGCGCCACCGCGTCCGGCGCTGCCTGTCACGATGAAAAAGCCGCCGCCACTGGAGCAGCAATGACTCCCAAAGGCATTGCCCACGCCGCCGCTCAGGCTGCCAAGAGCCATGTGGCCATTAAGGCTGGGTGTCTGAGGTTCGACAGGTACATAGACCTCAGCATCCGCCCCCGACATCTGCCAGCTACGGTTTGCGTCACCAGCCTGAGCTGAAGATGCAAAAGCGCCTGCGGCGAAAGTCGCTGTCATGATCAGTGTCGCGATCAGTGATGCGAATGCTTTCATGGGTCCACCCTTTCAGCGGGATCAAGTCGAGATTTCAACATAAGCAATCCGGCGTAGAATTCCCACTTTGGCACAGCACATGGTTAAGATCGGACGTCAAATTAACCGTCTGTTGAGTATGTGCTCCGGCCCGTTATCCTCCCGCCCGTCAAAACATTCTCGATAAGTCTGAAGGGAGGGCCCGGTATGCCCGCACCAAAACAGTTTCTACCCCAGCCAACGCCAGAGACAGCGCATTTCTGGGAAGGCGCTAAGGCTGGCGAGCTTCGCCTGCAAAGATGCAGCGCTTGCGACCACGCCTACTTCCCCCCGCGGCCCTTCTGCCCTGATTGCGGCTCAAGGGATGTGGCCGTGTTCACAGCAAGCGGCAACGCCAAGCTCTACTCCTATGTCATCAACCACCGTCCCCGTCCGGACTTCGGCGAAGAACCCCATTCCATTGCGGTGGTGGAGCTCGCTGAAGGCCCGCGCATGATGACCAATATTGTGGGCTGCCCACAGACGCCCGAGGCACTGCAACTGGACATGCCCCTCAAGGTGACGTTCGAGGACAAATCTGACGACATCGCCCTGCCGAAATTCACGCCCGCAAACAGCCCGGCGGGAGCGTAACCATGGGACAGAAAACAACAGCAATCGTCGGCGCGGCTGAAACAACCGACCTTGGCAAAATACCGCATATGTCAGAGCTGATGCTGCACGCGGATGCAGCTCTCAACGCCCTTGACGATGCTGGCTTGAAAATCTCCGACATTGATGGCGTTGCCACAGCTGGCGAGAACCCGGGCACCCTCGCCTACTATCTGGGCATCACACCCACATGGGTGGATGGCACATCCGTCGGTGGCTGTTCATTCATGCTGCATGTGCGCCATGCCATGGCAGCCATTGAAGCGGGACTGTGCACAACGGTGCTTGTCACCCATGGCGAAAGCGGCAAGAGCCGCGTTGGCGTCAACCGTGGCGGCGGCCGAGGTCCCACAAGTCTCAACGGTCAGTTTGAAGTGCCATACGGTGTCATGGGGCCACCCTCCATGTTCACCATCCCGGTTCTGCGATATTTGCAGGACACGGGCACCACCATGGAGCAGCTGGCGTCGGTTGCCGTCGTTCAACGTGAATGGGCCGCAAAGAACCCGCGCGCCTACATGAAGGACCCGATCAGCGTTGATGATGTGCTCAATTCCAGGATGATTGCCTGGCCCTTCCGGCTACTCATGTGTTGCCTCGTCACAGATGGTGGGGGTGCGTTGATCATAACGTCAGCTGACCGCGCCAGGGATTTTCCCAATAAGCCTGTCTATATCCTTGGCACCGGCGAAAGCACCGAGACGCCCATGGTCAGTCAGATGGAGGACTTCACCACGTCGCGCGCCTTCCGCGTGGCAGGTCCTGCAGCCATGGCGTCCGCTGGCGTCAGCCACAGCGACATAGACCACATGATGATTTACGACGCTTTCGCGCATCTGCCGCTCTACGGACTTGAAGATCTGGGGTTCTGCGAGCGCGGAGAGGCCGGTGCCTTCATTGCCGAAGGCAACACGCGCCCGGGAGGCAAACTGCCCCTCAACACAAATGGGGGCGGTCTCTCTTATATGCATTCAGGCATGTACGGCATGTATGCTCTGCAGGAGAGCGTACGGCAGATGCGGGGCATAGCGCCTGCACAGGTGGAGGGCGCTGAAATCTCCATGTGTCACGGCGTTGGCGGTATGTTTGCAGCGTCCGGCTCCATCATCATGTCCAACGTCGCGCCATAACCAATGGTCTGAAGCTCAGTGTGCTGTTCCAATTGTTTTGGACAGCCACTGAGCCACAGGCTTCAGGGTCTTCAGTCGACCGCATACAAACTCCACGGCTTCCGGCGTGAACAGCTGCTTTGGATGTGGCTCCTGCGTGCCCATGTGAAAGCCTGAATGGCGGATCAAATCTGCCTGAATGCCACCAGCTTCCTTCACGGCCGGGTATCCGCGCGGCACTGTCTTGTATTTGGGCGTCCCACGCTCCCAGCCACCCGCCTGATGCGTCTTGGAAATGATGTCCGCAAACGCCTTTGCCGTTTTGGGATCAGCAATTGAATCCCGATAGGTCTTGAGGCCGGTTGGCCCAAAATCCATCATGCCGCAGCCAAGATGCAGCTGCGTTGGCGAGATGCGGAACCACAGGGCCGGCAGCTTACGGTCAAACGCGTCTCCCACCGGAAACATCAACGACAGATGCGGCTTGTACGGCGTCTTGTCCTTGGAAAACCGAACATCCTTGTTGATGCGCATGATCGATCCGTTCACCCGAGCCTCTGCCTTGGCGCCGGGAACTGCCTTGGCCAAGGGGCCAGCCATGGCGGATACAAAATCCTTGGCGGGCTGGAGATACAGTCCCTCATAGTCGGCCCGGTGAGCATCAAACCAGGCTTTTGAATTGTTCCTGTCCAGCATCCCCAGGAAATCCACCAGGTCCGGTGAGAAACCGTCAAAATCTGAAGCCACTTCCTTGCCCCTCATTCTCATTAAATTATGATCATAATTCTATAGGAATGAGGGGAAGTCTAGCTGGAATTCTTAAACGGACCGCGCGCCGTGAAAATGTAACCAAAAATTTAACTGTGGTGCGTTACACGCAGGAGGGGACATATCGTTGAGGGGTTATCAGATGGTCTATCAACTCGTTTATGTCAGCGCCGCGCAGGATGGATCCGTCAACACGACCATTGAGGACATCCTCGAAAAATCGCGCGAAAACAACGAACGCACGCAGATCACAGGCATGCTCATGGCCCATGACGGCAACTTCTTTCAGGTGCTTGAAGGTGATGAGGCAGCTGTTGCAGCCTGCTACGAGCGCATTCAACAAGATGAGCGCCACAAAGACCCGATAATCCTGATGACAAAGCATGTGGATACGCGAAGCTTTCCTCAATGGTCCATGGGCTACGCCTCACCGGAAGACCTGTCAGACGAACATCGCGACATCATCATTTCTCTGACCGGCTTGATCGACAATCTGGAGGCACAGTTCGAAAGCACAAGCCCGGAGATTTCGGTTCTCGCAGGCAGCTTCGTCCGCAGCTTCAGAGACTTTGGCCTGGCCTAATTGAAGATGCCTGGTTGAAGGGACCTGTTTGAAAGTGTGTGCAGAACGAAACGAGGCCCGACGAAGACGTCGAGCCTTTTTCGTCTGTCTGCCCCCGACGCTTTAACTGACGCTTATAGCTGGCGCTTAGCGCTCGGAGAAAGCTGTATCGAGAGACCGGAACACTGGCTTGAGCAGATAGCGCACGATCGACTTTGATCCGGTGACGATTTCTGCATTTACCACCATACCCGGCAAAACCAGATGCTTGGTCAGTCCGCTGCCCACAAAGTTGCGATCCAGCTTGATGGTCGCGTGGTAGAAATGTTCGCCACGATCATTCTCAAAAGTCGAAGCCGAAATTTTACTGACACTGCCTTCAAGTGCACCGAAGCGCGCCGGGTCATAGGTGGTCACACGCACATGTGCGCGGTCACCAATGGAAACGTGACCAATGTCCTTGGGGTCAACTTCGACCTGAGCCACCAGTTCGTCATCAATAGGTACAATTTCCAGAACCGGGTCACCGGGACGCACAACGTCACCCACGGACTTGACCGTCAGACCTTTGACAAGCCCACGCGCTGGCGCGCGCAGAGCAAGGCGTTTTACCCGGTCCTGCGCCTTGGCAATCTGATTGTTGACTTCTTCCAGCTCTCCCAAGGCACGGGCGCGATCACGCTTGGCCTCATCAAGCAGGCGGGCATTAATCTCTTTAAGGCTCAGCTCAGTCTCAAGCATCGCCTGTTCGACTTCAGCGACCCGGCCCTGCGTCGTAATCAGCTCACCACGGGTCTGTTCCACAGCGCGCTGGCTTTCAAGAAAAGCAATGCGGGAGACGAGCCCTTTTTCCAGCAGACCGCGACGCATCTCCATCTGTTCTTCCAGAATGCTGACCTGCGTCTCCAGATTGATGACACGACGTTCAAGGGAAGAAAGCTCGGCCTGGCGTTGCGCGATACGCGACCGCGCCACACCGCGCTGTTCAGCGCGAGAGGCGTCCTGAAGTTCCCATGCTTCCATCTGTTCGTCTGCAAGGTGCAGGAACTCTGCATCCACGTCGAACACGGGTTCCTGCTCATTCACAAAAGCAGCCTGACGTTCCGCAGTCAGTTGCAGCGACGCAGCTTTCGCGCGCGCCTGATCAAGGTCCGCGCCTGCAAGGGCTGGCTGAAACTGAACCAGCGCCTCACCCGCTTCAACAAGTGCACCGTTGCTGACCAGAATGTCACCGACAATGCCGCCTTCAAGATGTTTGACCGTCAGCACGGATCCGGCAGGTTCCACTTGGCCGGCAGCAACTGCCAGCTCACGAACAGTCGTCAGGGAGGCCCAGATGACAGCCATCCCGACAAAAAGGCTCACAACCGTCAGAACGAGACTTGCAACCCGAGGGGCTTTGCCTTCTTCAAGCGCAAGCGGCAGCGCCAGGAGTTTTTCATCCGGCGCACCCAACACACGGCGCTTGAGTTTGTGAAGACCCAGTTTCACTTCTAGCTCCCGAACAGCTCGGCAAGCACCTGATCCGGCGGACCATCCAGTGCCACGCGCCCCTGGTCAATAACGACAACACGATCAGCTATCTTCATATGGGACGGGCGTTGAGTAACCATTAAAACTGTAGCGTTCCCCTTAAGTTTTGCGAGTTTTTCGCGCAAAAGCTCGTCTCCCTCGTCGTCCAGATTGTTTGCTGGCTCATCAAAAAGGTAAATGGGCGCGTTTTTTACGTAGGCGCGGGCCAACGCAAAGCGTTGCTTCATGCCATCGGCCATCCGCCGCTGGAACTGATCCGTCATCCGCGTCTCAAGCCCCTCAGGGAGCGAGGCCACGAATTCGCCAAGGCCTGCATCTTTCAATGCGTTTTGAATGTCGTCTTCGCTGGCCGTGGGCTGGGCCAGGCGCATGTTCTGCGCCAGGGTGCCGTGGAACACCGATGTCCGCTGCGCCACATACCCGATCGACTGACGAAGATCCCCCGTGTCGAGTTGGCGAAGGTCATTGCCATCAATGCTGACTGCGCCAGCCTGAGGCATGTAGAGCGCGGAGCAAATCTTGAGAATGGTCGACTTGCCCGAGCCACTGGACCCGGTAATCGCAATCATTTCTCCGGGCTTCACAACAAAATCCACACCAACAAGGGCCGGCTCGGCACGCGGCGTATATCTGAAGCTCACTTTGCCAAAGGCGATACGGCCCTTGAAGCTGCGATAGAACGATTGCTGTTGACCCGGCGCGCGCTCCACCTGAATACGCATCAACTGATTGACTTGCGCCAGCGACTGCTTGACTTGCTCAATGCGGTTGATCCCAAGAAACGCCGCCTGAATAGGCGCAAGAAGCCGCCACACCAATGCCATGGTGGCAATGAGCGCACCGATGGTCATCATCTCTTCCATCACCATCAAGGTGCCAACAGCAAGGGTCGCCACGCCTGACGCCATCATCATGGACTGGCTCAGGGTTTGAACGATGACCCCTAGATGCGACACGGAGTGATGCGCCGCCGCCCCCTTGGCTGAGATGTCTCTGAAGCGTGTTTTCCAGTGCAGCCCATTGCCAGATTGTCGAACAACGCGCTGGTTCTCGATTGTTTCAATCAAGAATGCCTGACGCGCCGAGCGCGCCTCGCCCAGCTTGGCAACACGGGACTTGCTGATGGGCCAGGTGACAAGTCCAAGGATTGTGAACCCGACAATGAGAGCAACCGGCACAAAGCCGATGACCCCGCCAATCATGAAGACTGTTGCCAGGAACATGAGCAGGAATGGCAGATCAAGCGCTGAAGCCGCCAGCGGTCCGGTAAAGACCTCGCGGACGGTTTCAAACTGCTTGAGACGGGCAATCTGCGCACCGATTGGCGCACGCTCCGTCATGCTCACGGGCATGTTGAGAAGTTTTTGAAAGGCCGCTGCACCAATCAGCATGTCCAACCTTGCGCCGACATAGGCCAGCATCTGCCCTCTTACGAGCCGCAACCCGCAATCCGCCATCACAGCGAGCAGGACGCCGCCAAGGAAGAACGCAAGTGTGTCAGGCGACCGCGTCGCGACCACCTTGTCATACACACCCATGATGAAGAGCGGCACCACAACTGCAAAAATGTTGATGACGAAGGTCAGGGCAATGGCCTGCCAGATGACGGTCTTGAAACGCTTGACCACATCACCCAGCCAGTTGCGCTGAGCAGCCTTCTCCTGCTCTTCAAGGGATTCACTGGACTTGCGAATGTAGTAAGCGGTGCCAAGGGTCCCACTGGCGGAAACTTCAACCACGTCCCCCAGCACACCATCAAGCACCGTCAGCATGTCGCCATTGCGCTCAAGAACAAGGCCGGCTGTCTTGCCGTCCTGCTCAAACAGGCAAGGCAGCAACTCTGCGCGCAGATCAGCCAGCGTGGTGCGCTCAGGCACTGTTACGTAGTGCAGATTGGCCAACACCATCCGCAGGTCGGCAAGATCAAGAGAGTCCGCAAAGTGTGGCAGGGCTTCAGCCAGATGACGGGCTTCACCGCGCCAGCCCAGCGCATGAAGCAACGGCACCAGACATGCGCCGGTGGCGGATGTCGGCTGGAAACTTGAAATGCCACCGCCATGCAGCAGGTTTTCAAGACGCGGCGCGGATGCTGGCATACTCATGCAGCACCTCCTGCCTGAGCGGCTGCATCCCGATTGGTTTCTTCGCCCTGCGCCGTAGCCGCATCAGCGTCAGCTTCTGTCGCAGCCTCCGGTTCCACGGCCTGGCGTTGCGGGGCAAATTCGTGGTTGAGCCGCGCCCGCCCCTTGCGGATAGAGATCACGCGATCGGCCAGCCGAATGAGCGACGGCCGATGGCTGACGGCGATGATCGTGATTTTGCCTTTGAGCTCCATCAGTGCATCTGTCAGTTGGGTGTCTGCCTTGCGGTCAAGTCCGGCATTGGCTTCATCAAAGAGCAGAATGCGGGCATCACGCGCCAGGGCGCGGGCAATCACAATGCGTTGCATCATGCCGCCGGGGAGTTCATCGGAAATGCCCTGACTGACTTCTGTGTCATAGCCCTGCGGCAGCCGGTGAATGTCTTCCTCAAGGCCGATCATCCGCGCAGCTTCACGCGCGCGGTCAATGGCATCGCCTTCGCGAAACATCGTGAGGTTCTCTAGAATGGTGCCTTTGAAGAGCGTTGCCATGGCCGGCATGTACGCAATGTCCAGCGCCAGGTCGTCGCGCCGCGCGCCGCTTGCCTCATATTGGTCAATGAAGACCTGCCCCTCATCAGGCGCCAGCTCACCCATGATCATTTTGAGCAGCGTCGACTTACCGTCGCCTTCAGGCCCCGTAAGGGCAAGCATCTCGCCGGGCTTCACAATAAGGCTGAACTTGTCGAGAAGGGCATCACCCTCGCCATAGCGGAAAGTGACGTCGCGGAACGACACGTTGCCCTTGAGGTCGTCGATGCGGACAGGTTCGCTTTGCGGCGCCGCGTCCATTTCCTGAAGTTCGGCCACCTGCGCCCGCGCAACATCAAGGCTTTGGAGTTGCGTCCATACGCTCATCCCCTTGAGAAGAGGCTGCAACGCCCGACCACCCAGCAATGTGCAGGCAGCCAATCCGCCCACGGACAATGACCCGCCAATCACCAGCAAGGCCCCGGCAGAGACAATCAGGATCATGGTGAGGTTGGAGATGATGCCACCGATGGTCTGAACCAAATTGCCCAGAACGATGGATTTGTAGGCAGATCCCGCGCCCGTGCTCTGCAGCCGCTCGTAGCGGCGCTGCATCTGCGGCTCCATGGCCATGCTCTTGATCGTCTGGATGCCTGACAGCGCTTCAATGATGAAGCTGTAGCGGCGGTCATCAAGCTCGGCGCGCTGGGCCTGGCGTTCCTTGAGCGCACGCCCGGCAAAGATGGAAACCACCGCCAGCAACGCAATCATGGCCAGAGGGACGAGTACCACCGGCCCACCAATGACAAAGATCAGTCCAAGGAAGATAAACAGGAATGGCAGGTCCACCAGCAGCAGCCGGGACTGCCCGCCGTAAAACTCTCGCAATGTATCGATGGCCTGCAATCGGTCCAGGTGGACACCGGGAGGTGCCTTTTCGATTTCCGCCGGGCTTGCATATAGAAACCGGCCAACCAGTTCCGTCGCGGTTCGATGCTCAAACTGTGCAGCAGCCCACCCCACCACATGGGCGCGGGCGATCTTCAACGTGGCATCAAGAACCAGGACGACGGCGAGACCACCCAGCAGCAACCCGAAAGTACCAAGCGCCTCGTTAGGAAGAATACGGTCATACACCTGCAGAATGACCATGGGCAGACCAAGCGCCAGGATGTTGATGGCGAGCGAAGACACCCAGACAGCACGGCTCAGCCGAGGCGGCACGACACCGCTCTCGCTGTCCTCAGCCCCAAAGCCCATTTTCCGCATAAGACTTTGCTTTACGGTAGGCGGGGTATCAGCTGCTTGCTCTTCCACTGACGGAAAATCCAATTCGGGTTCTCTCGATCCCCGATTGGTAAACGTCAACATTTTCTACTTAGTTAATTCAAATTTTAATGGCCGCAGTTTTGGGCCAAAAACACACACCCTGTAAGTTGCGCAAAGCGGTAAATACACGCATTGGGAGAGAAATTTCCCGGCCGCTCTTTACCAGTTCCTTAAAGCAAGACTTAACCGGTCTTGTTTCAAACTGTTCTCAACACTGAGGGAAGTTGCGTCCGCCGTTTGCCGGCCTTTTCGGCAACAGGCGCATCGCCTCTCACAAGACGCCACTCCAGAAAGTTTGGGCGGCGTATGTTTTGAACAGGAGTTCGAGTATGGCTGACGGTCAGGACACCAACAGCACCCCTAGCCCGAAAAAAGACAGCGACGCTGCCGAAGCGTTCCGTCTGGACAGTGCCAATGCCACTGCCCGCGACGAAGCGGTTGAACGTGCGCGCGACTATGGCTCTCTCGATGTCCTGCAGGGGGAAAGTGACCCCGCAAATCCCAACATCCACACAGGGACCCGTGTCCCCCTGGATCCGGGCACGACAGATGGCACCGTTGGAGCACCCAACACAGATACCGCCTTTGTTGGCTCAAGTGTGACACCTGAAGGCGCATCTACCGGAGGCAATAACGGCAACCTCGGTACCACGAGCGGCGCCGTCTCCTATACAGAGACATCGATTGAACCCACCGACGTCCCCCCCGCCGCGACTCTTGAAAACACAGACCTTGATGAGACGCTGACCACCGGCATTTCCACGCTGGAAGCGCTGACCGACCGCATCGCACGGCTGGCCGACAACCCGAATGGCGGACAGGGCGCGGAAGCAGAGACAACGGCCGCAGCGGCACAAGATGCAGCACAGGCCCCTGTGTTGCCGGAAAATGACGACGACACGGAAATCGTCAACCGTCCGCCAACAGACATTCTGCTCGACAATGCCGGCGTCTTTGAAAATGCAGCGCCAGGTACCGTTGTGGCTGTTCTCAGCGCAATTGATCCGGATTCAGGTGAAGTCTTCACCTATGAGATCGTCGGTTCATCGGACATGTTCGAGATTGTCGGCAATGCCGTTCTCGTCAAGGAAGGCGCTGTCCTCGATCATGAGGCGTTGGCCTCCGTTGACCTGCCCCTGCGCGTGACGGACAGCTCAGGAAATGTCTACTTCGAGACGGTAACCCTGGACATCGTGGACGTCAACGAAGTTGCGACGGACATCGCACTGGACAACACCAATATTGCTGAAAACGCCGCGGGTGGCGTTGTTGGCACACTCTCCACCACGGACCAGGACGCCGGTGACACCCATACCTATGCGGTGTCTGATGATCGCTTTGAAGTGGTGGGCGGACAGCTCAAGCTCAAAGACGGCGTCGCGCTTGATCATGAAGCCGCAGAAACAATTTCCATCGACGTGACGACCACGGACACAGGAGGCCTTTCATACACAGAAACCTTCACTGTCGCTGTCGATGACGTCAATGAAGTCGCCACTGACATTACCCTCGATAACACAAGTGTGGCTGAAAACACTGCAGGTGCCGTGATCGGCACCCTGTCCACCACAGACCAGGATGCAGGCGACACCCACAGCTATTCTGTGTCTGACGCCCGTTTTGAAGTCGTCGACGGCGAGCTGAAGCTGAAAGACGGCGTGGCGCTTGATCATGAAGCCAGCGACAGCATCTCAATTGATGTCACCACAACCGACGCCGGTGGCCTGAGCCGTACCGAGACGTTCAACATCTCAGTCGGCGACGTCAATGAAGTTGCAACTGACATCGCCCTGGACAACACGTCGGTTGCCGAAAACGCAGCTGGCGCAATCATTGGGAACCTGTCAACGACAGATCCCGATGCAGGAGACACTCACAGCTACTCAGTCTCTGACACACGCTTCGAAGTCGTCGACGGTCAGCTGAAATTGAAAGACAGCGTGGCGTTGGATCATGAGTCCGGCGACAGCATCTCCATCGATGTTACGACAACGGACGCTGGCGGCCTGAGCCGCACCGAAACATTTAGCGTGGCCGTTGGCGACGTGAATGAAGTTGCCACGGACATTGCGCTCGACAACACAACTGTTGCCGAGAATGCAGCCGGTGCCGTCATCGGCACCCTGACGACGACTGACGTGGATGATGGCGATACGCACACCTACTCCGTTTCAGATGCCCGCTTTGAAGTTGTTGATGGCAATCTGAAGCTGAGGGACGGCGTCGCGCTCGACCATGAAGCTGGCGACAGTGTGTCCATCGACGTGACAACAACCGATGCTGGCGGCCTGTCACGCACCGAGACATTCAACATCTCTGTCGGCGACGAAAACGAAGTCGCGACAGACATTGCACTCGACAATACGTCCGTAGCCGAAAACGCTGCTGGCGCAGTGGTCGGCACCCTGTCCACGACAGATGTGGATGACAGCGACACGCACAGCTATGCCGTGTCTGACAACCGGTTCGAAGTCGTTGACGGCCAGCTGAAACTGAAAGATGGCGTCGCGCTCGACCATGAAGCAGGCGACAGCGTTTCCATCGACGTCACAACCACAGATGCTGGCGGCCTGTCACGCACAGAGACATTCAACATCTCTGTCGGCGACGAAAACGAAGTCGCGACAGACATTGCACTCGACAATACGTCCGTAGCCGAAAATGCTGCCGGAGCTGTCGTTGGAGCGCTTTCCACGACAGACGTGGATGATGGCGATACCCATACCTACACCGTATCCGACGCTCGCTTCGAGGTTGTCGACGGCAATCTGAAGCTCAAGGACGGCGTATCTCTTGATCATGAGACCACCGACAGTGTGTCCCTTGATGTCATCACCACAGATGCAGGAGGCCTGAGCCGTACGGAAACCTTCAACATCTCAGTTGGCGACGTAAATGAAGCGCCAATGGATATTGCGCTGAATGACGGCACATTTGCGCCTGCCGATTTTTCAGGACAGGACGGCGATAGCTCCGGCACCAGCATCAGTGAGCGCGGTCTTGAAACAGACCAGGCCGTCGTCTCGATCTCGTTCACGACAGCTGACAATACGAGCGGGGCGCAGACCCTGTTTGAAACAGGTGGCAGCGGCACCGGCCTCAACATCGTCATCGAAGACGGTCAGCTCAATGTATATGCGGGCTCCGGCAACAATCTCGAGCTGAGTGTGCCGATTGACGGCGAGACCTCCTACAACATGGCACTGGAGCTCGACAAAACGAGCAATACGCTCAAGCTCCTTCTGTCCGATGATCTGAGCCCGGGCGAGATGACGGAGGCCAATAGCCTTGCCGCCTCAAGAACCGACTGGACCGATACCGACTGGGACGGTGGCGACAATCTGGCTATTGGCAATGCATCCGGCAGCACTCAGGGCAGCGTTGGCGGAGACTTCCTTGGCACCATCGATGGGCCGGGCGTTCGCGTATTCGCGGATTCAGATCTGAATGACGTCAACCAGCTGGAACAATCCAACGCCTCCATCAACGAAAATGATGCAGGTGCTGTTGTGGGAGATCTGTCCACATCTGATGTAGATGCTGGTGATACGCACACCTACACAGTCTCGGACAATCGCTTTGAAGTCGTAGACGGACAGCTCAAGCTCAAGGATGGTGTCTCACTGGACCATGAAACCGAAAGCACGGTTTCCATGGATGTGACGACCACTGATTCAGGTGGTCTGACCCATACCGAAACCTTCACGGTTGCCATCGACGACGTGAACGAAGCACCCGTTGACATCACGCTCAGCGACGCGGATTACATCAGCGCTGACTATAACGGCCAGGACGGCGACAGCTCCTCCGACAGCATCAGCGATCGGGGTCTTGAAACGGATTCCGCCGTCGTAGCCGTCTCGTTCACAACTTCGGAAGACACCGGCGGCGCGCAGACCCTGTTTGAAACAGGTGGTGGCGGAACCGGCCTCAACGTCGTGATTGAGGATGGTCAGCTCAACATCTATGCGGGCTCAGGAAACAACCTGGAACTGAGCGTGCCTGTTGATGGCGCCACGTCTTACAACCTGGCTCTCGAGCTCGACAAAACCAGCAATACACTGAAACTCCTGCTGTCAGACGAGCTATCCCCCGGTGACATGACCGAGGCGAACAGCCTGGTTGCATCAAAGACCGACTGGAACGACAGCGATTGGGACGGTGGCGACACAATGAGTGTCGGCCATACGACCAGCAGCACCCAGGGCGGCGTTGGCGGCGAGTTTCTTGGCACCATCGACGGACCCGGTGTCCGCGTGTTTGCCAATGCTGACCTGGACTCCATCAAGGCAAACGGTGTCGGCGGTACGGTTGAAGAGAACGAAGCCGGCGCCGTGGTTGGCAAGCTCTCCACAACAGATGTGGATGCTGGCGATAGCCACTCATATGCCGTGTCTGACGACCGTTTCGAAGTTGTCGGCGGCCAGCTGAAGCTGAAAGATGGCGTATCCCTCGACCATGAAACAGCTGAGAGCGTTGCCGTCGATGTCACAACCACCGACACCGGCGGCCTGTCGCACACAGAAACGTTCACCGTCACCGTTGGTGATGCAAACGAAGCCGCCTCAGACATCAACCTCGACAACACTTCTGTTGCTGAGAATGCCGCTGGTGCCGTCGTCGGCACCCTGTCAACGACTGACACGGACTCCGGCGATACGCACACCTACTCCGTTTCAGATGCCCGCTTTGAAGTTGTTGATGGCAATCTGAAGCTGAAGGACGGCGTCGCGCTCGACCATGAAGCGGGCGACAGTGTTTCCATCGACGTCACAACAACCGATGCTGGCGGCCTGTCACGCACCGAGACATTCAACATCTCTGTCGGCGACGTGAACGAAGTCGCCACCGACATTGCGCTCGACAATACGTCTGTTGCTGAAAACGCGGCTGGCGCTGTCATTGGCACCCTGTCCACGACAGATGTGGATGACGGCGACACGCACAGCTATGCCGTGTCTGACAACCGGTTCGAAGTTGTCGACGGTCAGCTGAAGCTGAAAGATGGTGTCGCACTCGATCATGAAGCTGGTGACAGCGTTTCCATCAACGTCACAACCACCGATGCTGGCGGCCTGTCACGCACCGAGACATTCAACATCTCTGTCGGCGACGAAAACGAAGTCGCGACAGACATTGCACTCGACAATACGTCCGTAGCCGAAAATGCGGCCGGTGCTGTCGTTGGAGCGCTTTCCACAACAGACGTGGATGATGGCGATACCCATACCTACACCGTGTCCGATGCTCGC